>JAHIMR010000090.1 GCA_018896525.1 Actinomycetota bacterium
ATACGGTTGCTCGCCGTCAGTTCGACGGAGAGGGTAAATGGACGTGGAGGCGACGTAAGACCTATCGGTGTCGATAGGCGGACGCCAGAGAAGCGTCAATCAGAAGAAGTGGCATAGAATGCCATATTCTGAGGAACGGCTTTTTTCTTTCCAGTTGCCTGATCCCCTGGATTCCAGGTTGCCAAAGGCGTTACTATCCCATTGTTCTAAAAAGGAAACACGTTTGGAGAAACCGTGAAAGTCCTTCTTATCTCAGACTCGGCCGCGCTCGGCCTCATGGAGACGCGTCCCGAACCCGCATGGCGGGTGAAGCTCGCAACGCTGCGGAACAAGGACCTGCTGGCCCCGGATTACGGCGCCATGCATGTGGTGGCGAGTCTCAAGGCAGCGGGCCGCGAGGTGCGGGTCATCAACCTTGTCGCCGACGTTCATAACAAGTTCGAGCTTTTCCACGAGCCCAACACGGACCCCGAGGCGATCTCCGGTTCACGGATAGGGGAAAGCGCGGCGGCGCGAAGGTCCCGTGAGTACCTCATCGAGACGCTCAGAGATTACCAGCCCGACGTGGTGCTCATCACCCTGTCCATCTATAACCTGGCGCTGTACAGCCGCAGGCTTCTCGGCGAGATAACGAGCGAGTGCTCCAACTGCCGTTTAGTGACCGGCGGCATCTACTCTACGTTTCATCCCCATGAGATACTGTCCGACGGCCACGCCGACGTTGTGATACGGGGTGAGGGTGAGATTACCTGCGCTGAGTTGCTCGACAGGATGGAATCCGGCGCCGGGTTGGAAGGCCTCCCCGGCATAAGCTTCCGGGAAGGCGCCTCTATCCTGCACAACCCGGAACGCGCCCGCATCTCCGATTTGGACTCCCTGCCGCACCCCTACACGGTCTCGGACGAGTTCAACGTGAAGACCCGTTTCGAGATACTCTCCCGTCTGAACCCGGACGGTGATTACATACCGGGCGCGGGGTTCCTTACCTCCCGCGGTTGCCCGGAGGAGTGCACGTTCTGCCTGGACCCCGCCATCAACCACAGGAGGGTCCGTTTTCACTCCCCGGAGTACGTGCGCGAAGTCCTGGATTACTGCTCGGAACAGTTCCCGGGAGGCGCCGGCTCTTTCTTCTTCGGCGACGCCACGTTCACCATGAACCGGAAGCGCCTGGCTCGTTTGCTGGGTCTTCTGGATGGCCTTCCCTACTCCTACCAGATACAGACCCGCGCCGACTTCCTCACCCGGGCGACGGTCGACATCCTCAAGGACTCCGGCTTCACCACGGTGGCAATCGGGGCTGAGTCGTTCAACCAGGAAGTGCTGCGGGATGTAGCCAGGAAGCGTCTCGATGTGTCGACGATTCTTGACGCGGCCCGCTATGTCAAGCGCTCCGGGATGAACCCGGTCCTGACCTTTATCGTGGGACTACCGGGTGAAACCCGCCGGAGTATCGAGCGTACTGTTGACATACTGAAGGAAAACAAGCTTTACACCGCGACGTTCTTCCCCCTGGTCGTTTTCAAGGGAACCGCCCTCTTCGATGTCTTCACCGAGTCGGTCTCCGGTAAGGACATGGAGGCCACGCGGCTGAACCCGTACAGCGAGGAGTATCTCTTCACCAGCGACGAGTTCCCCACGGTTGCCGAACTCACCGACTTCACCAGAGATATTAACGAGTCTGTTATGGACGCCCGGGCGGCCGCCGCCAGTATGGGATAAACGCCTGATCAAGGTTATAATTGACGAGAGAACAGTGCCCGTGAATCACGCGGATCACCCGGGAGGCGGTACTGTGAACGAACGGTCAAAGAGCTGGCGGGGATGTTACCGCCATCCAAGGAAACCCGCAATAAGGGACTGCTCGTGCTGCGGACGGCCAATCTGCAATGAGTGCGGGACCGAGAGCGGAGACCCCACGCTCTGCGCGCCGTGTAAAGAGTCACTGTCCCCGGTGAAAGATAAACCTGCCGCCAAGGAGCGATTCGAGCCTCTCCAGCGGCCCGCCGCCGACCGGGACGCCAAGGTTATTGTGACCGAAATAACGGTTTTCGATGACGGCGAGGTCCGCACTCCCAAGGGGCAAGTCTCCCGGGAAGAGAAAGAGGACAAACTGGAACCCATTGCGGTCAGTCAGGAAGCCACGGAAGATTCCGGGAAAGGACCGGGCCGGCGAGTACCACAGGCATCCCCCGTCAGCGACCGCGGGCTGGAAAAGAGCCTGGAGGAGGCGGCAACGGCCAGGCCACCCGGAAGGGCCCCTGGCGGTAATGGCCTCTCCACCACCGCGGGCAAGGCCGAGCAACCCGACAACCTTTCAGGCAATATATCCAGACAGTTGTTGGATGGCCTGCTGTACGCGCTGGTTGCAGGCGTTGCGGTGTTCTCCGTCTGGCTTCTGCTGGCGATCATCGCAGGGCAGTGGAGCAACCGGTTCGCAATCGTGACCTGTTCAATGATAGTGCCGTGGGTGCTCTTCAGGGGCACTACCATGAGGAAACACCAGTACGTGAGGGTGTGTTCAACACCCCCCCATCCGATATGGATCTCAATCCTATCAGTCGCTATCATCGCCGTTATCACACCACCGGCTGAGCTCCTCGCGTACGGGGTCCTTTGCAGGTCAGACGCGCAGTTGCGGTTCTCCGGCTTTATGAAACAGTACTTCCAAACGGCGGATTGGATAATTCTCCTTGTTGGCCTGTCACTCGCCTTTCTTCTCCCGTTCTTGCTCAAGGCAAGCGAGAATAGGAACATGCCTTCTATAAGGAAATGATCGAGTAGGGCCGTCGGTCGCCGAGCGCTAGTGTTCCGTCCCATGGGTAGCTTTACGCACCGAGAGCGTCGATGCGCCACTCCGGCAAGGCGCGTGACCGAGGCTGTACTCACGTAGTACGCCGAGGGAACGGAACGCAGCCGGTGTGGATGCAGCGGCGTTCGAATGCCAAGATATCTGTGGGACGGAGCACTAGGTAGCGGCGTCCCCCGCCCTCCTCTTCCGCCGGATCCTGAACCGCGTATAGGCGGATGCGAACGGGGAGTACATCTTTCCCGAGATGCGGCCACCGGGCAGTTTCTCCATGAGGTCCCCGGGTCCGGAAAAATCCTCCATCTCCACGAACGCGGCGCCCAGGTGGGTGGGTTCGTGCGCGTCACTTCCCGCCGCGGGGGTCAGCGGGTGTCTCTCCAGGAAACGCCTGGCGAGTGTGTTCGCCAGCGGGAGCCTGGGCTTGCCGTTGAACTCCTCCACGATATCGATCAGCCCTGACAGCTCGATCAGTTCAGACGCCTTCAGCCTCTTGAGCTTGAGCAGGTCGAAAGGATGGGGAACGTACACCAGGCCCCCTTGCTCCTTAATGAGCTCCATCGTCTCTCGAGGAGGCCGGTGGTCGGGGACCCACCGGCTAAGGAACAGGCCGCATATCTCACCCTTGGTGGTCCGAACCTCCTCGCCTACCAGCACCCGCGGCGCCCATTCGCCCCGGGAGAGCAACTCCTCGCTCCTGGCGGCGAGCTCGAACGCTCCCTCTGTCACGTCATGGTCCATGATGGCCACCACGTCAATGCCTTTCTCGCGACAGCCGTCCCGGAGGTCCTGGAAGGTTATCACCGAGTCCGGCGAGTAGACGGTGTGTACGTGGAAATCAACTTTGATTTTCATGCGTTCATCGTATCATTAACAGGGCTAGCCCCTGGGCTGGCGGGTGTTGTCTCACCGATTATTATGCGCCAGTGGTGCCTGGCACCATTGGCGCGTTTTGTGGCTTCTACTTATTGGCGAGGGAGGGGTCCCGCCCTGGGGCTGTTGCATAATAGACGTCGGCTTGGGTGGATGTTGCAACGGCACCAGCCGGGGGGTGGCGTTCCTTGTGTGACCGCCGATTGTGTGACGTGGGGGGTCAGGCATTCTCGCCATAACGTTTATTGTCAGCCATCGATCTAATGCACTGACCCCATCTGTTGGCTTCGCTTAAAGGCGCTGACCCCACCGGGTGGCCTTATAGAATGGTGGGGACCTCCACGCCGCAATGGTCAAGCAGTGACCGCCAGATGACCAGGCCGTCGGTTGAACCCAGTTCCGCCTCGGACGCCCTCTCGGGGTGAGGCATCAAACCGAGCACGTTGCCCTCCCGGTTGCAGACCCCGGCGATGTTCTCGGTGGCTCCGTTGGGGTTGAACTCGCCTGAAACCGAGCTCGCGGGGGAGCAGTAGCGGAAGACCACCTGGCCTCGCAGCTTCATCTCCTCCAATGTCTGGTACGGCACCTGGTAGTTGCCCTCGTTGTGGGCGATGGGGATCCTGAGGACCTGGTGCTCGTAAGCGCCGCATGTCCAGGGGGTACTGGTGGTTTCGACCCTTATATCGACAAAACGGCATATGAACTTCAGGCCCGTGTTCCTCATCATCGCACCCGGCAGCAGGCCCGCCTCCAACAGTATCTGGAAGCCGTTGCAGATGCCGATGACCATGCCTCCATCGGCCGCGAACCGCTCCACCGATTTCATCACCGGGGAGAAATGGGCCACCGCGCCGGTCCTGAGATAGTCGCCGTAGGAAAAGCCACCGGGCAACAGTATGCAATCGAAACCGGAGAGGTCCGTGCTCTGGTGCCAGACGTACTTAACATCCTGGTTCAGGACCTCGCCGAGGACGTAGAAGCAATCGTGGTCGCAGTTGGACCCCGGGAAGATTACAACACCGAACCTCATCAGACATCAACCTCCAGGTCGTAATCTTCTATTATCGGGTTCGCCAGGAGCTTCTCGCACATCTCGCCGAGCCTCTTCTCCAGCCCTTCTTTGTCTGTACCGGCAAGCTCCAGCTCCATGTACTTGCCCACCCTGAGATTCTCCACCTCATCGTACCCCAGGGATTTCAACGCGCGGAGAATCGTCTTCCCCTGTGGATCGAGTATCCCTTCCTTGTATGTTATGTATACTCTGGCACGTGCCAACTCCACTCCTCCCTCCAGTCAAAAGCCCCGGGTTTCTAAGTTCAGGGCTTCACCTTCAACCCCTCCAGCCGGGCGAAGATCTTGTCGGTCCGCTGCAGCGCCTCTCTGACATCGAAGCAGCCCTCGATCTCCTCGGGCGTGAGGTACCGCCCCACTTCCTTGTCGTGCAGCAGCCCCTGGTGGAAGCCTTCCTCGCCCCGGACCGCCCGCATCGCGTTCCTCTGCACCATCGTATACGCCTCCTGGCGGGTTACCCCCTTGCTAACAAGGGTCAGCAGGACTCTCTCTGAGAATATCAGGCCCTGTGTCAGCTCCAGGTTCTTCTCCATCTTCCAGGGGTAGACCACCATTCCCTCCATGACCTCGATGAACTTGTTGGTAATGTAGTCGAGAAGGATGGTGCTGTCCGGAATTATCACCCGCTCGGCGGAGGAGTGGCTTATGTCACGCTCGTGCCATAACGCCACGTTCTCCAGCGCCACCTGGGAGTTGCCCCGGATAACGCGCGCCAGCCCGCATACGCGTTCGCAGATTATCGGGTTCCTCTTATGGGGCATCGCCGAAGAACCGGTCTGGCCTTCGCGGAACGGCTCCTCCACCTCGGTGACCTCGGTCCTCTGGAGCCCCCTGATCTCTGTGGCGAACTTCTCCAGCGACGACGCCGCGATCGCCGCCGCGGCCATGTACTCCGCGTGGCGGTCCCTCTGGAGTATCTGGGTAGAGGCCTCAGCGGTCTTCAGCCCCAGCCGGTCACAGACGTACTTCTCCACGAACGGGTCGATGCTGGCGTAGGTGCCGACCGCCCCCGAGATCTTCCCGCAGCTGACCATATTCCGGGCCTTCATCAATCGATCGAGGTTCCGGCGCGTCTCGAAAGCCCATACCGCGAGCTTCACGCCGAACGTCAGGGGCTCCGCGTGAACGCCGTGGGTCCTGCCGATCATCACCGTGTCGCGGTGCTCCAGCGCCTTGTTCTTCAGCATCCCCATCAGCCGGCTGGTACCTTCTATCAGTATCTCCGCCGCGTCGCGCATCTGGATGGCCAGGCCGGTATCCAGGATGTCGGAGGACGTCATGCCGAAGTGAAGGAACCTTGCTGCCTCCCCTATGTTCTCGGCCAGGTTCTCCAGGAACGCCACAACGTCGTGATGGGTGCGCTGCTCGATTTCCTTTACCCTCTCGACGTCAAACCGCGCTTTCCGCTTGACTTCCACGAGGGCCTCCGGAGGCACCAGGCCCAGCTCGACCATCGCCTCGCAGGCGAGTACCTCTATCTGCAACCAGTTCTGGAGCTTCGCCTCCTCGCTCCAGATCTCCTTCATCCCGGGCAGGCTGTAGCGGTCAATCACGGAGCATCACCTGCTTTCCTGTAAGTCGGGTTTTACGCCTCCGCCAACTCTCTCCTGTACTTAGCGTGCCTCTCGCGTATCTCCGGGTACTTAAGCGAGAGTATCCTTGCCGCCAGGACCGCCGCGTTCCCGGCGCCCCCTATCGCCACCGTGGCGACCGGTATTCCCGTAGGCATCTGGACAATGGAGAAAAGGGCGTCAATCCCGCCGGGCATTCCTGAGTCGATCGGGACCCCGATAACCGGCAGGTCGGTATAGGACGCGACAACCCCGGGCAGATGCGCGCTCATGCCGGCGCCCGCTATCACCACCTCGGCCCCTCTTTCCTCCGCGTCCCTCACCGCGGCGATGACCTTCCCGGGATTTCGGTGCGCGGAGGCCACCACCGTGTTCGAAGGCAAGCCCAACCTCTCGAGCATCTGCTCGCACTTGGCCATCACAGGCATGTCACTCTTGCTCCCGGTGATTACCAGGACCTTGATATCACCCATTACTCACCACCCGTAAGTAGTACTGTTTACCCGCCCGGCTATCCGCGCCCGGCGGCACTGTACCCGATGTCAGTTCTATACTGCATCCCCTCGAAATCGATCATGTGCACCGCCTGGTAGGCGAGGCCCCTGGCATTCTCGAAGTCCTTCCCCAGCGCCACCACGTTTAGTACCCTGCCGCCCGCTGTCACCAGCTTGCCGTCTTCCAGCCTGGTCCCGGCATGGAACACCTCGACGTTGGAATCCGACGAGGCGGCCCTCAGTCCGGTAATGGGTATGCCGGTTACGTACTTCCCGGGGTACCCCCCGGACGCCACCACCACGCACACGCAGTACTCGGGCAACCACTCCATCTCGCAGTCGGAAATGGTCCCGTCTATCGTCGCCAGCAATCCGGGGACCAGGTCGCTATCAAGCCGGGGGAGCACTGCCTGGATCTCCGGGTCGCCGAAGCGAACGTTGAACTCCAGCACCCTGGGGCCGTCCCCGGTCAGCATGATGCCGCCATACAGAACGCCGCGGCATGGAGTCCCCTCCCCGGCCATCGCTTCAACCGTCGCCTCCATCACGCTCCTCTGGATACCCGCCTCGGTATCACCGTCGAGCAGGGGCACCGGCGAGTAGGCACCCATCCCCCCGGTATTGGGGCCTTCGTCCCCGTCATAAGCCCTCTTGTGGTCCTGCGACGGCACCATGTGGACGACGCCTTTCCCATCGGTGAGCGACAGTATCGAAACCTCCGGTCCCTCCAGGTACTCCTCCACCAGGACCCTGGACCCTGAATCACCGAACGCCCGCTTGACCATGCACTCCGAGAGCGCCTCTACCGCGGCATCGGTGTCCTTCGCGATTATCACACCTTTGCCCGCGGCCAGCCCGTCCGCTTTCACCACCAGTGGCGCCGGGGTGCTCTCCACGTACTCCCTGGCGTCCTCAAACGACGTGAAAAGGCGTGCCCGCCCGGTGGGTATCCCGTGCTTTTCCATCAGGTCCTTGGCGAAGTGCTTACTGCCCTCGATCCGGGCGGCGTCCGCTGACGGCCCGAAAACCTTCATTCCCCGGTCATTGAACTCGTCGACGATCCCCGCCACCAGTGGCGCCTCCGGACCAATCACGGTCAGGTCGATGCCATGCAGTGCCGCGATTCCGGTCAGTTCGCCGTCATTCCCCATGTCCGCCTCTACGCACTCGCCTATCTCCTGTGCGCCCCCATTGCCGGGCACGAACATAATATCCTCCACCAGCGGGCTCCGGGCCATCTTCCAGCCCAGCGCGTGCTCCCGGCCTCCGCCACCGACTATCATGACTCTCATGTCATAAGCCCCCGGCTATCAGTTGTGTTCCGATACTATACCGCGTGGGGTTCGAAGACATCCCACTCTCGAGCTTCACACGGAACACGGCGGATCAAAATCTTCTTGATACAGGTACATCCCTTCCTCGACGCCCTGCGGCCTCAGTTCCGCCCGGGACCAGATGGTCTGGCTTCTCTTGGGGCCCACCGACACCACGTCCACCGGGATCCCGGCCGCCTGCTCTACGAACTCGATATAGCGGAGCGCCGCGGCGGGTAGTTCCTCCTTGTCGGTCACCCCGGATATATCCACGTTCCACCCTTCGAGCTCCAGATACTCCGGCTCACACTTGTGGAAGATAGTCTGGTGCGGTGGGAAATCGTGATAGATCCGCCCCTGGTACGAGTACCCGATGCAGACCTTCAGCTTCTCGAACGCCGACAGGACGTCAAGCTTCGTCAGGGCCAGCCCGGTAAGGCCGTTTACCCGCACCGCGTACCGGAGAAGGACAACATCCAGCCAGCCGCACCTCCGTTTTCTGCCGGTGGTGGTGCCGAACTCGACACCCTTCTCCACCATGATCTCCCCGTCGCGGTTATCCTGCTCGGTCGGGAAAGGCCCGTACCCAACCCTGGACAAGTACGCCTTCGCTACCCCGATGATCCGATTAATTGCCCCCGGCCCGATGCCGGTGCCGGTGAAAACCCCCCCTATCGTCGGCGACGAGGATGTCACGAAGGGGTAGGTCCCGTGATCGATGTCCAGCAGGACACCCTGCGCGCCCTCGAACAGCACCTTCTTTCCATCATCCAACGCGTTGTGAATAAGTAGAGACGTATCCCCGATGTGAGGCTCCAGCCTCTCGGCGTACTTCATGTACTCATCGGTTATCTCGTCCAGATCGAACGGCTCCTGCCCGAACGCCTTGGTAAGTATCGGGTTCTTCCTGCCCAGGGCGCTCCCTACCTTGGTCCTGAATATCTTCTCGTCGAAGAGGTCCTGCATGCGAAGCCCCAACCGGTCCGCCTTGTCGGCATAAGCCGGGCCTATCCCGCGATGGGTGGTCCCCAGCTTGGCGCTCCCCAGGCTGATCTCGCCAAGGTGGTCAAAGGCCACGTGATAAGGCATTACCAGGTGCGCGTTGCAGCTGATCTTCAATCTATCGCTGCTGATTCCTCTCGTGCCGAGGTCGTCCATCTCCCCCAACAGAACCTGTGGGTTCACCACCAGGCCGTCGCCTATGACGGGGGTGATGTGAGGGTACAGGATACCGGAAGGTATCAGGTGCAGCTTGAACTCGTCATCACCGCAGACAATTGTGTGACCGGCGTTGTTCCCACCGGCGAAGCGGACAACGAAATCCATCCTGTCCGACATCAGGTCCGTTATTTTTCCTTTGCCCTCGTCACCCCACTGGGCACCTAACACCACGGTTCCAGACACCTTGCACCACCTGCTCGAGAGCCCTGCCGATACCGACGCCTTACTATATCACGCACAACGAGTCCCTACTTCAACGACTCTCAGACGTCTTTGCTCCGCCGCCTGATTATACTCTCAGCGACCAGGACGCCTGAAGCCGACGCCTGCACCAGGCCCCTGGTTATCCCAACGCCGTCCCCGGCGCCGAACATCATGCGCACCTCGCTCTCGAGCCCCCCGGTCACCTTCAACCGGGAGCCGTAGAACTTCACCTCGACCCCGTACAGCAACGTGTTCCGGGAAAAGACCCCCGGCACGAGAGTATCCAGCGCGCTCAACATCTCCAGGATGTCCGAGAGGAACCTGAACGGCAGTACCAGGCTCAGGTCTCCCGGTGTAGCGTCCGTCAGCGTGGGCATAACGGTGCTCCGGGCGATGCGTTTCGGGTCGGAACGTCGTCCGGCGAGTAGGTCGCCCAGGCGCTGGACCAGTATGCCGTCCCCCAGCAGGTTGGCCAGCCAGGCGATGTACTTTCCGTAGGTGATAGGCTCCCGGAACGGCTCGGTGAACCTCTTGTCGACCAGGAGCGCGAAGTTGGTGTTCTCCGTCTTCTTCTCGGCGTATGAGTGGCCGTTCACGGTGAGGACCTCCTCGTAGTACTCCCTGGTCACCTCACCTGCCGGGTTCATGCAGAACGTCCTCACCCGGTCCTCGGAGCTCCTGGAGTAGTAGACCAGCTTCGGCTCGTAGAGCTCGTCGGTCAGCGGCTCCATCACCACCGCCGGGACCTCGACCCTCACACCTATGTCCACCATGTTGTTCCCCAGGTGGAGATCCAGCTCCCGCGCCACGCCGCTGAACCAGTCCGCCCCGCTTCGGCCCGGGGCGAGGACCAGGTACGTACAGCTAAAGGAGGAGCCGTCGTCGCAGTCAACTCCTTTCACCACGCCGTCGGTGACCTTTATCCGCTCCACCGACGTGTTCATAAGTATGTCAGCCCTGCCGTCAATCTCCTCGTGTATGGCACCGATTACGGTCCGGCACACCTCGGTCCCCATGTGGCGGACCCTTGAGGGCAAGAGTTTCAGGTCCGACTTCACCGCCCTCCGCGCTATCTCGAGCACCTTCTCCTCGTTATCGCCGAAGACCTCCTCCGGGGCGCCGAACTCCAGGTACGTCCTATCCACCCTGTCTATCAGCTTATTCAGCTTTGTTGCCGGTACAATGTCAGCGAGCCATCCCCCGATATCCCGGGAGAGCATCAGCTTGCCGTCGCTGAAGGCGCCGGCGCCGCCCCAGCCACACAGGTTCGCGCACGGCCTGCAGCGGCGGCACGGGCCCGAGGGGGCGGGGCACTTCCTTTTGTCCAGCCCCTCGCCTTTGTCGATGATGAGAATCTTGAGGTCGGTCTTGCGGATAAGCTCCAGCGCGCAGAAGATGCCCGCCGGGCCCGCCCCTACGATTATCACATCGTATCTTTTCGCCATCCCTGTTCCTCCGAATCGCCCCGGGTCTCTGCCTCTAGCGCAGGCAGGAGTTACCGTGCCGCCGTCCTTTCAGTACATGCCGACAACATTATAGACCAGCCGTAACGTGTAAACGTCATCGCGTTTTCTATCGCGGTACGGACCGGGGAGGGGAAGGCTTCAGATGTTTGTGGCGCGGGATTCTGTGTAACCGCCTTTTGCTGTGTAACCGCCGTTTGTTTACGGCCTGCGCCTTTTCCCTCTAAACTGAACGAGCCCGGCGGGGGGCATCTTCTTAAGCGCTCGTTGCTTCTTGTGATTTCGCATCTCCTCGGCCAGGCGCCTGCGCGCGTCGGCCATCTCCGCCTCCAGTTCGGTCACGATATTCCGCAGGCGGGACATCTCGTCCTCCATCCTCAGGACCTTGCGAACGCCCGAGAGGTTAAGCCCCTCCTCCCGGGTGAGCACCTGGATATGCCTCAGGCGCTCGATGTCTGATTCCGAGTAGCGGCGCCTGTTCTTGGGGGTCCTCTCCGGGCACAGAAGGCCCTTGCGTTCGTAAAGCCGAAGCGTCTGCGGGTGCACCTCCGCGAGCCTGGCCGCCACGCTTATGATGTACACTCCTTCTTCTTTTCCGTCTCTCATGCTATCTCCCGGCACGCGAGCAATCTCCGCCGTCAGGCATTCAGGTGGGCTCTGATATCTTTGGGTCCTATCTCCTCGAGACTTTCAATCAGCTTGCGTTCATCACTGTCCAGCTTCTCGGGGACCACTACGCGGACGGTGACTTTCATGTCTCCCTTACCCTTGCCCTTGAGCCGGGGAGCGCCCTTGCCCTTGAGCCGGAAAGTCCGGCCGCTCTGGGTCCCCGCCGGTATCTTGAGCTTGACCCTGCCGTCAATAGTAGGGACCTCAACCCGGGTACCGAGCGCCGCCTCGGAGAACGTCAGCGGAAGCTCCATTGTTATGTCACTGTTCTTCCGCCTCAGGTAAGGATGCTCCGCAACCCTGGTCACCAGGTACAGGTCGCCCGGCGGCCCCCCGCCGGGGCCGTCTTCTCCCTTTCCCTTGAACTTGATGCGGGAGCCGTCTTTTACTCCCGCCGGTATTGGCACCTTTATCTTCCTGGGGGTGCTCACCATCCCCACGCCACCACACCTGGAGCACGGGTTTCTAATGATCGACCCCTTGCCACCGCACGCAGGGCAGGGCCTGCTCAGCCCGAACAACCCCTGGTCCTCGGACACCGACCCCCGGCCCCCGCAGGTGGTGCAGGTCTCGGGCAGCGTCCCCGCGGCCGAACCGGTACCCTTGCACTCCGGGCAGGTACTATTCCGGGTCAAAGTTATCGGGACATACACTACCCCCAGAGCGTCGTCAAACGAGAGGTGAACAGTTGCCTCGACATCGTTCCCCCTGCGGCCCCTGGCCCGCCGGCCACTGCTTCCTGCGCGCCGCCCTCCGGCGGCTCCCCCGAACATGTTGAAGATGTCGTTCAGGTTCCCCTCGAAAGTGGAATCCTGGCCGCCGGCGCCCTGGAAGTTCCCGAACCCGTCAAACCCCGCGAAGTCCCCGGGCCGGAACCCCCCCGACCCGTACGCCCCGGAGGGAGTAAACAACCTGCCTTCGTCGTACTGTTTCCTCTTCTTGTCGTCACTCAAGACCTCATAGGCCTCGGTGATCTTCTTGAACTTCTCCTCGGACTCCTTGTCGCCCCGATTCTTGTCAGGGTGGTACTTGTGAGCCAGCTTTCGGTAGCTCTTCTTTATCTCGTCCCCGGCGACTTTCTTGTCAACGCCGAGTATCTTGTAATAGTCCTTCCCGTTCAACCGTCATCACATCCGAAATCCGCTACTTCCCTGATCTCTCCGCGGCAACCGGCCCGCTTATCCCTTGACCGGGCAGGATACCGACACCATGGCCGGCCGCAGCAGTATGCCCCTGAAACGGTATCCCCTCTGGACCACGTCGATCACGGTGTCCTCGGTGCACTCGCCGGTCTCCACAACCATCATCGCCTCGTGATGCTCCGGGTCGAACTGCTCGCCCTGCGGGTCGACAACCTCGAGGCCTTCCTTCCCCAGCACCTCTATCATCTGGTCCAGGACCATCTCCACGCCCTCGTGGAGCCCCTGCGGCTCGCCTTCGCCGGCGTTCTTGAGCGCCCTCTCCAGGTTATCAATCACCGGAAGCAGCCTTTTGACCAGGTCGGCCTCCGCTGTCTCCACGATGCGGGTCTGCTCCCTCATCATGCGCTTTCGGTAATTCTCGAAGTCCGCCTTGAGCCTCATAAGGCTGTCAAGCAGTTCCTCGCTTTCAGTCGTCTCGCTTCCGTCGTCTCCCGTTTCGACGACATCGCCCTCTACCTCTATGCCGGGCTCAACATCCACCTCGACATCGCCCTCGGGGAGCTCCTGCTCGGGGGGCGCGCCCTCCTCCTTATCTTTGGGTGGTTTTCCCGAACCCGTACCCTTGCTCATGTTTTCTCCTCTATGGCCCGGGACTGTCGGACCTTTCTCACCTGACGTTCCAGGCGGTACACTGGCCTATTCGTCGTCCATCACCTCGAAGTCGGCGTCTATTACCTCTTCCTCATCCGGGCCGGCCCCCGCCTCGGACGCCTCTCCGCCCGGTGCGCCGCCCGGCGCGCCGCCTGCTCCCGCCGAAGCCTGCGCATAGACCGCCTCCGCCAGCTTGTGGGAGGCCTGTACCAGGTTTTCCATGGTGGCCTTTATCTTCTGAACGTCGCCGCCCTTCAGGGCCTCTTTGACCTCGTCAAGCGCGGACTCTATTTTGGCCTTCTCGTCAGCATCCACCTTGTCGCCCAGCTCTCGAAGGGACTTCTCGGTGGAATAGACAACCTCGTCCGCCCTGTTGCGGGTCTCGGCCTCTTCCCTGCGCCTTCGGTCTTCCTCAGCGTGCTCCTCCGCGTCATCCACCATCTTCTTCATCTCTTCCTCGGAAAGGCCGCTGGAGGCTTCGATGGTTATCTTCTGCTCGTTACCGGTCGCCCTGTCGGTCGCGGTTACGTGCACTATGCCGTTGGCGTCGATATCGAACGCGACCTCGATCTGGGGCACGCCCCTCGGCGCCAGGGGGATCCCCACCAGTTGGAAGCGGCCCAGCGTCTTGTTGTACTCGGCCATCTCCCGCTCGCCTTGAAGCACGTGCACCTCAACGCTGTTCTGACCATCAGCCGCGGTGGTGAACGTCTCGCTCTTTCGGGTCGGTATGGTGGTATTGCGCTCTATCAGCCTGGTGGACACGCCGCCCAGCGTTTCGATTCCCAGCGACAGCGGGGTTACGTCCAGCAGCAAGACGTCCTTGACGTCGCCCTTGAGTACCCCCGCCTGGATGGCGGCGCCGACGGCCACTACCTCGTCGGGGTTGACGCCCTTGTGCGGCTCTTTTCCACCGGTCAACTCGCGAACCTTGTCCTGTATGGCGGGCATGCGGGTCGCGCCGCCTACCAGGATGACGTGCTCGATATCCTTCGGCTCGAGCTTGGCGTCCTCCATGGCCTGCTTGAACGGGCCTACGCACTTATCTACAAGTTCCGCGGTCATCTTGTTGAACTCGGCCCGGCTGAGTGTCATGTCCAGGTGTTGTGGTCCCTCCTGGGTGGCGGTTATGAACGGCAGGTTGATGTTGGTGGTAGTGGTTGTGGATAGCTCGACCTTCGCCTTCTCCGCGGCCTCCTTGAGCCTCTGGAGGGCCATGCTGTCATCCCTGAGGTCAATGCCGGTCTTCCCCTTGAAGTCATCCGCCATCCAATCGATTATCCGCTGGTCCCAGTCGTCACCGCCGAGGTGAGTGTTCCCGCTGGTGGATTTCACCTCAAAGACGCCCCCACCGATCTCCAGCACGCTTACGTCAAAGGTTCCGCCTCCGAGGTCGAAGACCAGTATCGTCTGCTCCGACTCCTTGTCCAGCCCGTACGCCAGGGAGGCGGCCGTGGGCTCGTTGATGATGCGCAGCACCTCCAGGCCCGCGATCTTTCCCGCGTCCTTGGTGGCCTGGCGCTGGCTGTCGTCGAAGTAGGCGGGGGTCGTTACCACCACCTGGGTTATCTTCTCCCCCAGGTACTCCTCCGCGTCCGACTTCAACTTCTGCAGTATCATCGCGGAGATCTCCTGGGGTGTGTACTCCTTGTCGTCTATCTTTACCTTCTCGTTGGTTCCCATCTTCCGCTTTATCGACATGATGGTCCGATCCGGGTTGGTTATTGCCTGCCGCTTGGCGACCTGACCTACCAGTCTCTCTCCGGTCTTGGAGAACGCGACAACGGACGGGGTCGTCCTTCCCCCTTCCGTATTGGGGATAACAGTGGGTTCTCCGCCCTCCATGACCGCCATGCAGGAGTTGGTCGTCCCCAGGTCGATTCCAAGTACTTTCGCCATTTCTACATCACTCCTTGCGTCCGTAGACCTTCTTATTAACAGTTAACCTGCAATATCTTAATACATGAGTCTTATGTTGTCAAGTATATTTATAACAATATTATCACTTACCTATATAACGGACCGTTAATACCCACCTCTTCCCATCAGGTCTTCACTGCGCGCTGCTGCCGGGTGATTGCGGTCACAGTACCCGCGGCAACCAGTGGATCATAGTACCCCGCTCCACAGGTACGCTGGCATTCGAACGCCGCTCCCGTCCACTCCGACTGCGTTCCGCTCCCTCGACGTACTACTACAGGAGTACGCCTCAGTTGCGCTCTCTCCCGTTTTATGTATCATTAACCCGTTGGCTTTCCTGCCCGGCCTTTCTAGCAGACAGGCTGGGAGGATGGAACTGTTCTTGATTCGGATTGGATTAGAGACTCGGGAGGTGAGACCGTGGGAGAGCCGAGCGACAAGAGACCCGTCATTGATGCCGATGAGTGCACCGGTTGCGGGCTGTGCGTGGATGTATGCGAGCACGAGGTCCTGGACCTGGTGGACGATATCGCCGCCATAGTTAACGCAGGTGAATGCACCGGCTGTGCGGACTGCGCCGAGGAGTGCCCCGTAGAATCGATAACCATGACCTAGACGCGGGGAATGTCTACCCGGAGTAAAGGCGGGTTCTACCCGCCTTTCCATTTTGCGGCAGGCATCACGTAACCTGGAAGGTGCACCCACGAAGGCATCATACCTGCACCGTCGAATGGGCCGGCGATTCGGTTCACTTGCGGCAAGAGGCAGCAATGTTTTACAGTAGCAACAACTACAACAGAACCCAACAGAAAGTAACCCTAGATAACTCATTTGACAAACGTAACAACATCTATGTTATACTCTTCAAAAGTGGCACAAGATGCGTGTGCCCCGCAAAGGAGGGGGTTTGGCGAGAACCAGGAACCAGAATCCTTCACTGAGAAAGTACCGTGAGCTCTCCGATAAGTACCTGGTAAGGTCTGCCAGGGCGGCCGATCCTCTAGCAGAAACCGTCCTCATAGAACGCTACCAGTACCTTGCTCACGTCAAGGCACGGTCGTACTTCCTGACCGGTGCGGACCATGAGGACACGGTTCAGGAAGGCATGATCGGGCTTTTCAAGGCGATAAGGGATTTCAAGGAGGATGAGCTTTGCTCCTTCCGCTCTTTCGCTATCCTGTGCATAACCCGGCAGATAATCACAGCGGTAAAGACGCACGCCAGGAAGAAGCACAACCCCTTGAGCTCGTACCAGTCGCTGGACACCCAGGTGCCTGACGAGAACCTCCTCGACAGTCTCGCCTCTCAGGGCCTGGGCCCTGAAAAATCCGAGGATCCTCTCGACCTGTTCATCTTCGACGAGGAACTGGACGGCGTCATCGGGATTCTAAGAGACAAGCTCAGCGACCTGGAGTGGAGCGTCTTCGTGGAGTACCTGGAGGGCAAGAGCTACCAGGAGATCTCCGAAGAGCTTGACTGCGAAACAAAGGTTGTTGACAACGCCCTCTGCCGCATCAAGCAGAAGATAAAGAAAGAGTGCGCCCTCACCGCGTGACCTCCCCGGGCAGTTACAAAATGACGCACTGGTGCCTGGCACCAGTGCGTCATTTTGTGGCTCCTGTTTATTTGTGAGGGAGGGGTCACTGGTTAGCCGGTTATATCGGTGAAGGCGGTGCATGCACCGCAGTGGACGCAGCCGCTGTCACAGATTGACGCCCGAAGCCCGGACTCCGCCACGATCGCCGCCGCCCTCTCATAGACGCCCTTCATCTTTTCCGCCCCGGGGGGAGACCATTTCTCCAGGAGCGTACCTGCAAGCGGCCTCAAGGGGACAAGAAACGGGTAGACGCCCATCGACGTGAGCAGCCGGCACCCTTCCATGACGCTTTCCTCCGACTCCCCCAGCCCGATGATGACAAAGCTCGTCACCTGCCCGGCGCCGAAGACCTTCACCGCCCTCGCCCAGGCTATCTCGTACTCCGCCAGGCCGGTCGCGGACTTCCCCGGCGCCATCCTGGTAAGAGTATCCCGGTCGAAACTCTCCACGTTAATCGCCACACTGTCGGCCACCTCCGCGATACGGTCGATGAGTCCCGGGTCGCCCGGCGGCTCAAACTGTACGTGCACCTTCATGTCCGCCTCGCCCTTCACCGCCGCCGCGCAGCGACGCAACGGCTCTACCCCCCGGTCCCCGTCTCCGGTTGTCCCGGTGGTCAGAACGATGTGGGAGTAACCCTCCAGCAGCGCCGCTGACGCGGCCCGCGCCACGTCCTCCGGCTTCTTCCGGGGAACGGTCACACCGCTCGCGGCGCTCACCGTTATCGCGCAGAACCTGCATGAGCCTTCCCCGTGAACACAACCCTGCACCACCGTGGAGCCGATGCCGTCGCGTCCGTGCCGTAGCGCGACCTTGTGATAGGGAACAGATTCGGGCGTGGTCTTTCGGTAGTACTCCGGCTCACCGGCTACATCCAGCCCGCAAACGGCGGCCCCGTCCAGGAGAAGCTCCCATGACTCCCCCGAGGGCCGCATCTCGTAGGGGGAACGCCGCACATACCAGGCGCCGGTGGGCACGGTCACCGGCATGCCGTCCAGGAACACCGTGATGCCGTCGGCGGGACCCGCCCCTCCGGCCCTGGAGTGAAGCCAGTCGGGGATACGCGCGCCCCTGGCCTGGAGATCTATCTTGAGGTCGATCACGCCGCCGAATGTCACCGCCGCACTCATCAGCCCGCTCCCGCTCCGCCTCCCATCGGTACACCGAAAGGGATAACCGCCGTGTCGGGAGCGTTATGGGATCCGACCGCCGCCAGCGCACCTATACACCCGCGAGGCCCCGTCACCTCGAACAGGTTCACCCCCGACCTCTCCGCTACCTCACGCGCGTCCTCGAGAGTGACCATCCTGTGCCTGGCGGCGGTTGTGAACCCGCGAAGTCGCTCTCCAACAAGGACCGCACCGGAGGCCGCCATTCCGCACTGGTCGCTGTAGCACCTCTCGGTCAGCATCTCCCTGAACCGCTCGCTGACATCGTCGGCCCTGCCGGGGCCTACCCCCAGCACGACGGCGGTCGAGCAACAGTTGGTGGTCTTGTGAGGGTTGTCCGGAAAGAGTTGTACGATGGTGTGGCCAAGGTACAGGCACTCCCGCTCCTCCTCCAGTTCGAACGCTATCTCGTTCACCGTCGACCAGGTCGCCCCGCGCTCGGCGTCGTCGGTATCATCCACGCCTATTACCAGTTTCCTCGTCACCGGGAGTCTTAGCGTCGCCCTTCCCAGGCCGGACCCGCCTCCCTGCCGGTGCACGACGGTGGATAGCACGTCCTCAGCCATGCCGCGGCAGAGCGTAGCCGCTACGCCTCCCCCCGCCAGACCGGCGTAGGTCACCGCCACCTGGTCACCATCGATGCACACCTCCTCGAGCCCAGCCCCGGAGAACCCAGGCGTAAGCTCCAGCACCTCCTTGCCGGTTTGGCAGATAAAGATGTTCCTGGCTCCCTCCCTTCGCGCGTTGATGACAAGGGGACTCGTCCGGGCGTAGTGGTACACCTCCCATGCCGCGCCCCCGCTGCACCTGCCCCTGGCGTGGTACTCGTGCAGTTCCACGTGCTCCCCGGCCTCGTCGGTGAGCGCTATGATCTTCTCATAAGGTGTAATATACGGCAGGTCGCCGTACCGTTCCCTGATCTCTCCGGGTGTCAACTCCTCTTCCATGCCGCCTCGCCTCTCCTCCGGCGCCGCATTCACTTGAATTACACTAACACAAGGACCGGCGCTAATCCTGCGTTTTGCGCCTGTTTGTGCGTTGTGCCGTTTTACGTTACTGTCAGGTGACCCCCAACAGGACGAGAAAGCAACTTATGGACACGGATGAGAATGCCATGCTGGCGGAGGAGATCCGCAGGCTCGAGCAGGCAAGGGAAGAAGAAAAGCAAAGAGCGGTAAAAGAGGCGCTAGGTAAATTCAACTTCTTCATCCACTTGACCGGGTTTATCTCCGGGTGCGCGTACCTGGTAATCATGGGAATCCTGTTTCCGCCGGCCCTGCCGTTCATATTCATACCTATCGGGCTGTGGACCATCGGTTTCTCGTACCACGGGTACAGGGCGTTCCGCCCTAGACGAGACAAACCCGCAGAGGCGGCAGGCAGGGCCGATTCTTAACCGTCTTGTTTGCCATGCGAATACCGATGTGTTATATCTCAACTGTCAGTAATCGTCGCACCGGGAGGTACCATGCTTGCAGCAATATTTGGGCTTGGCCCTGTGGAGCTCATCATTATAATTGTCGTCGTCATCGTCCTTTTCATCCCCACGCTGCTGCCGAAGATAATACGAAGCGTGACGGAAACGATTGGCGCCATTCGGCAATCTGAGTCCAGTGAGGATGATGATTCCGGGGAGTGAGCCCACAGCGGGCAAAACGTTCGACTCAAGCCTGTATTGATTCCCCGCTGGTGTATAATCCGTTCCGTGTTGAACGGAGCTGGTGTTCCGTCTTATAAGTACAGTGACGCACCGAGAGCGTCGAAGCGCCGCTCCGGCAAGGCGCGCGACCGAGTCGTACTCATGGAGTACGTCGAGGGAGAGGAACGCAGCAGGAGCGGATGCAGCGGCGTTCGAATGCCATTGTATTTATAAGACGGGACACTGGTATCAGCTCTGAGGAGGTTTCCATGAGCTACGACCTGTTTCAGCCCGAGCACGATATTTTCCGCCAATCCATCAGGGATTTCGTCGAGAACGAGATGGCCCCCCACGCGGAGGAGTGGGAGGAGGCCGGCGAGGTCCCCCGGGACGTATTTCTGCGATTGGGTGAGCTCGACTACCTGGGGATGCGCTACCCGGAGGAGTACGGTGGTGGAGACGACGTCCTGGCCGAGGCGGTACTCCACGAGGAGCTGATCCGCACTCGCTCGGGGGGCGTGGCCGCCGATATCGGTGCGCATGTCGCAATCGCCATGCCCCACATAATGCACCACGGCACCAGCGAGCAGAAGGAAAAGTACCTTGTCCCCGGGCTGAAGGGCGAGTGGATAGGCGCCCTGGGCATAACCGAGCCGGACGCGGGAAGCGACGTCGCCGGCATTACCACCCGCGCGGTAAGAGACGGGGACGACTGGATAATCAACGGGGCCAAGACGTTCATCACCAACGGGGCGAGGTGCGACTTCATGGTTATTGCGGTCAAGACCGACCCCGATAAAAGGTACGACGGCATCTCCATGTTCGTGGTGGATGCCGACACGCCGGGTTTTGAGGTTTCGCGGAAGCTGGACAAGCTGGGGTGGAGGGCCTCCAGCACCGGGGAACTGGCGTTTACCGACATGCGTGTCCCCTCGGACGCCCTTCTGGGCGAGGTCAACCGCGGTTTCTACCAGATAATGGACGGGTTCGCCTGGGAGCGGCTGACCCTGGCGCTGGGTTCGGTGTCCGGAGCGGACCTGGCCATGGAGCAGGCGATGGAGTACGCCAAGCAGCGCCAGGCGTTCGGCAAGCCCATCTCTAAGTTCCAGGTGATAGCGCATTATTTCGCCGACATGGCCACCGAGGTTGAGGTCGGCCGCGCGATGACGTACCACTCCCTGAAGCTCTTTGTGGACGGCAAGAACCCCATCAAGGAAGTCTCCATGGCCAAGCTGTACTGCGGGCGCATGGCCTGTCGCGTCATCGACACCTGCCTGCAGATATATGGCGGCTACGGGTACATGGAGGAGTACGATATTGCACGGGCGTACCGGGACATCCGCCTGATGCCTATCGGAGGCGGGACCGACGAGGTTATGAAGATGATTATCGCCCGCATGATCGGGCTGTGATAATCGGTGCCGTTCTCCGCTGTGAGCCCGTCCACAATCCACGCCTACAGGCCGGAAACACATATGTGGCCGGCACCGGCCAACAGCTTCCTGCTCACAGACAGCGACGGGGCTATACTCATCGACGCCGGCTGCGGGTCCCCCGAGGCGTACGATAAGCTACGGGCGTTCATCGTCAAGCTCCAGGGCGAGGAGCGGATCGAATGCCCCGATTGGGGGAGTCGCCCACTGTTCAGCTTGACTAAGCATGATACGCAATATGGTTGAAAACCGGCTGGGTGCGTTAAACCCGAAGGAGAATGCGACCGATACTCATTGGGAAGGGGGAAAATGGGCCATAAATCATCGTTGGCGCGAGCAGTGGCAAGCTTATTACGGTTTATCGCCGTAGCCCTCATTACAATCGCCATGTCATTATCGCTCCTCCTTGTCACACAGCAGATATTCAACCCGTTCCAGGTAGTCGTCAGCGATTCCATGTCCCCCCAGATCAAGACCGGTGACGCGGTCGTGATCAGCGACTTGAAACCCGGGGATATAGAGGTCGGGGAGGTCATAGTATTCCAGGACCCCGAGGAGAAGGGGCAGTTCGTCATCCACCGCGTCGTCTCCATAGAGGACGCCGGAACGGTCCTTTTCTTCACCACCAAGGGCGACAACAATCCCGTACCCGACGCCGAAAGGGTCCCCACCGGCGAGGTCATGGGCGGTGTTGCGGCAAGAGTGCCGAACTTCGGGTCCTTCCTTGACTTCCTCGCGACCCCGAAGGGCTACATATCCTGCATCGGGTTACCGGCGGCGATGTCGCTTATCCTTGTCATCGTCGTTTTCCTGTTCGAGAAGGTCTTTCACTTCCCCCACCATGGGCGGAGACTGTTCCAGCCACAGACCACCAGGCTTCAGTAGGCAATCCTTTCTCCCTTTGCTGCCGCGTTTCCTGCAATGCACGCTAGGGGCCTGGCCCCCAGAGTGCGTTTTGCACGTTAGGGGCCTGGCCCCCAGAGTGCGTTTTGGCGTTGTGGATCGCGGCGGGGTGCTTAGCGCAGCGATTCCGCGAACCGGCGAACCGCGGACGAGATTCCGGCGGTGTCCCCGTTGAGGGCCAGCCGCATGAGAGCGCTTCCCACTATCACGCCGTGGGCCAGCGCGCCGACCTCCCGGCATTGGCCGGGGGTCGATATGCCTACCCCGACGACAATGGGACACGACGCGTGGTCCCGGGCCCGCCCCAGGAACCGGGGCAACTCATCGGGCACTCTCTCCCTGGCCCCGGTGGTCCCCAGGGTAGATATGCAGTACATGAACCCGGTGGACATCCGCGAGATAAGCTCTATTCTCTCATCGCTCGTAGTTACCGCGCAGAACGCCACCGTCTCCAGGCCGGCGGCGTCGCACTCCCGCTTCCACGGGCCCATCTCCTCCGCGGGAAGGTCGGGTATCACTACACCGTCCACGCCGGCGGCCATCGCGTCGGAGGCGAAAGACGCCAGGCCGTAGTGGAACACCGGGTTGTAGTAGCTCATTATCATCACCGGCTTATCAGTCGAGCCCCGCACCGTGGATGCCAGGTCGAGGATGCCCGCGGTGGTGGAGCCGGCCTGGAGCGCCGCCCCGGATGTTTCCTGTATTACCGGCCCGTCCATGACCGGGTCCGAGAAGGGGAGGCCTATCTCCACCGCGTCGGCCCCGCCATCCAGCATTGCCCGGATGATGACCGCGCTCCCTTCCCGGTCGGGGAAGAAGCCGGTGGCGTAGGTGATAAGCGCCACCCTTTTCCCGTTCATCTCCTCGAACATCGAGCTCAGCCGCCCGCTCACCTCAACCCCCCCCCTTATGATGTCGATGTCCTTGTCCCCCCGCCCTGAGAGGCAGACCATGATATACTCATCGGCACTCATCTCCCCGGCGACCTCCATGGCGCAGGCAACCGCGTGGGCACTTTCCAGGGCGGGGAGTATCCCCTCGGACCGCGTCAGAAAGCGCGCGGCCTCGAGCGCCTCCCGGTCGGAGATGGTGGTGTAGCTGACCAGGCCGCTCTCCTTCAGGTAAGAGTGCTCCGGCCCCACCCCCGGGTAATCGAGCCCGGCGGAGATGGAGTGGGTCTCGTTCACCTGCCCGTCGCCGTCCTGCAAGAGGTAACTCCTGGCCCCGTGCAACACGCCGACCTCGCCCAGGCAGAGCGTGCCCCCGTGCTCCCCCGCCCCATCCCCGATGCCCCCGGCCTCCACACCGATGAGCTCGGGGCCTTGACCGATAAACGGCCGGAATATCCCGATAGCGTTGCTTCCCCCACCCACGCAGGCGACAACCTTGCCCGGCAGACGTCCCTCCGCGGCCAACGCCTGCTGTTCGGCCTCTCGCCCGATCACGCTCTGGAACTCGCTCACCATCACCGGGAACGGATGCGGCCCCACCACGGAGCCAATGCAGTAATGCGTCGATATCACGTTGGTGACCCAGTCCCTCAAACTCTCGTTGATGGCGTCCTTGAGCGTCCTGCTGCCGGTTGAGACCGGTATCACCTCGGCACCGAGAAGCTCCATGCGGAACACGTTTGACTCCTGCCTGGCGATGTCCACCTCTCCCATATAGACAGCGCACTCCAGGTCCATCAAGGCGGCCGCGGTGGCGCACGCCACCCCGTGCTGGCCGGCCCCGGTCTCGGCGATCACCCGCCTCTTCCCCATCCGGGAAGCAAGCAGGCACTGGCCCAGGGTGTTGTTTATCTTGTGGGACCCGGTATGGCAGAGGTCTTCTCTCTTGAGGTATATCCTGGCTCCCCCCACCTTCCTTGTCATGTTCTCAGCCAGGTAGAGTGGCGTGGGACGGCCGGCGTACTCCCTGCGTAGCCGGTCCAGCCGCTCCACGAACTCCGGTGAGGCGATCGCGTCACTATAAGCTTCCTCGAGTTCCGCCAACGCCCACATCAATGGCTCGGGAACAAACTGCCCGCCAAACTCCCCGCAGTAGCCACGTTCTCCCGTCATCTTTCCAGCCCGCCCTGTTTCGTTCTTCAGCTCTCATTCACCTCGTACTCCGCCTTGCGCGCCCTTTCAATGAAGCTGTACATGAGCGCATGGTCCTTTACCCCTGGTGACAACTCGACACCGCTGGCCACGTCCACCCCCCACGGTCGGAGCGTGGAGACCGCCTTCGCCACGTTCCCGGGGTCCAGGCCCCCCGCCACGATCACCTCTCGCCCCGGTTTCAACAACGCCAACAGGCACGTATATCTCTTCTGAGCGCCGTTGCCCCCCGAGCAGTAGCCATCCAGCAGCAGGGGTCGGTTGCCGAACCCCCAGGCCTGAAGCACGTCGGTTTCCTCATTGACCCGCAACGCCTTTATTACCCCATCCCCCAGTGACTCACAGTACTCCTCATCCTCGTTCCCGTGCAATTGTACCAGGTCCAGGCCACAGTACTCCGCCGTCTCCCTGACCTCATCGGGGGTGCTGTCCACGAATACGCCTACCCGGGAAAGCCCGTAAGGCATACAGCGGGAGATCTCCCTGGCACGCTCCGGCGTGACCCTCCGGGGGCTGTCGGCGAAGATGAACCCGATCGCGTCGGCGCCGAACCGGTAGGCGGCTACGGCGTCCTCCAGCCTTTTTATCCCACAGATCTTGATCCACACGGCTTATCCACCTCCCCCAGCAGTTCCCGGATCTTCGCCTCCGGGTCCTCGGCCCTCATCAATGCCTCCCCGACAAGAACAGCGTCAACCCCCATCTCCTCCAGGCGCTTCACCTGCTTCCTTCCGGTGACCCCGCTCTCGCTCACCACCACGGTGCCGGCCGGGATATACGGCAGTACCTTCTCGGTCGTGGCGAGGTCCACCTCGAGCGTGCCCAGGTCCCGGTTGTTTATCCCGATGATCTCCGCTCCCCCCTCCAGGGCTTTCTCGACCTCATCGGCGGAGTGCACCTCGACCAGGCATTCCATTCCCATCCCGGCGGCGTACCGGACGAGTTCCCGGATCCGCTTCGCGCCCAGCGCCGCGGCGATGATGAGTACCGCCGCCGCCCCCCGGGCCCGCGACTCCAGCACCTGGTAGGGCTCGGTGATGAAGTCCTTCCTCATCACCGGTATCGTCACCGCCAGTGCCGCGTCCGCCAGGTCCCCCATGGAACCGTTGAACTTGAAGCCGCAGGTAAGCACCGACACCGCGGAAGCGCCGCCCGCGCCGTACAGGGAGACGGTTTCGGCAACGCTGATGCCCTCCCGGATGACCCCCACCGACGGGGAACTCCTCTTTACCTCCGCGATTATCCGCACTCCATCCCCCCGCGACGCTACAGCCGTCTTGAAATCCGGCGGCGCGGGCGTATCCATCACTATCCGCTCCATGAGTTCCACCGGGAACCTCTCCATCCTTTCCCGGGCCTCCTCCCTGGCCGCCTCCACGGCGTCATCCAGGAACATCTTTTCCACCTCCATCGCGTGAAAACTCCACAATCTCCTCGAGGCGCCGCGCGGCCCCCCCTGACTCTACGGCCTCCCGGGCGAGCCTGACCCCGTCCTCCAGGGAATCCGCCTTTCCTCCCGCCACCACCGCGAACGCGGCGTTGGCGACGCTTATGTCCAGGCTCGGGCCCGCGGCACCTGAGAGCACGTCCCTGATTATGGTCGCGTTCAACGCCGCGTCCCCCCCCTCGATGTCACCGGGCCGGCAGCGGTCAAGCCCCAGGTCCTCCGGAGCTACCGTGTACCGTGAGAGCCGACCATCCGCCACCTCGCAGACCGCGGTCTCCCCCGCCAGCGTGAACTCGTCCATCCCGTCGCTCCCGTGCACCACGAACGCCCGATCAACACCCAGCCCAACCAGGGCCTCGCCCACAAGGGAAACCAGCTCCTGCCTGCTGACGCCCAGGACCTGGGCTCGCGCCCCCGCCGGGTTGACCAGGGGTCCGACGATGTTGAATACCGTGGGCACCCCGAGCGATCTCCTGGCCTCCACCACCCGCCTCATCGCGGGATGGAACGTGGGTGCGAAAAGGAAGGCGATGCCGACGGTGTCGATGCACTCGCGGACCCTCTCGGGATCCATCGCGATCTCAACCCCCAGCTCCTCCAGGACATCGGCGCTCCCGCAACGAGAGGAGACGCTCCTGTTCCCGTGCTTGGCCACCGTCACCCCGGCGGCGGCGGCAATAAATCCCGCGGCGGTCGATATGTTAAAGGTGCCCTTGCGGTCACCGCCGGTGCCGCATGTATCGACCAGGTTCCCCGAGTCGGGCCGGATCGAGATCGCCAACTCCCTCATCCCTTCCGCGAAACCGGTTATCTCATCGCAAGTTTCGCCCTTCATCTTCAGCGCGATCAGCAGCCCCGAGATAGCGGCGTCACTCACGTCCCCCCCCAGCATCTCCCTCACCGTCCGCCTCGCCTCATCCCGGCTGAGGTCCCGTCCCTCGGTCAGCCTCGTAATCGTTTCAGTTATCATTGCAGGCCTCCTTTAGGTACCTTCATCTCGAGAAAGTTCCGGACGATGCGGTGTCCACCCTCGGTGAGTATCGACTCCGGGTGGAACTGGACCCCCTCCAGCGGCAGTTCCCTGTGTCTTATGCCCATAACCTGCCCGTCCTCCGTGTACCCGGACACCTCCAGGCACGAGGGCAGGTGTTCCCTGTCCACCACCAGGGAGTGATACCGAGTCGCCTCGAACGGGTTGGGCAGCCCGGAGTAGACGGTGTGGGAGTCGTGGAAGATCATCGACGTCTTCCCGTGCACCGGGGCCTCCCGCCTGATCGTCGCCCCCATGACGTGGCCTATGACCTGGTGCCCCAGGCAGACCCCCAGGATGGGGACCTCGCCGCAGAGGCCCCTGACGACGTCACACGACACCCCCGCATCCTCGGGCCTTCCCGGACCCGGCGACACGATGATGTGGCTGGGGTTCATCCGGCGCAGGTCGGGCACCGTCACCTCATCGTTCCTTACCACCGTGACCCGGGCACCAAGCTCTTCGGTGTACTGGGCCAGGTTGTAGGTGAACGAATCGTAGTTGTCCAGTATAAGCACACTCGGCCTCATGGGCCTTCACCCCCGGCCGCCTTTACCGCCCTGATGAGAGCGCGGGCCTTGCTCCGGGTCTCCTCCCACTCCCGGGAGGGAACCGAGTCGGCGACGATGCCCGCCCCGGCCTGCACCCACGCCTTTCCGCCTTCGACCACCACCGTCCTTATGGCGATGCAGGTATCCATGTCCCCGGTGTAGCTCAGGTAGCCGACGGCGCCCGCGTAAGGGCCTCTCCTCTCGGTCTCCATCTCGTCGATTATCTGGCACGCCCTCACCTTGGGCGCCCCCGACACGGTCCCGGCGGGAAACGACGCCTTGAAAAGCTCGTGGTTGCCCATGCCTTCCTTCAGCTCGCCTTCCACCCTGCTTACCATGTGCATCACGTGGGAGTACATCTCCACCTCCATGAGGCTGGTGACCTCCACCGTCCCGGCACGGCAGACGCGCCCGAGGTCGTTTCTGGCCAGGTCCACCAGCATGACGTGCTCAGCCCTCTCCTTGGGGTCCTCCTTCAGCTCCCCGGCCAGCCGCGCGTCCTCCTGTTCGTCTGCGCCCCTGGGCCTGGTGCCCGCTATGGGCTTTATGACCGCCGTCCCGCCCCGGTTGGTCACCATCGGCTCCGGCGATGAACCGACCAGGCACATCTCCGGCAGCTCCAGGTAGAACATGTAGGGGGACGGGTTCTCCGAGCGGAGGAAGCGGTAGATCGCCAGGGGGTCTCCCTGGAACGGCAGCGTAAACCGCTGCGAGATCACTATCTGAAACGCGTCACCGGCCATTATGTGCTCACGCGCCTCCTCGACCGCCTGCTCGTAGCTCTCCCGTGACATGTTGCAGCAGGCACCGGAGAAATCGCTTCCTCCGGGCCGCCCTATCGCCTGTCCGAGACCCGCGGGAAGCGGTGTCTCGAGCCTCGCCACCATCATGGCAAGCTCATCTGCGGCCTCCCGGTGGCTCCGGGCGCCCTCGTCCGGGTCGCCGGGAACCTCTGACAGGACCCCCAGCAGGACCCGGGAACGCAGGTGGTCGAACACCACAACCTGTCGCGGGAAGATGAACATCATCTCAGGGAGCCCGGTCGCCTCACCCGATAACGCCACCTTCTCGATATAAGGGATCACGTCGTAGGCGAAGTAGCCGACCGCTCCGCCCCCGAACGGGGCCGACTCGTCCGGCAGGAAGACGCGGCTGCCATCCACCAGGCGAAACAGGTTTTCCACCGGGTTGCCGGGCAACTTCTTCTCCCCCCTGCCGTCCGACACCAGCAGGGACCCGTCCATCGTCCTCACGGTCCTGGCGGGGTTGAAGCCCAGGATCGAGTACCGCCCCCAGCTCCGGCCCCTCTCTGCGCTCTCCAGCAGAAAGCACGGCCGGTCACCCTTGAGCTTGATGAACGTGGAGATGGGGGTCTCCAGGTCACAGGACATCTCGGTGGTCACCATGGCGAGGTCGTACGCCCCGGCAAGTGAAAGAAACTCCTGTCGCCCGGGCGAGACCGCCAGCCCTGTTTCCCTGTCGCTTACGCGACTCACTGTCCTCTCCGACATTTGCATCCTCCTGGTTCTCGATAAATGAAAAGGCCGTGACCCACGTCACGGCGTAAAAAACCGTGACCCTCAACCCTCGAGGTTCACGGCTCGCTCTCTGTCTGTTGTCAGGCGCGGCTACGTGGAACCCCTATGTGGGGAACCACCAAAAGTTTAGTTCTGTAGCCTTGCCCGTTATCTTCATTGTGCGCCTATTCTAGGGGTCGCCCTCCGTTAAGTCAAATGGAAACTGAAATCTCCGTGATTTTAACCTGTATAACGAGCGGCCCGGGTGGTTGTTTACGCCCAGTGCCCGTTGGTTCTTCCCATATGCTACTCTATCGGCTACTCTGACACGGTTGGTCAAAGCAGCGTGACGTGGGCGGTGTCCTGCTGGTCACTTACGAGGGCGGAATCGGGAGTTAGGCTCCAAAACGCACCCAAGGGGCCTGGCCCCAGACGTGCAAAACGCACCCAAGGGGCCTGGCCCCAGACGTGCACCAGCCGTGCAAAACGCGGGAGCGGGTTCCGGTCAGTGGGGGGCCGAGATCAGCGCTCCCAGCTTGCCCTTTAGCACCGAGTCGGCGGCGAGGACCCCTGACATTATACTGCTGCAGATGCCGCCGCCCAGGGCTGATTTGGAGCCGGTTATGTAAAGGCCGCGCAACGATGTCCTGGGCCCGTAACGGCGGCCAAGGACCTGCCCGGGAATGAGGGCATCGTCGTACCAGCAACCATCTATGGACATCGTGTGTCGCTCATAGGTGATAGGCGTGGAGACATCGTACGCCTCCACGTCGCTTACCAGGCCGGGGAACGCCATCGTTGCCGCTTCCACGACCACCTCGGCGTACTTCTCCTTGATGGAGCGGTAGCGCTCGCCCCTGACCCCGCCGCTCTCGACGCCCCATCGTCCCATGAAGTCGTATGGCACCCCCGGGACCAGCAGGTCCAGGCACGTCTTTCCCTCCGGCGCGAGGGTGGGGTCCACCATTGACGGGACGGTGACCATGAAACCGATCTTCCCGGGGTCAGGGTAACGGTCGGTAACGGATATCTCCTCGAAGGCCTCCCTCAAGTCGTAAGAAGGCTGCACCAGGACGGAACCGCAGGCGAATGATTCGTCCTCGATCTTCTTTGCCATGCCCAGGTGTACCACCAGTCCCGACGTGGAGAGTTGCCGTTTCTCTAACTTTTTCAGGAACGCTTCGGTTAGATTTTCCCTGTTGACCAGGCGGAAGAACGTCCGCCTGGTGTCGCAGTCGCTGATGACCACCGTGGTTTTTACTATAGCCCTGGGGTGCATCTCGACCTCGCTTACCCTGCCGTGCTCGGCATTGACCGAGGTAACCTCGTGGTCCAGCAGCAACTCACCGCCGTTCTCGATAAGCGCCGCCGTGAACCCGTTGGAGAGTTCGTCATACCCTCCCACCGGAAAGTAAGCCCCGCCTCTAAACGCGCCCATCATCCCTATCATTCCCAGCGGCGATATCTCCCAGGGCGGCGTACCCATCCAGTACCACGACGTCGAGAGGACCGCTTTCAGTTTCTCGTCGGTAAAGAACCTGTCGAGCATGTCCTGGAACGTCGAGCGCCCCACCATGTACCGGAAGAAGCGCGGGTGCAACAGTGGGTAAACCGGGTACTTCAGCATCGAGCCTGCGCCCATAGGCCTTCGCATCATTCGGATGTCGAGGCCCTTCTGGACACTGCTCACCGCCTTGAAGAACTGGTTGATGTTCTCTGTCTGGGTCTGGAAGTTGTCTTTCAGCGTGTTCTTGAATGCCTCAACGTCGCACCTGACCTGGATATCGTGGTCGGGGTAGATGCAACGCTGGTACGGATCGACCCTGGCAAACTCCACCTTCAGGCCGAGGTGGTTCGCCACCCTGGTGATATCCCCGTCCGGCCCGCATCCCGCCACCAGGTGCGGCACCTGGAACCGATAGCCCTTCCTTTCGTAGGCGGTGACGTAGCCGCCCGGCCTCTTCCCCCTCTCAACCACCAGCACTTTGAGGCCTTCACCGGCAAGCAACGCGCCGCTTACCAGGCCCCCTATTCCCGCACCCACAACCACAACATCGTACTGCTCCCCGAAATCCGGCACCTGCGCGCCGGGCTCTTTTCCTTCGGCCATCGGGCATCCTCCGAGTCTGTTTGATGCAACGGACTATTCCTCAAGCCGTCTCCGAGATATTATCTCGATGCTCCCCGTATCCTACGAAACAAGGCGCCTGGCGTAGATGAGTTTCGCGCCTTTCTTCCGCTCAAGCGTTGTTGCTTTGCCTTTGCACGTCGTCACGCACAGGCCGCACCCGAAGCACATGTCCTCCTTGACCGCGCCCTTCCCCCCCTCCACGACCCGGGCATCGAACGGGCACCTCGTAAGGCATGCGCCGCACTCCTCGACCCCCAGGCAGGCCTCCTCGTCAAGCATCGCCAGCGACCTGCCCTTCCGAAACGACTGGTAGCCCCTCTCCTTCTGGGTCCTTAGCGGTATGCACACATCCTTATTGCAGTTACACAGAACGTACGCGGACCCCTCCTGAGAGCGAAACCCGTACAACTGGTGAACATACCCGTAGCGGTCGAAGCTCTCTACCAACTCCTCGGCCTCGGCTTTATCTATCCGGTGGTAAAGCCCGGGGTAATGCCTGAGGTACTCCTCGGCCCAGAGGCCGATGACCATGTCCGTGTTGTTGGGCACGTCGTCCGATAGCATGTTCAAGGCCCTGCGGCAGGGACAGGTGCCAATGGCGACGGTGTAGCCGCCCTCGAATATGGAACCAAGCAACTCGCGCACCTCGTCCAGGGTGAGCACCTCGCCGTTGACAAACGACATCATCCGACGGCTAAGGAAATCCATGATGCGCCTGTTGAGATCGCGCCGGTACATCCAGTCACGCATCGCCAGGTAGTTGAGGGTGCGCATCATCAAGTGCTCGTAGCGCGACATCAACCAGATGATGAAACCCGGAACATCCTGGTGTATACTGCCTTTCTCATGACCCATGTGCAGCAACAGGGCTTCTCTCATCAGCAGCGGCAGGAATGAGAGGGACACGGCCACGCGAATGGCCCTGTACGATCTTACCAGTCGTTTCACCTACAACTATCTCCTCGCATACCGTTAAACCCATACGCGGACTCACCTATCATAACACCTGGAAATTGGAAAGAACTGGTTGCGCACCGGCATTTGTTGTAATAGCCTCAACTACCGGACCGTCATGAACCCCGGCCTGCGGCGCCGCCGTGCCGGTCGAGGCCCCGGTCAACCTCGAGCAGCGGATAGAGAGGTGTCGTCGTCAATGCTGATAGAGCCCGATCTGGCGCAGGAGGTAACGCAACTGGCACTGGCGACCGGCGGCGTCTATTCTGACGTCCTGTGCCAGCGTCACACCATCATGGTCGTCCGCTTCGAGGATGGAAAGCTTGACGACGTGTCGACCGGCCTCGAGAGCGGCGGCGGAGTAAGGGTCATCCAGGGCGACCTGGCGGCCTACGCCCATACCGACATCCTGGACGCCGAGCACCTGCGGCTGGCGGCCCGGACCGCAGCCGATGCGCTCCGACACGCCGCCGAAGGCCCTGTGCTCGAGGCGGTCCCGTCCCGGCGAGAGCCGCCGGACCCGGTCCGGGAGCCGGGCGAGGGAACCTACGGCATCCATGAGGTTGTGGATCACCTCGCAAGCTGCGACGAGGCCGCGCGTGGGCTCAGCGGCGAGATACGACAGGTGACCGCCATACACATGAGCGTGTTCGAGGAGGGGTTGTTGGCCAACAGCCTGGGGGAACTGCGCTCGAGCCAGTGCCAGCGGACACGCCTGGTGGTCCAGGTGGTCGCGGGCCGCGACGGCGTCATCCAGGTTGGCCAGGAAGCTCCCGGCGCCCTGATGGGTCCCGAGTTCTACCGCGAGCACGACCCCGCCCGGGTCGCGCTGGTGGCGGGGCGCCGCGCCCTGACTATGCTCGACGCCCGGCCGTCCCCCGCGGGAAAGATGGCGGTAGTAATCAACTCCGGTACCGGGGGAGTTCTCCTTCACGAGGCCTGCGGCCACGGGCTCGAGGTCGACCACGTGCACAAAGGCGCCTCCATCTATGAGGGAAAGCTGGGGAAGATAGTCGCGGCCCCCCTCGTTTCCGCGTCCGACAACCCGACCCTTCCCGGGCTCTGGGGTTCCTACATCTTCGACGACGAAGGAACACCATCCGGGGAAACCGTGTTGATCGAGGAAGGCATCCTGCGAAGCTACCTGTACGACACCCACGAGGCGATGAAGGACGGAAGGGCGAGCACCGGGAACGGGAGGCGCCAGTCTTTCCGGTTCCCCCCGGTCCCGCGAATGAGCAACACCTTCATCAAGGCAGGCGACGCCGACCCGGCCGATATCATCGCATCCACCGCCCATGGGTTGTACGCCCGCAAGATGGGTGGAGGGCAGGTGGACCCGGTCACCGGGGAGTATGTCTTCTCGGTCTCAGAAGGATACCTGATAGAGCGAGGCCGGATCGGGGAACCTTTGCGAGGCGCGGTACTCATTGGAAACGGGCCGCGCACTCTGGAGGTAATCGACGCCGTCGGCAACGACCTGTCGTTCGAGGAAGGGACCTGCGGAAAAGAAGGCCAGGGCGTCCCGGTTACCACCGGCGGGCCGACGTTCAGGATCGCCGAGCTTACGGTCGGTGGCACCGACGTCTGAAAGGAGACACGAGTTGATAAAAAAAATCGACAACCTTGGACGGGTGGTGGTGCCCAAGGGGTATCGCCAGATGCTGGGGCTGAAGCCTGGTGACCCCCTGGATGTTGACGTGGAAGCCGGTACCATAACGATGTCGCCGCACCGGGACGGTTGCGTGTTCTGCGGCGGGCCGAACGTCGCCGCCGTCTATTCCAGGAAAAACATCTGTGGTGATTGCCTGGAACGGATAAAGTCTATCCCAATCGCTTGAGCGCCAGGTTGTAGATCTTGCTCCGGGACAGGCCTGATCCTTTTACCGCGACCGCGCTGACGGCATCCTTGAGCGACATGCCACTCGAGCGAAGGCGCTCGACCTCACCGAGTGCCTCCTCCTCGGTTACGCCCCTCTCGCCGGTCGACCCTTCCACCACCAGCACAAGCTCTCCCCTTACCGGCTCCTCCCCGATGCGCTCCCTCACCCCGGATACGTTTCCCCGGATGACCTCCTCGAACTTTTTGGTAAGCTCCCGGGCCAGTGCCACCCTGCGGTCTCCCAGCACATCCTCGATATCCGCCAGCGTTCGGGCGATCCGGGCCGGGCTCTCGTAGAAGACCATGGTCCTTTCCTCCTCCTGGAGCTCCTCAAGCGCCCTGCACCTGGGCCCTTTCTTCCTGGGCAGGAACCCCTCGAAGATAAACCTGCCGGTGGGCAGACCGGATATCACCAGAGCGGTCAGTGCTGCGTTGGGGCCGGGAAGCGCTTCCACCTCGATGTCCCTCTCCAGGCACATCGACACCAGGTGGGTGCCCGGGTCGGATATTCCCGGTACCCCGGCGTCTGAAACCAGGGCAACGTCCCCACCCCCCTCCAGGCATTCGATTACCTTGTGGCCGGCCTTCAGCCGGTTCTCCTCCCGGTAACTCATCATCGGAGTGTGGATGTCGTGCCGGGAGAACAGCTTGCGGGTCCTCCGGGTATCCTCGGCGGCCACGAGGTCCACACGGCGAAGGGTTTCAATCGCCCTGAGGGTAATGTCCTGCAGGTTGCCTATCGGTGTTGCGCACAGGTATAACCTGCCGCGGCCGTCGATTTTCATGAGTAATCCCGGGTTCAGTCCTCTCCACCGTCAGTCCCGCGGTATGGAAAAGTACATGGCTCTTTCACAGATTATCGGCAAGTCGCAGCCAAGGGTTGTGGATAGCTCGGTGTCGGTCAGCCCCTCTATCTCGTCCACGTGAATGGTGTAGCGGCTGTTGGGCCCGACGTCGTAGCTGGCGACATGGATGCCCACCCCCGGCAGCAGGTAGTTCACGGCGACGGTGACCTCCTCATTGTTCGGGTTCATGATGAGCACGTAAGTGTCGTACTCACCACCGGTGTACCCCTCGGCAAGCGACCAGGACCTCGCCGGCTCCGGCACCCCCGGGGCATCGGCCCCTCCAGGTCTCCCGTAGCTGTTGAAGTACATCGACCGCTCCACTATCACCCCGGAGTCGGCGTTCACGTACGTGGAAACCTCCGCCGACTCGAGGTCGGGAAGGTCATCAACGTGGATGGAAAAACGCGAGTTGGGCAGCAGGCCGTACTCGTAGTAGAAGTTCCGCCCGTCTGAGCGCATAAACGTCACCTCGGCGGTCACCGCCTCGTCGTTGGGGTTCTGTATCAGCACGTACTCGTCGAAGTCGCCCCCTGTGTACCCCTCGGCGACGTACCAGGTCTTCGATGGTGAATCAATCGCCACGCTGGTGTTCCCGTCCTGCTTCCCGTAGTAATCGAAGTACTGTGCCCTCTCGGCCACAACCGGCTCGTCGCATGTCAGCTTCGCCGAAACCTCCGCATCCTGAAGTCCCGGTATGTCATCCACGTGCAGTGACAGCCGGGAGTGGGCCTTGATGGTGTTCTCGACTGTGAAGTTCTGGCCGTCGGAGCGCATGTACTGAACCCGCACGGTGCCGTCGTAGATACCGGGGTTCTGCACCAGAATGAACTCGTCAAACTGACCGCCGGTGTACCCCTCGGCAAGGTACCAGGTGGTCTTGGGAGCGTTCACCCCGATGGAGTTGCTTCCACCGGTCCTCTCGTTGTAGTCAAAGTACATAGACCTCTCCGCCGCTATCACCTGGTCGGAGACCAGCCGCACCGAGACCTCGGTGCTCTCGAGCCCTGGAACGTCGTCCACGTGGACCGTGAACCGCGAGAACGGCGGTACCGTGTACCTGTCGAGCAGCACGGAGCCATCCGGCAGCATGTACGTCGCCTCCACGGATGCCGGTACCGCGTTAGGGTTCATCATCAGGAGGTACTCGTTAAACTCGCCGGAGGTGCACCCCTCGGCGAAGTACCATTCGTTGGCGACCTCGCTTACTCCCCGGCTGGAGTGCCCGCCGGTTATCGGTGGTGTCGGTGGCTTGGGCTCTGTCGGGTCGAAGTGCCATCCTATGACATCTATCCTGGTTCCATCCGGGGCCCACTTGTAGGCCCATTCCGCGTCCGCCACCGCCTGCCGGACGCACCCGTGGGACGCCGGCTGCCCGAGCTGGTTGGCCCCGGTGTAGGTCCCGCTGCTGGGATTATAAGGGAGGGCGTGCATCCCTGTGTCGGTGTAGAAGCCCATCCACCAGTAGCAGTAGGCATCGCCGTACTTCTCCGATATCAACAGGTACTCGTGGTAGAGGACGGAAAACAAGCCGTGCGGAGTAGGATGGGAAGCGGTGCCCGTTGAGATGAGGTGCGACTTAACGCACACCTCGTTCTCCAGGAAGTAGGCCCTCTGGTCTAACGATGAGAGGACTATTCGCTTGGCGTACTGCCCTCCTTCCGTCCCCCGCGGTCTCTCCGGCAGTTCCGCTTTCGCCACGTCGGTGGCGTCGGACTCCTTCCCGTCCTTCCCCACCAGCGTGACCTTGTAGTAATAGGTGGAGCCGTCATCGAGCCCGGTATCGACGTGGTCCATCCTGGTCGGTCGGGTCATGTCAACGTCGCCGGAAAACACCCGCCGGAACCCGGAGTCGGGCTCGGCCGAGCGGTATATCCGGTACTCCCCGATATCTCCCGGGTCCTCCACTCGCCAGGCAAGCTTCAGGCATCCTCCCGCGCTGGAATCCGGCGTGTTCACGACCAGGTCCGTTGGCGGCCGCGGGCTTCCGGCAAGCGCGAGCGCGGGCGCCACCAGCGTCAACACCAGTGCCACGATCGTCACGGCCGGGACCAACCTGCTCTTCTTCAACATTAAAAAGTCCACCTCCGTGGGCCTAACGCAACTCCCAATACGGCACGAGAGCCGATAGACTGACTTCTCGTCCAGTCCCCCGGCTCTTCTGTATTATACCGTTCCAGGGGGATATTTTCTACCGTTTCCGTGTACTTCTATACGTTGGAGACGGTCCGGGCAGGACAATTGTTTCGTTTTTTTGGCCCCGGGCTGTTGCATACCGTCTCCCTTGTAGCGCCGGCATCTTACCGGCATCGTGACCGCCTTTTGCGCCAATGGTGACAGGCACCAACGCAAGAAACGCAAAATGGTGACACGCAAGAAACGCAAGATGGTGACAAACGCAAGATGGTGACAGGCACCAAACGCAAGGTTGTCCCGGGCTGATACATAATGCACGTCTGGGGCCAGGCCCCTAGGGTGCGTTTTGCACGTCTGGGGCCAGGCCCCTAGGGTGCGTTTTGGGGAGGGAGGGAGGGAGGGGTCTTGCCACTAGGCATATGCATTGTGGGGCCTGGGTTTGAGCGAAGACTTGAACGGCACATGCCTGTGGTTGGCGTTCTTGTCTTGCCGTCGCTTGTCTGACAGAAAGGGGTCAGGCCCGCTGTTGCATTACGGAGATGGACTTGAGTGAAGAATCGAACGACACCAGCCTGGGCCAGGCACCGCTTGTTTAGCGGTTTTGTTCAGACACCTTTCACGGTGAAGGAAATAACGCCTGGCTTCGGCTCCTTCCAGGTGACCTTGCTCCCGCTTCTCTCCAGGGCCTCGTACAGGCCCTGGAGCGTGCCGGCCAGAATGTGCTTCTCATAAGGATTCTCAACCGTAACATCGATCGTCGAATCCCCTACCTCTAACGCCACCGGGTTGCCCTGCCCGTACAGTGGAAGCATGTCCAGGTATATACCGTAGGCCTCCCTGCGCTCTTCGGGTGAAAGCGGCCCGTCGCCCCCCAGGTAATCCAACTGTTCCACATGGTCTACGGTCCACTCCCTCTGAGCGTCTACCAGCAACTCGTTTACCTCATCGCCAAGCTCTCGGGCCATCTCGCGGAAAACCGCCGCGACCATGTAGCCGTCGAGCATCACCACCCGGGTCCCGCTGCGGGTATCCAGAATGATGCCGTCATTCTCCATCCACCTCAGGTGCGACAACGCCGTGGGGGCGTGGCACCGCGGGCACCGCTCCAGCTTCAGGTCACCAGGGATTATGGGCGGGTACTCGATCATCATCCTCCCGGCGATCTCCGGCTTCTCGTCGGCGCGCTTGATCCTTATCAGGTAAGTGTCCCTTGCCTCTTCCTCCCAGGTATGGCTGAATGGGACGCCCTCCAGGGACTCAAACGCCCCTACCACGTTGGCGGCCATCATGTTCAGGTGAAACGGGTTCCTTATCCGGGCGGTGGCGTACTTGCCGGGTACGTACTCCACCGTTTCTGAGAGACACTGCCCGGTGAAAGCACCCACCTTGTTGAACTGCGCAACCCCCATGCGCTTGACAAAGCCGATCCGGGTCATAGGCCTCATCCCGGGCATCTTGTCGTAGAACGAATCCATCGTGGCCTTGCTCGCGTTCCTCTGCGCCTCGAAGGCGATGTGCTCGATGGAAAGGCCCACTCTCGACTCGATGTTGGCGAACAGGCTATCGATGAACCCGAGGTGCAGTATCACCACCCTGAAGTCGCGGCGCATGAACTGCGTGATGGTGCCATCCGCGTTCCACTTCATGAAAAAGCTGACGAACCGTGGAAGGCCGCATTCCCTACAACGCAGAAGAGAACGTTTCTTTTCCGACACTGGCTTCCTCCAGCCGCAAACCTGTACACCCTGACAACGGGTTAACAGTCTATCGCATGTCGCCGTTACAGTATCATCGTGGTTGTGAAGGAGCCCCCGGAAGCGGGGGCTCTCACTGTCTCACTGCGCAGGCAATCGCTACTCCCCGACACCGAGGGAGCAATGTCCTCCCATGATGCCGTTGTACTCGAAGTACATGGCCCGCTCGGCGATTATGCCGTAACTGCAGGCCGCCTCGTACTCGGCCTCGCCACGCACCCGCAGCTTGGTAGACACCTCGGTGCTCTCAAGACCCTCTATATCGTCAACCAGTATGGTCTTTCGGCTCTTTGCCGCTACCTTGTACTCCTTATTTATCGGGTCGCCTTCCGGCGTCATGAACTCGGCGTCCACCGTAACGTCGTAGGCGTTCGGGTTCTGAATGAGTACATAGGTGTCGAAGCTGCCGGCGGTGTAACCTTCCGCCAGCATCCAGTACTCATGCTTGGTGGTCGCTCCCACCGTGTTGTGGCCGTCGCCGTCGTTGCCCCTTGCGAAGTAGACCGCTCGCTCCACTACCACCGGGTTGCAGCAACCGGCTCCGCCGTCCCCGTCCGCCTCGACAGCGAAGGTTTCGATCATGGTGGCCACGTCGTTCTCCTCCAGCCCGGTGATCTTGTCCACCTCAATGGTGAAACGCTCGTACGGCTCCAACACATACTCCCGGACCACCAGCTCGTCCGGGTCGGGGTCGGGCTCGGGCTCCGGCTCGGGCTCGTATGGGTTGGCATCACGGCCTGCGCCGTCCGATGGCACCATGAACGTGGCCTTCACCCCGGTCGGGCTCGAGTTGGGGTTCATCACCAGTACGTAGGTGTCGAACTCGCCGGTGGTCCTGCCTTCGGGGAGATACCAGGTGTTAGACGTCCTTGGCGCCCCGATCGAGCAGTGCCCGCCGTCGATGCCCATGTACTTGAAATAGACCGCGCGCTCGGCGACCACACCGGGCACCTCTTCGTCGCCGCTGCCGGAGGCAACCGACCTGATCTCGGTGCTGACCTCGGTGTCACCGAGTCCCGTGATGTCGTCCACGTGTATGGTCAACCTCCGCATCGGCTGGATCGTGTATGTCTTGGTAATGTATGGCTGGTCCGGGTCGGGCTCGGGGTCTGGCTCGTACGGGTTTGCCTCACGGCCGGCGCCCTCCTCTTCCTTCGGGGTGATGAACCTGGCCTCGATGTCCACCGGGACCTCGTTGGGGTTCATCACCAGCACGTAGGTGTCAAACTCGCCGCCGGTGTAACCCTCGGCCAGGTACCAGTACCTCGAGGTCTGCATGGCACCGATGGAGTTACTGCCGCCCGCCCTTGTGCCCTCGTAATTAAAGTACATGGCCCGCTCGACGATAATCCCACCGGTGGCCTCGACCAGCGTGGCGACCGAGGTATCGGAGAGGCCCGGCTGGTCGTCTATCTTGACCGTTGTGCGCGAGTTCTCCGGCAGATCAACCTCGAGCGGTTCGGTTACGCTATCCTCGGCAAGGAAGCGGATGCTCGCCTCCTTCTCCCCATCGGTGGGGTTCTGAAGCAGTATGTAGGTGTCGAAGTTCCCGCTGGTGCAACCCTCGGGAAGATACCAGTTACTGTAACCGCAGGCCTCCGCCGGGGGCGGGGCCACCACCAGCAGCATCGCGCAGGCGACAGTCATAATAAGAAAACATGATAGCGACACTCTTGCTCTTGTTGAACTCATCTTCCTTTTTCTCCTTTACTTTCCTGCTGTACCTTCACAATTAACAATCAAGCCCGCCAGTGATATCCGTTCGCACCTCCTCTAATATATTAGTACCCGGCCCTCGACTCTTTCACGGCACTCATTCACTCTGTGAACCATCGACCCTCTCTGACGGGATAATCGTCAATATCGACACGATGACTTAATATGAAAACGAGATTTGGCCAACCCGGTCATAGTACTAAGTGCCTCGTTCCATGAATACGGTTGCGCACCGAGAACGTGGCGCCGCTCCGGCAAGGCGCGCGACCGAGTCGTACTTCTGTAGTACTTCGAGGGAGCGGAACGCGGCCGGTGTGGACGGGAGCGGCGTTCGAATGCCAGCGTATTCATGGAACGAGGTACTAACAAGTTCAATCCGGTAACCTGGGGGGCGTTGCCGCTCAGGCCCCCGGTACTTTGATACAATATTGTCAGACACGAAGGCCTTCACGCTAAGGGGTGATTGAAGTGGCGGTAGATGCCATCAGGAAAAGGCGAAGCATAAGGAAGTATGAGGACCGGGAGGTCACCGAAGAGCAGATCACACAGGTCCTGGAGGCGGCGCGATGCGCTCCCTCGTGGAAAAACCAGCAAACGTGGCAGTTCCTGGTCGTGAAGGACGCGGAGAAGCGCCAGGAGATTGCCGATATCCTGGAGGGGAACCCCGCACGTAAGGGAATCGCGCAGGCGCCGGTCCTTATAGTCGTTTGCGCGGACCCGGCACTTTCAGGCGTGGAAAACGGGAAAGAGTATTACATGGTGGATGTCGGCATAGTGATGGACCACATCATGCTCGAGGCCGCTGACATGGGGCTCGGCACTGTGTTCGTCGGCTGGTACGATGAGGACAGGGTCCGCCAGGCCCTGGGCGTCCCCGACCAGTTCCGCATCGTGGGCATGACCCCGCTGGGGTATCCGGCCAAGGAGCCGAAACCGATACCGCGTAAAGAGCTGGACGAGCTGGTCCACCGGGAGACCTGGTAGGCACCGGAATCGCAGACGCAAAGCGGCCATGATAGAGCCGCAGCTCCAGTCGTGGTCAAGGACAAGGTAACCAGTATGATGAAGCCTGCCGCGGACAAGAAGTCGGTTGACATGCACCAACTACTGGAGGGGCACTCCCTCATCTTCGCCTCCAACCGCGGGCCGGTGGAGTTCCGTACCGACGAAGACGGTACGATGACACCCCACCGCGGAGCCGGGGGCATGGTTTCCGCCCTGGAAGCGGCCCTGCGGGGGGTCAACGCGACGTGGGTGGCCAGCGCGATGACCCCCGAGGACGAGACGGTAGCGCACGATTCCGGGGGCGGGGCGTTCGCCTTCCCCCCCGAGGACCCCACCTACAGCGTCCGCCTCATCCCCATCGAGGGACGTGCTTACCACCGGTACTACGACGTCATCAGCAACCTGCTGCTCTGGTTCATGCAGCATTACCTTTGGGATATCCCTTTCTGGCCCGACGTTAACGAGCACACCCACCGCGCCTGGGCCGAGGGGTACCAGCCGGTCAACGAGCTGTTCGCCGGGGAGTTGGTAAAGGCCGCCTCCGAGTCCCCGGGTAAGCCGCTGCTGATGCTCCAGGATTACCACCTGTACCTCTGCGCCCGCCACATAAGGGAGCGAATGCCGGATGCGCTCATCCACCACTTCACCCACTCCCCATGGTGCCAGCCCGATTACCTGAGGCTCCTTCCCCCTTACATGAGAAACGAGCTGGTCGAGGGCCTGCTGTCGTGCGACGTCGTCTCCTTCCACACCGACCGGTACGCCACCAACTTCCTGTGGTGCTGCAGGCAGTTGACCGACCACCCAGTCGACCTGGCCCGCGGGACCGTGCGGGTCGGGGAGCGGCGGGTGCTGGTGCGCCACCACCCGATATCGATCGACTACCAGGGCCTGGCCCGGGAGGCCGGAACCGACGAGGTATCTCGCCACCGGAAGGAGATACGCCACGCGGTCGGCGGGCGTAAGATGATCCTCAGGGTAGACCGCGTCGAGCTGTCCAAGAACATCCTGCGGGGCTTCAAGCTGTATCGCGAGTTCCTGAACCGGTACCACGAGTGGTGGGGGAAGGTTGTCTTCCTGGCGTTCCTCTACCCGTCGCGCCTCGGCCTCGCGGTGTACCGAAGGTATATCGCCGACATCGAGGCGGAGGTAGAGGCCTTGAACGAGGAGTTTGCCACGAAATCGTGGCAGCCGGTGGTCCTGGAGATAGAAGATAACTACCCACGGTCGCTGGCGGGCCTGTGCGAGTACGACGTACTCATGGTCAACCCCCTGTTCGACGGCATGAACCTGGTAAGCAAGGAGGGGGCTGTCCTCAACAAGCGGAACGGCGTGTTGCTTCTATCGGAAAACGCCGGCTCCTTCGACGAACTCGAGGGTGGCGTCATCCCGATAAGCCCGCTGGACGTCGAGGGCGGGGCCGGGGCCTTAAACGAGGCGCTCCTGATGAATGAAGGCGAGCGGGCCCGGCGCGCTTCGGAGCTCGTACGGGTAGTACGGGGAAACACCGCGGCGGACTGGCTGGCCGGGCAGGTGGAGGACATCATGGAGGCCGGGCGAACGACATGAAACTTTCCCCGCTTGAGTGCGCACTTCAGTGCGCATCCCCGGTTTGCCTATAATAGACACGACCAAACAGATTGAAACCGGAGGTGGCAGTTGGAGATAACAAGCATCGAGGCACGGGACATACCCGACGCCTGGTTCCAGTGCATCTACCAGGTAATGGAGACGGGCAGGGAGTACACCATCGACCGCGGCTCCTACGAGGGCCAGAAGCGGCGGGAGTTCGAGTTCGCGGTGGTGAGGATCAGGTTCCCCGAGACGCGCCCCCTGGTCCCCACCATGCCCGAGGGCTCCTCCCTCCCTCCCCCCACCGACATGGAGTTCGTGAACTCGTACATGGACAAGCTGGTCAGCGCCCATTCCAAGGCGGAGCGGGAAGATTATGTCTACGGCCAATACCTGGAGCCGCAGATAGGCGAGGTCATCCGAATGTACACGGAGGACGGGTTCGGCACCAACCAGGCGTGCATGGCGGTCTGTGACCCCAGGAATATCTACCTCGAAGACCCCCCCTGCCTCCGCCAGATAGACACCCGCATCTACCCCGATGAGAAGAAGCTGCACTTCATCCTCTACTTCCGCTCCTGGGACCTCTGGGGCGGCTTCCCCTCCAACCTGGCCGGCATCCAACTCCTCAAGGAGTACATGGCCGACGAGATAGGCCACGGCGTCAAGCCCGGCGAGACCATCGCCGTCAGCAAAGGCCTCCACCTCTATGAGATGTACTTCGAGGTGGCGAACCTGCGGCTGGGGCGAAACCCCTGAAGTGGCTATTTAACGCTATATACCACGTGTTCTACCTTCAGTGGCGGGTACTCGGACTGACAATATCATGACAGCGGACCCCTGCTTGTTATGCCTTGACAATAATCATTGATGCATATACTATATACATATACTTACGGATATTACGTATGTATTACAGGGAGGGATCAATATGGCAAGAACTACTGTCGTGATTGAAGACAAGCTTCTGAAAGAGGCGAAGAAAGCCACGGGGGAAAGCACCATCAGGGGGACCGTCAACAAGGCCCTTGAGGAGGTTGTCAGGAGGCAGCACATCAAGGAACTGCTCGCGTTAAAGGGTTCTGGAATCGTCTCCCTCACCCCCGAAGAACTTGAGAAGATGAGGGCAAATGAGTGACCTTGTGCTCATCGATACCAACGCCTGGATCACATACTTCGACCCTGAGTACCGTGGTATGCCGGACGTCGCAAGCGAGGTTGAGCGCCTCATCGACCGTGAACTGGCGTGCTACACTGAAATCATCTACATGGAACTCTTCGTTGGGATCAAGAGCGAAGAGGACGTCAGAAAGTTCAAGAGTGCCTTCTCTGCCGTACCCCTGAAGAGCTTGGTTGACAGGGAGGTGTGGAACTCTGCCCACCAGAACGCGTACAAGCTCTGGAAAGATGGAGTCAGGTTCAAGCTGGTGGACCTGATAATCGCCACTGTCGCAATCAATTATGACCTGAAGCTTTTCCACCACGACAAAGACTTCCTGGACATGAAGATGTCACTTCCGCTGCAAGAGTACAACCTCCTGAAGAAGAAGTAGCGCTCTAGAAAGTGTGACGCCCCCATTCAACCACCGAAAACACGCGGGCAACCTCTACGAGATGTACTTCGATGTAGAACCTGCGGCTGGGGCGGGGTGGCTGAGAAGCGCTTGAATAATGGTGCTTTCAAGGAATCCGGCCCATGGATCGAACCTGATTCATCATAGCCGCTTCTCTTATTCGAGCGGCTTCATTAGGTTGCGCTTCCGCCTGTGGGTCGCCCGCACGGTCTCGAGGTGTTGCGCGAACTCCGCCTCGCGGCCTATCCGCTTCATGAGAGCGCGTATCTTTCGATAGAAGTCCAACGGCCTCGCGGTAGGATTCTTTGTTCTTCTGGTTGATAAGCGGGTCCACCTGCGCGATGTAGATATTAAGTGAGTCCTCGGACTGCTCCTCCTCTCGCAGTTCAGCAAGCCGCATCCAGAGATCGTCAGTGCATCCGCCCTCGACGACCGTAGCGAAGTCTTGCGGTGCCCAATAATGACTCTACCGCCAGTGAGCGCCACCCATTGCGCTTGTCGCGCGGGATCGCTCGAGTATTCCTCGAGTAAGAAGTTCAGCGGAAACTGCTGCACACTCCCTGGAAAGCCGCGGGTCGAGCCGTTTCGCCTCCATGGTAACCATACACCGCTGCAACATCATGCACCAGGAAACGAACAGGCAACAGCCTGTCATCCGATTCCTGGTTGTTGTTGGTACCACTTAATGCTATAGTAATACCATAGGTAATGTATGTCTCATGAGAAAGGTAATACCATGCCGAAGATAACCGACAGGTCGATCTTGACCAAGAAATCCCAGGTTACCATACCCAAGAGCGTGCGAGAGGCCATAGGGGTGAAGCCGGGTGACGAGGTGCGCTTCAGGGTGGAGGGGAAGACCGCTGTAGTGGAGCCGGTTGTGTCCAATCTGAATAAACACTTCGGTTCGGTTAAGGCCGGGAAGAAGCCGGAGGACTTCAAGAAGGCCCGAGAAGCCTTTGAGAAGGGCGTCGCCAGTGACGTCGCGGTGAGGAAGTAAAGAAATGCGCTTCCTGGAAACCGACGCGATTCTTCGTTACCTGACTCGTGATGACGAGAAAAAGGCCGCCGCCGTCCTTACACTGCTTCGAAAGGTTGAAAGTGGCAGGGAACGCGTGGTAACAAGCCCGATGGTGATATTCGAGGTTGTGTTCACCCTCCAGTCGTACTACAAGGTGCCGAAGAGCGAGCTAAGAGAGAAGGTGCTTACCATACTCGACCTCAGGGGCCTCTCGCTCGAACACAAGGACGTGTTTGCCGCAGCCCTTGAATGTTACTGCGATCTCAATCTTCCTTTCGCTGATGCGTTCAATGCGTGTTACATGAAGAGCAGTGGGCTCAATGAGATCTACACTTACGACGAGGATTACGAAAGGATAGACGGAATCAAGAGGGTAGCCCCGTGATCCCAGCGAAACGCCTTTGGCTTTTTCTCTGAAAAGCCCCTGTCCGTGGAGGGTGGACGATGAGCCCGAGAGACCACAGCGACAACGACCTAACCGCTCTTGATGAGTTGATCGAGAAGATCACTGTCGACGCATATGGCGACGACGAAAGGTTCTGGGCGTTTCGACGAAGCAGAGCCGGAAGATGCATGCGTGAAGGGAGCGACACGCGGATTATGAGTCCGATTCAGGTGTGTTCTGGTGGGTTACCATAGGTGCTGATTGTGCTTGATAGTGAGGAAAATCGTCTTCCTGAGTAACGGTGGCTTCTGCTGGTTGGGTAGAAAAAGGTAGATTGTCGCTCAGAAGTGATAGAAACCGTTCGCGAGGTCTATGTGGCAAAACGCAGTGTTGGCAGTTGATTCCACTCGCGTCCTTCGAGCAATCGGCCTGCCTTCTTCTTGCGCGCTCCTCCCCACTGCTTGAAAAAGAAAGGAACACCTTGGTGAACACAGGCATCACGCAGTTCCAGAACCCATTGCTTTTCCATCGCCCGTGCGGACGGCCCGGATTCCCCACCAACTATGGCCCAATCGATCCCTGCCAGGTCGGGCTCCGGGATCGAGGCCAGGAGCGGTTCAAACGAGATGAACTTAACCCCAGCGCCGCTTGACTTGAGTGGCCTGAGGCGTTCCGCACAGGTAGCATCCTCAACAGTAACGCCCATCCACACGTTCGCTGGCCAGTTTATTGACCGGCCCATATATTCCAGCCGGTCTGCCCTCTTGGTGAGTATTTGGAAGGTGTGCCAATTGGCCTGGCGCATCACCTCGAACACCCGGAGTATGAACTCATCAGGGACTTCCTCGTGAAAGAGATCGCTCATGGAATTAACGAAGACCGTCCGTGGCTTGCGCCAGGATAGTGGCAGTGGCAACGCCTGGGGGTGTACGGTGACCTTGAAGCCGTTTCCGTATTTCGGCTGGCCCATCGCCTTTAGCCTTCGGGCCATTCTCTCGGCATAGCAGTTCTGGCAACCGCTGCTGACCTTCGAGCAGCCGGTCACCGGGTTCCAGGTTGCTTCCGTCCATTCTATGGTCGTCGTCGCCATCTATATTGCTCCTCTACTTCTGTACTTGTTGAAGATGTATTCCGCTATATTCTTCCCCTTTTCATTGGGCCCGGCAAAGACCAAGTAGTACAAATCACGGTTTTGCGCCTTCACGGGAAAACCCGCAGTGACATACTCGAACCCGGCTTTCTTCTTGAGCCTTTCGACGTATGCATCCACAACCTGCTTGTTGTCCGCAGCCTTCCCAGGCATGTTATCAAACAGTGTGGTCTGATAAAAAGCCTTCTGCCAGGAATCATCTCCCCGGAAGGCATCCATCCTCTGGATTTGGCTCTCGGGCAAGCCCTCCGGGTTCTTCCACAGGGCGTTCATATTCATATCCATTGTGGGGAAGTTGAGTATGACCTCTATCGTCTTCATCCTCGCTGCCTTCTCGACAACCTCCCATTTGTAGTGCATTCCATAGGGATCCAGCAGGCAGAATGCCCTCTTGTAGCCTTCCCAGGTAATCTGGGGGAATATCTGCCTCAGCAAGACCTCGTTGCAGTCGCCCGGAAATACATGAACGTTTTCTTTTCCGGCGCATTCGCGCCTGAGGTTCTCTGCCTTCACGGGATTAAGGTCAATGAAGAAGTACTCCTTGAACTCTGGTTTTATATCGAGCACCCTCAGCGGGCTACCCTGGACTAATTCTCCCGTGGTCTTGGACCGGTGCTGTCCGCTACCGCTGAAGGCGTCAATGTAGTAGTGGTCGAAGCGGTCCTGCGCTGAGACGATCTTCGAGTATTCCTTAAGGTAATCGCTTATTATCTCGATCTTCATCTCTGACCAGTAGCCGATCTCGTCGAATTGTTCTGAGTAGCTCATGAGTATATCCTCAACTTCGGTGTCAGTAACTTGGTGTTATATCTATTCGCAGTAGTCAGGGACCTCCATTCCCATATATCGGTAAGCTCTCATAACAACTACGCGATGCCATCTAGAGAGGTCGCAATGCTCGTTCCTTTGTCGGTTAACCTGGACGCCAATATGATTATAGCCAAGCACTGTGACAGGCTATGGAACCCAAGTATCAAGTGGACAGATCAGAGCAGAGCAGTTCCGCCTGCTCCAAAACGGTCCTGGTTGCCGCTTCCTGCTTGTCTGGTGGATATCCGTACTTTCGAAGCACCCGTTTGACCATTACCCGCATTCTTGCTCTTACGTTTTCCCTGACAGTCCAGTCAATTGTCACATTGTTTCTGACAGTCTGGACGATCTCCTTTGCGATCTTACGTAGAGTCTCGTCACCAAGGACCGCGACGGCACTGTCGTTGGTTTCCAAGGCGTCGTAGAAAGCAAGCTCTTCTTCCGAGAGACCCAGGTCCTCACCACGACGGTCCGCCTCGCGCATTTCTTTCGCCAGTTTGATGAGTTCTTCAATCAAGGCCGCCGTCTCGATGCTGCGATTCTGGTATGCGCGGATGGACTTTTCGAGCATTTCCGCGAAAGATCGCGCCTGTACGATGTTTCTCTTCTTCCTTGTGCGGATCTCATCGTTTAGTAACTTCTGAAGAAGCTCGACGGCGAGGTTTCGCTGCGGTAGGTCACGAACTTCATCAAGGAACTCGTCGGAGAGAATTGAGATGTCAGGTCTCTTGAGCCCGGCTGCAGCAAAGATATCAATTACTTCGTCGGGAGCGACAGCTTTCGAAACAAGCTGTTTGATAGCGTGATCCAGGTCCTCTTCTGGCCTTTCGGCTCCAGAGGACTTCGCGATGGCGGAACGGACGGCCTGGAAGAAGGCGAGGTCATCTCGAATTTCGAGGGCTTCTTTACGAGGAACGGCAAGCGCGAAAGCCTGCGACAGTTGGGTGACGACAGCCAGGAGTCTCTCTTTGCCTTCTTCCTGAGCAAGGATGTGTTCCTGAGCGGCGGGCAGGAGGTGCAGCCGGTCCTCCGGGGAGCCCGAGACCCAGACCGACCAATCGAATCCGTGGAACAGCCCCAGGCAGACTTCATATTTCTCCAGCATCACCGCTACCGCTTCGTCCTTGTCGATGGTCGCCCGTCCCTCACCACCGCTCTCGGTGTACTGAATGGTCGCTTCCCTTAACTGGTTGGCAAGGCCCAGGTAATCGACAACCAAACCACCGGGTTTGTCCTTGAAGACACGGTTTACACGAGCAATAGACTGCATCAGGCCGTGTCCACGCATGAGTTTATCGACGTACATGGTATGAAGGCACGGTGCGTCAAACCCGGTTAGCCACATGTCACGGACGATGACAACCTTGAAAGGATCAGCGGGATCCCTGAAACGTTGCCGTAGAGCTTCGCGGCGTGGCTTGTTCCTTATGTGCCGCTGCCATTCGAGAGCGTCCGACGCCGAGCCCGTCATAACTACCTTGATGACACCCGTGGAATCATCATCCGTATCCCACTTAGGCCTGAGCTTCACTATCTCGTCGTAGAGGTCGACACAGATGCGGCGACTCATGCAAACGACCATCGCCTTGCCGTCCATGGCTTCAAGTCGTTTATCGAAGTGGTCCACCAGGTCGGCGGCTATCATCGCGACCCGCTTGTCCTCACCGACCACCGCCTCCAGGGCCGCCCATTTTGTCTTGAGCTTCTCCCTTCGGTACTCTTCTACTTCCTCGGTGACCAGATCAAACTCCTCATCGAGCAAACTCTGTTCGGATTGATCCAGGTCGAGCTTGACCATTCTGCTTTCGTAATAGATGGGCACAGTAGCGCCGTCCTCCACCGCCCGCTGGATGTCGTAGATGCTTATATAGTCGCCGAAGACAGCCCGGGTGTTCTTGTCGGTGAGCTCTATTGGCGTCCCGGTGAAACCGATGAACGAAGCATTCGGTAGGGCGTCCCTCATGTGCCGCGCAAACCCGTCGATGAAGTCGTACTGGCTGCGGTGTGCCTCGTCAGCAATTACCAGGATGTTACGCCTGTCGGATAGCTGCGGGTGCTTATCCCCGGACTCCTCGGGGAAGAACTTCTGGATGGTGGTAAAGATTACCCCGCCGGATGCGACGCTGAGCAGCTTGCGGAGGTCCGCCCTGCTTTCCGCCTGGACCGGCTTCTGACGCAAGAGCTCGTGACAACTGGAGAACGTCCCGAAGAGCTGGTCGTCCAAGTCGTTTCTGTCGGTTATCACCACCAGTGTTGGATTCTCCATCGCGTGGTGGAGAATTATCCGGCCTGCATAGAAAGCCATTGTGAGGCTCTTGCCGGAGCCCTGTGTGTGCCAGACGACACCGCAGCGCTTATCCCCATCGGGTCGCGAAGCAAGTATTGACGCATCGATCGCCTCCCTAGCGGCGTGGAATTGGTGATACCCTGCAATCTTCTTCGCCAGTTCAACGTCATCCTCGAACACGATGCAGTACCTCAGGAGTTCGAGGAACCGGTTCTTCTCAAAGACGCCCTTCACGAGTACTTCGAGCTGGGGAACGGCCGCTGATGCCACCTCCTCCCCCTCGATTGTGCGCCAGGGAAGGAACCACTCCTTGTTAGCGGTGAGGGAGCCGAGGCGCGCCTGTAGACCATCCGATATCACCAGGATTTCATTGAAGGTGAAAAGCGAGGATATCTGCTTCTTGTACGTTTGGAGCTGGTTGAACGCGGACCAGATGGTTGCGTTCTCATCGGCGGGGTTCTTGAGTTCGATAACAGCCAGTGGGATACCATTCACAAACAGGACGATGTCAGGGCGACGCTCGTGCTCTCCTTCGACGACCGTGAACTGGTTCACGACCAACCAGTCGTTGTTATCGGGGTTGTCGAAGTCAACCAGTCTGACCTGGTCTCCCGCTATCGAGCCATCTGACGTGCGATACTCAACGTTCACCCCTTCAACTAGCATCTGGTGGAATGTCCGGTTGTTGGAAGTGAGCGATGGCGATTCGGGGCGTTTAACCTTGCGGAGCGCTTCTTCCTGGGCCTCCGGTGGAAGTTGCGGATTCAGACGCGCGATGGCGTCTGTGAGACGACGCTCAAGGATAACATCCTGGTAGCTCCCCCTCTCGGAGAAAAGCTCTCCAGGGACCATGTCCGGGCCGAACTGGACGTTATAGCCGAGGGCCTCGAGCCAGGAGAGGGCGGCTTCTTCAACCATTGATTCAGTCATCGAACCCATTGACATCCATACACCCTCTTGGTACATTTATAACAGAGGCTGGTCACTGCGTAGCGGGGGCTGGCCTTGCTTATCTAGGCAAAATCACCAACCCCGCTCCCTCAACCCGGCCATCCCGACTTCGCCGAAGCTTCTTTTCCACGATGCGCCAGTCTTCTTTGTCCCGTTTGCCGAGCACATGACGCCCGATGGGCGTTACCACTAGGTCGGCAAGCTGCAGGCCGGCGACATTCTCACTTTTCGACCGCAATACCAGTCCCGCAATGCGGTCTATAATGTCCTTTGCCTTTATGTATCGCGTCCCCTGGATTTTCAGGTTCAAATACGCCAACTCAAGCTCGCGGTCAAGTGTAGGATCTCGCTCTTCGGCAACGATCAGCCCGCCCCTGCTCACCCTGCCTACCTCGAAGCACAATCTCTCTACCAGTATGTCGAAGCTTAACATGTAAGGATCGAGCGCCGAGAGGCCGTACTTCGCAAGGTGTTCATCCTTGCGTATTGCGCAAGCGACAACCCTGTAGTCCAAGCCGGACATAAGTTCATTCAGTTCCTCGTAGAAGTATTCGCGGAAAGCAGGCTCTTTCATCCGCTCGAACCCGCTGCGGTTGCGCGTGATATCGGCGGTGTGCAGGATAACGTCCTCCGTGCCAAAGAGCTTTTGCTTGAAGATGTTCATTCGCCTGGTCAGTTCACCTTCCGCGTATTCCTTATCCAGTATCACGCCTCCGAGAACGAAGATTGGGTATTGAGGATCGATCGCCAACAAGTTGTGGTCCCCGGATTCATCGAGAAAAAGAACCTTCACGGGATATCCCCCAGGAACTTCTCGGCGTCCTTTATGCGTATCTCACCGGAGATGAGCTTGGGCAATAGAGAATCTCGCAAATTCTTTAGTGTCTCATTCTCGAACAAGTTGTTTCGTATCTTGTTGTAGAAGGGTACCACGGTCTTCTGAAACCTGTCCGACAACGATTTCGAGGGCAAAAAAAGCTCAATCTGCCGAAAGGTACTCTTGCTTATCTCAGCGAAAGTTGTTCCATTGGCGAGCCCGATGATCGTCGGGAGGTTTTCCTTGGCCCAGTTCAGCACATAGAAACAAGAGGGTTCATCCTCGCAGACCATTGCAACAATGCCCTGGTTTACCGACACGGGTACTTCGGCAATAGCCAAATAGCCAACAGGTGCCCGAGAAGATAGCAAGACTGTCCCAACAGGTAGAAGTCCTGAACTAATTCTCGCAAGTCCTTCTTCGGTTATCTTTCGTGAGGTCTCCAACAACAGCGGGCTTTCAAGACCAGACATATCTCTTGGGGTGGCAAATCGCACAGATCCTCCCCAATAGCTTCTGTTCTTGGTGCTTGGCGTGCTACCACCAACGACACGAACCACATCACCTATTTGTTGAACTTGCCATCCTTTTGGAATCTTCCCGATGAGTGAATCCTCAAACGAGTCGGGGAAGAGGGCGGCGGTATCGGCGTCAATTCCCATCGGCTGGCGGCCGTCGGACTTCGCTCTGACCGGGTCAAAATCAACAAACCATGACTTGAATATGGCGCGGGCTATAGCTTCCAGGGTTTCGTTCATCCGCCGGTTCAACTCGATCTTGTCATCCAGGGCACCGAGGATGTGAGCGATGGCACGTTGCTCCGTTGACTCAGGAGTGGATGCGGGAATTGAAGCAAGTATGGTTTGATTGAGGAGCGGCTGCCCAGACCCACCTCGCCAGTTATTCAGATGAAGTGTCTGTAGAAGGTAGAAGAGAAACCGAGCATCGTTTTCGTCGAGCGCACTCGCTCGAATCGCGTTGTCGGTCACCCAGCACTTCCGGTCACTGAAGAGCAACGAGCCACAATAGCTGCCAACACGCCCAATCACGATGGTGTTGGGACCAGCGTTCGTCTCATTAGCGAAGCCGATGGTCCCGTTTGAGCCATAGACGGGATACGGCAGGTCATTAGCTCGTTCAGGACTGGACTTGCCGTTCGAGAACGACAACACATTTCCAAGCTTTGTCTCTTTCCACTCACCCGCCATAGCCTAACTCCTCCAGGTTGGCCCTGATTAGCTTGTCTAGCTTGGCGAGCTGCTCATACAGCGTGACGGCAATCTCAGCCGTTTTATTCCTACATGTCATCGCCCATCTCCCGCATTTTCTCTTCCAGGAAGCGCTGGATCTCTTCCTTCCTGGGCAGTTCGAGCTGGTACTTGGAGACGAACAGCCTGTTGTCCATTCCCGCCAGGGCGTATTCAACAAGGGCATGATCTTTCTGGGTACAGAGCAGGATGCCGACAGGCGGGTTGTCGCCGTCCGCCATCATGTTCTTTCGGTACCAGCTGACATAGGTGTTGAGCTGTCCGAGGTTCTCGTGGGTGAAGGCCTCGATCTTCAGCTCCACCAGAACGTGGCATTTGAGGATGCGGTGGTAGAAGACCAGATCCACGAAACCGTGGGTGTCGCTGATCAGGATGCGCTTCTGCCGCGCCTCGAAACAGAAGCCGTGCCCCATTTCCAGGAGAAACTCCTCCAGCTTGTCCAGAAGCGCGTCCTCCAAATCGGACTCACGCATGACCTCGCGGGGCTTGATTCCGAGGAACTCGAAGATGTACGGGTCCCGGATAGCAAGCTTCGGTTCGGCCTGATCGGCTCCGGCCTGCGCCAGTTCAGCCAGCTTCTCCTTATTCCGGGACAGGCCCGAGCGCTCATAGTAGAGGCTGCCGATCTGCCGTTTGAGTTCACGGACCGACCAGTTGCCGCGCATGCACTCGATTTCGTAGAACGCGCGCTTGAGGGGATCGTCAAGTTTGATCAATTCGATGATGTGCGTAAAGGACAGTCGCTCGACAAGCTTGTATCCGGGTACAATCAATCGCGCGGATGCTTTCGGCACGATCGGTGCGGCGTCGGCTCCCGGAAGCGGTGGCAATTCGGAAATCGTCGATTTCCCCTTTTCCTTTTCCAAAAGCCCGAATTTGGAAATCAGTGATTTCCGAATCTGGGGATAGGTATCGTAGAACTGGCGGCAAAGGCGCAAATACCTGTCTGTGTAGCACTTGTCGAGCGAGCCCTGTAACTCTCGGGATAGATGATCGAGAA
>JAHIMR010000091.1 GCA_018896525.1 Actinomycetota bacterium
AGTGGCCCGCGAGCTCCTCGATAAATACAGGGGGGAACTGTGTATCACCCTGGTCGACCAGGAAAACGGGGGGCACCCGTCAATTACAAAAAACACCGGTTACTCATACGCAAAAGGGAAGTACTGCTTCACCCTTGACAGTGACGACATGCTAAGGCCTGATTATGTGGAAAAGACTGTCGCTGTACTAGAAAAACACCCTGATGTTGACGTTGTCTATCCCGGCTACCAGACATTCGGCGAAACGGACTGGTTCCACATTCCTCCCGATTTCGACCTCGACAGCCTCAAGTACTGGGATTACATCCCATATTCTTCCGTCTTCAGAAGAGAGGTTTACGAACGGGTCAAAGGTTATGAAACCAGCCCCTCTCATAGGATAATGGAGGATTGGGACTTCTGGCTGAGGGCCTACAGGGAAGGGTATAAGTTCAGGCCGATAAAAGAACCCCTCCTCCTGCATCGGACCCACCACGACAGCCTCCTTTCCTCGAGCGGGAACAAGCCCTTTTTTGCCGCCAACGTCCGGCTAAACAACTCGTCTGTGTTCGATGAATTCGACATGGAGTGGGCGAGGAGAATACTGGACAGCGCCGAGATCAAGCCGTACGAAGGGAGAAAGATACTCTTCATAATAGATCATTTTCCGCCGGAGGTTGGCGGAGCGGAGAGATTCGCCGCGGAATTGGGGCTCGAGTTCGCCAAACTTGGTCTGCTGGTTGACATCGCCACCTTGAGCAGAAACAGGGATTTTCACTACTACAACGGGCTCAACGTCTTTGAGTTCGAATACGACATAGGGCCTTACGAACCGAGCCGGAGCCCCAGGTTCGAAGAGCTGCGCGAGTTTATGGAGAAAGGCGACTACGATCTCATCCTGGTAAATGGTGGAATCCGCAACTGGGCCATGTGGTCACTCGAAGAGCCCGAGAAATACCCCGCGGTGTTCGTCCCCATTATCAACAGGGAATCAATTGGTTTCCTGGATACCGAACACGAAATGAGAGAGAAGCTGGTGGAACGCCTGAAGAGCGCCGAAGCGGTGATAAGCCTGACCGAAACGGGCCACGACATCGAGTTCTACTGCGAGAACGATATCCCTTTCACCGTCATCCCCAACGCCGCCAACTTCGTCTCCCCCACCGTGGACTTCAGGAGAAAAGTGGGGATACCCTCTGACACCAAGCTTCTCCTCTGTATAGGTAGCTACTACGAGGCCAAGAATCAACTGTGGTTGGTCGATAACTTGAAGCAGATGCCCGGCAACTGGGTTCTGGTGACGATGGGGCGGGTAATCCGTGAGCCTTACTACCGCGAGATTCTGTCCAGGGTAAGAGGCGACCACCGGTTCCTGGTTCTCCCGCCGCAGGATAAGGGCATGGTTGCCGCCGCCATGGAACAGGCGGACCTGCTGCTGCTGCCGTCTCAGTCCGAGGCCTTTGGAAGGGTGGTTCTCGAGGCAATGAGCCACCGTCTTCCCTGGATTGCCTCCACCGATTGTGCCGGTCTCAAGGATATGAAGGGCGGCAAGCTGGTTCAACTGGAGCGGGAGCCCGACGATGGTTTCATTTCCTCCGCGCAAAAGGGTAGAGCCATCCGGGACGGCGGGCTTCCTCGAAGCCCTTTTATCGAGGAAGTCCGGAGACTTCTCTCGGATTCCGCAGAGCGGACGAGGATGGGAGAAGAAGGGTATCAAGAGTGGAAGGAAGACTATCAGTGGCGGAATTTCGCCCGGCGGTACCTGGATGCGGTTGGAATCAAACCGGACCCTTCACGCGCTGTCTCCTTTAAGAAAAACACCATTGACCCGAAACCCACTATGCCTGATTACATCGAGTTATTGCGTTCCGAGAACAGAGAGTCGCCCCTGGTGAGTGTCATTTTGCCAACCTGCAACCGGCCCGAACTGCTGGAAACGGCCATAGGAAGCGTGCTTGACCAGACGTATGAGAACTTCGAGGTCATAGTGGTGAACGACGGCGGACCGGACGTGTCCCGGACGATCGAGAAGTTCGATGACCCGAGATTGAGCTACATCAATAATCAGGGCAACATGGGTCCGTCGGGAGCGCGAAATGTCGGAATAAACGCGTCTCACGGCAGCTTAATCGCTTACCTCGATGATGACGACAGGTATTACCCAACGCATCTGGAGACCTTGGCCCAGACGCTCGAGTCGTCACAAGCGCAGGTTGCTTACACCGACTCCTACTCGGTTTTCATGGTAAGGGAAGGTGACCGGTGGCGCCGTAAGAAAAAAGAAGTGATCTATTCGGAGGATTTTAACAGAGACATTCTCCTTGCCGATAACTATATTCCCATCATTTGCATGATGCACAGTGCCGAGTTGTTTGTAGACGTAGGAGCATTTGACGAGAATCTTCGGCATCTGGAGGACTGGGACCTGTTGATACGAATGGCCATGCAATGCGATTTCAAGCATATCGGGGAGATCACCTGCGAGGTAAGCCACAGGATGAACGGGAGCCACACGGCCGACAATAGACGAGACGACATCCTGGCCACAAAGGCCATCAATGAGAAGTATGACGGTCGAGTGTACAAAGCCAGGGATAAGGTTTACAAGGGAATACGGTCTTTGCTGACCAGCTTTGAAACAATGAAGAACTACTCTCTCACCGACGCGTTGAAATACCTGGAGGTCCATCTTGAGGCCTACACGGGGAGTCCCCGGCTCGAGTATCTCTGCGCACGGTACTACCACGGCCAAAATGATTTGGCGAGGACGAAGTACCATCTCGAGAAATGCCTCAAACTGGACCCCGGCAACGAAGAGGCTTTGGACAACCTTGCCGAGGTAGACATGGACCTGACGGAGAGTAACCGCGAAGAGGCATTGATCCCCGTAGAATCGGACAGGGTGATCCCGGAAGCACCCGGGGGGGAGCCGCCCCGGGAGCCGGGTGAAACACCGATCATTGTCCCCATCTCGCGGCGCGGGGATGATGCGAGCGCCATGTTCAAGCAACTCGAGGCGGTTACCGACAACTACTCGCTCGTGATCGTGAACAACGGTCTGGGCGATCCCGCCTATCTCCAACGGCTTAATCCTAAGTACTACCTCGAGAACCCTGTGGGTACGGGTGCGGCGCGCTCTGTTAACCAGGGCCTCGAACGGCTGGGCGATAAGTTCATCGCCGTTCTGCGAGATGATGTCCTGATCTACGATGAGGGTTGGCTCGAGAATATAGTCGCTTTCTTGAGGCGCAGGGCGGACGTCGGCATGGTGGGGATTGCCGGTTGGCACTGCATCAACGAAGAAGGAGTCCCCGACCCGATGACCCCCGTGTTCAAACTCCGCGGTCATCCAGATAGCAATAAACCGACGTGGAGGTTCACCGAGGTCGCAGCCATAGATGACGCGGGATGGGTCATGAGAAATATGGACTTCCGGCTTTCGGAAGACGTCTGTGACAAGAACCTCTTCGCTCTTGAACTCTCGATCAAGTACATTGAAGCCGGGTTTCGTGTATATGTTGCCGCTGTCGAGTTCGCCTATACGGAAGATCGCGAAGATATCGCCAAGCGGCTCGCGTTCGCCCGGACCGATGGGGACGAAGGCGTTACCAGAACGCGAGAAGAGGCGCGGATTGCCATGCGAATGAAGTGGGGGGGACTCCTGCCCCTAACTCGTGGATTTACAGACGAGTCGTACGTCATGAACAGGGTCGAAGAACTCGCCAGGCAGGTAAGCCGGCTTGAGGTCGAAAACGTGGCGAAGGCTCATGCCCTGGAGCACGTTATTGAGCATGAAGCGCAGTTGGAGAGCGCGCTTGCGGCAAGACGGACCGCGAGGTTGAAAAGATTCATCAAGGAGCGCTCGAGCAGGAAGCCGCTTGAGGGGAATGACTGATCGATGTCCCGGGGCAGTGCGGCATGGATTGAAAGAAAAGGCTTTCATAATCTGGTAGAATGTAAACGATGCTGGTACCCATACGGTCTAATACTACAAACTAATAGATAGATTCATGTAAGGAGAGTGTAAGATGATAGCGAAACCTCGTAGTTCGCGCCTCTCGGTACTGCTTGCGGCAGGTTTGATGTGCTTGCTGTTACTCGTTCTTGTCTTGCCTATAACTGCGTCAGGCGATGGCGCCAGGTGCGAAACAACCCGTTCGCAATGCGGGTCCCCGTCAGCGGATACTCAACTGATAGGTCTTTTCACCGTAGGCGTCCAGGATGTCCTGAAGGCGAAATACCCTTCAGACCAGTGGCCGTGGGTCAGAAACGTCAGGCTCATGGTGAGATGGGACCATGTAGAGGGGGCAAAGGGTAATTACAACTGGGAGAATCTTGACGCCGAGGTCAATGCCGCCTTGAGCCTGGGGATAGAGAGCATGGCACTTACACTCACGGGGCCGAATCCCGCTTACGCAACGGACTACACAATTCCCGATTATCCTGAGATGGGCCCCCCGAAGAACATGGAAGATTGGGAGGATTTCTGCGGGGCTGTTGCCGGGCGCTACAAGGATTATGTCGATTATTACCAGGTATGGCAGGAACCCGGATGGGATCTTGACACGGTTCAGGTCGCCGAGGGAAAGATTTACTATTACGGCTACTGCGACCAATCTTACATGGGCATGATGAGAGCCGCATACAATGGTATCAAGGCCAACGACCCCGACTCGTACGTGGTGACAGGTTCGTTGATGAACGGCCTTACCCGCGAGGAATCGACTTTCGCGAACTACGAGCTCCTCCTCGCCGGCGGCAATCAGGACCTCTCCATGAAGGTTACCGCCGACCGCGACATAGTCGCGGAGCGTCCAATGTACTTCAACTACCACGGCGTCTGGCCGGGAGGTCACGACCAGGTCGGCATACAGGAGCCCGGTACGACGTGGTACCTTGCCGAGGGGGCCACCCACTCCGGTTTCGAGGAGTGGATATGCATCCAGAACCCGGGCGATACGACAGCTAACGTGACCATAACCTATATGTTCACCGGTGGGGAGACACAGGACCAGTTAGTCCAGGTCACCGCTCACTCCCGCTTCACGGTGAACGTGAACGGTGCCGTTGGGCCCAACAGGGACGTTTCGGCAAAGCTGACCAGCGATCAGCCTATAGTCGTGGAGCGCCCGATCTACTTCAACTACCACGGCTGGTGCACCGGCGGCTCCATAGAGGCGGGCATCAAGGACCTGTCAGACACATGGTACCTGGCCGAGGGCGCGACCCAGCCGGGTTTCGAGGAGTGGATCTCCCTGATGAACCCGGGGAACGAGCACACCGACGTCAAGATAACCTACATGTTCCCGGGCGGCGCGACCCAGGTGCAACAACTGAAGATGCCGCCGACATCGCGCGAGACGGTCCTTGTGAACGATATAGTAGGCCCGAACAAGGACGTATCCGCCAAGATAGAGGCTACCAACGACATAATCGCCGAGAGGCCCATGTACTTCAATTACCATGGGAAGTGGACCGGCGGGCACGACCAGGTTGGAGCCACGGCGCCCGGCGATTCCTGGTTCCTGTCGGAGGGCACCACCCGCAACAACGACGTGGACGGCGCCTTTGATGAGTGGATATCCATCCAGAACCCCGGCGACACCGACGCGAAGGTAGATCTGACCTACATGTTCACCGATGGCGGCACGCAGCCCCAGACAGTGACTGTCGATGCCCACTCGCGCCGGACCATCATGGTGAACAGCGTGGTGGGAAACAACCGGGACGTATCGGTCCAGTTGAACTCGGACCAGGGAATAGTTGTTGAGCGTCCCATGTACTTCAGCTACCACAACGCGTGGCCGGGAGGCACCGTCGAGCTGGCGTGCCAGAGCAGCGCGGAAACCTGGTACTTCGCTGAGGGCACAACTCGCCCCGGGTTCGAGGAGTGGCTGACTTTGCAGAACCCCAACGCGCAGGAGGCCACTGCGACAATAACCTATATGTTTACCGACGGCACCACACAGGACCAGGCGGTGTCGCTGCCGCCAAACAGCCGGACCACCGTGGACGTGAACCACTCGGTGAGCATCGCCACGATATGCGATGGCGTGGCGGTACATCCCTACGATTATTCCGAGTGGTGGGGCTGGTACTATAGCCAGGTGGTAAATATTTGCAACAAGAATGGCTATCCGAATCGCGAGGTGGTGTGCACCGAGATAGGGTGGCCCCATGCAGGAAGAGACGAGTTCTCGGTCGAGGGGCAGAGGCAGGCGATTGGCGAGGTGGGAGTTGGTGGTCTCAGGGCCGCGGGATGCCGAAAGATATGGATATTCCAGGCGGTTGACCCGGCCCCGGGTGAATCATGGGATGATATTTACCTGGGGCTGTATGGTTATGACGGATCACCGTTTCCGGCCTGGAATGAATACAGGAACTGGCAGAACCAGACTCCCAAGGGCCCGGATAAGCCTGACCATTTGTGGTGAGAAGCTAAACCTTGCCGGTGTCGGTCGGGAGGCCCGTAAATAAGCGGCCCTACCTGGAACAACGGATACTTGAACCCGAGAGATGCTCGCGACTATTAACAATCAGTGATGGCTGTGTGATAACATGCCACTGGTTAGAAACGTGTTCAAGGGGAGCGTGGCGTACAACTTGAACGCAAAATAGTTTATTCTCACGCTGAGCGGCTATCGGGAACGGGTTGGGTGCGGCGGGGTTAAAAGATATTGGAAAGGCATTGTTGTTTGGAAAACCGACCTGAGGGGCGCATGCAGAGGGAAAGCCCACTTGTTTCAATAATCATTGTCCTCTATAACTCGTCGGAATACATAGAACCCTGCCTGCGATCCCTCGCGACGCTCAAATACTCACCGTTCGAGGTAATCCTGGTGGACAACGGTTCTAACGATGACTCTTGCACGCTGGCCAGGAAGGTGGCAAACGATGCCGGCCTCGAATACATGATTAGACGCCTGGGGGCCAACGGTGGCTTCGCCAAGGCCAACAACTACGGTTTCAAGCTCTCGGGTGGAGACATAGCGTTGCTGCTAAACCCGGACACGGAGGTGTTCCCCGACACGCTCGACAAACTCACGGGCGCCTTCGAGGAGGATGACGTGGGTGTCGTAGGCTGCAAGCTGTACTACCCGGACCAAAAGATTATCCAGCACGCGGGTGGATACGTCAGGGACAACGGCCTCACGATGCACTACGGCATAGGTGAAGAGGATGCTGGACAGTACGAAGAGCCCAAAGACGTGACATACGTGACCGGCGCCGCCCTGGCCATAAGGCGCAGCGTATTCGAGAGGGCAGGGATGCTTGACCCCGGGTACTCCCCCGCTTACTTCGAGGATGTGGATATCTGCCTGAACGCGCGGAGGCTTGGCTACCGGGTAGCATACGCCCCGGAGGCCAGGATCATTCACCACGAATCCACGACGATCCGCAAGTTCTCTAAGAGATATTACTATCTCTATCACCGAAACCGGATAAGGTTCATGCTCAAGAACTTTTCGTTCAAGTTCCTGAAAGCAAAAGCGCTACCCATGGAGAAACGCTGGCTGGTCATAACAGGGACAGATGAACCGATAAGCCCGCTGATCAGAGCTTACCTGACGAACCTGGTCATGCTACCCCTGACGCTTGTTTCGCGGCGGCGAAACGACCGGCTAATAGGAAAACCGCGGATTGAAGACACCGTCTCCACTCTCTGATAGTTACCGGGAACATGGAAATCTATTCCACAAACACCAGTTCCGGTTTCACGCTCCGGGGGACTATAGGCTCCCCGGTGAACCGTGAGAGTACGTTGAGGCTCCCCACGTAGTCCGCGTCATGGGAGAACCCACAACCCAGACAGCGGAAAGACTCACCCTCACGGTTCAACTCGTCCAGATGCCCGCAAAGTGGACATTCCCTGGACGTGTTCGCTGGTGAAACACGGTGACACTGGACGCCAGCTACTTCACAGCGTTCCTCTATCCTCTTCAGCACAAGAGCATAGTACCAGTAGTTGAACTTGTTGTTGACCTTGCGGTTCCAGACC
>JAHIMR010000092.1 GCA_018896525.1 Actinomycetota bacterium
GCGACAAGATGCCGTACACAAAGCGACCTCCCAGATAGTGGCGAAAGCCAAGCCACCGTCTTCCCGGCCGTACGTGATAGGCATCGAGGACCTCAACGTCTCCGGCATGATGAAGAACCACTCACTTGCCAGGGCCGTTGCCGACGCCTCCATGCAGGAGTTCCGGAGGCAGCTTGCCTACAAGTGCGCCTGGTACGGGGTAGAGCTTGTGGTGGTCCCCCGCTTCGAGGCCACATCCAAGCCCTGCTCGAAGTGCGGGTGGGTCAAGCAGGACCTCACGCTCGCAGACCGGACCTTTTACTGCGACTCCTGCGGGCACACAGCCGACAGGGACGACAACGCATCTGATAACATACGGTTGCTCGCCGTGAGTTCCACGGAGAGGTTAAACGGACGTGGAGGTGACGTAAGACCTCTCGGTTCCGAGAGGCGGACGCCTGTGAAGCGTCAACTGAAACAGGTCGGATGAGATATTTGACTATGTTTCAGGGAACGGTCCCCCTAGCCGTCCTTCGTCGCCCCCGGATCCGCCATTCCATTGAGGATATTCGCATATCGGCGGCCAAGCTGTTTCCAACTGTGGCGCTCGATCTCGACGTCTACACCCCCGTAGGAAAGCCTCCCGGTCCGTTGGAATTCATCTATCCACTGCCTCAGTGTATCCTTGAGTTCACCCCGGTCGGTGGCGGCGAAACCGGCACCGGTTCTGTCCAGCAGGTCCACCAGAGTGCCCCCGCACGGTGCCCAGGCAAGTACCGGGCGTTTTGAACCCATATACTCGAAGACCTTGCCTGTCAACACCTTTGCGCTATAGGGGTGGTCCCCCACAAATACCAACAGCGCCGTGGATTCCTTCTGCCTTGCCAACGACTCCCGGTTGGATACCATGCCTTTGATCTCAATTATTTCGGGATGCTCAAGCGATTGGCACAGCTTCTCGAGGGCGGTATTCACCAGTCCATAGAACCTGATACGGATATCGTCAGGGCCGATGATTCCCTCTGCTATCAGCTCCTCGACAACCTCCGCCAGGGCCGTGGGATCTCGGCCGGACAGTGAACCGGTATAGGTCATGGTGAATCTCTCCAGCTCTCCACCTGTAAGCCCGATAAAGTCGCCGGGGTCGTAGCCGTTGGTTATGCAAACAAAGCCGCCCGGTTTCTCACCGTGGAATTCCTTTAGCATATCGAGAATGGGCTCTGTTACAGTGACAATGGCGCTTGCCCCGGCCACTAACCTCTTCTCGATCTTCTTCTCTATCCAAAGCTGTAGCTTGGAGCGTTCCCACAGGGGACACTGTGTCCAGGGATCCCTGAAGTCGGCGACCCATGGCAAGCCGGTCAGTCGGTGCAGAATGCCTGCAACGAGATGGTTGGTCCACGGGGGGTAGGAACTGAGGATGGCTTCATATGGTACCGAGCGCAATTCGAGAAGCCCCCGGGCAAGCGCGAACGGGAACCATAAGAAGTACCTGTCGGGAAAGGAGGCCCAGCGGTTGGCCCATCGTTTAAGCCATCGCACAATCCGGTCCTGGAGCCCGTTGGCATCCGTCTCCATATCGACGGAAAAGTATTCCACCCTCGGCCGGTGAGACCTCAAAATGAAACACTTGGCCAGGATGTACAGCCCCCAGTTTACCAGGTCCGGGAAGGGTGCCCTGATTACCTTCACCCCCGGAAGTTCCCCTTCAGAGGCATCGCCCCTTAACCAGTAGCTGGAGTCCCTGGTCACGGTGAGGACAGTGGGCGACCAGCCGAATTCCGGGAGGTACTTCGCAAGCTTGGTAATCCGCCGGCTGGCGGTGCCACCGACGGGGGGGTAGTAGTAACTCACCATGAGGACTTTTCTTTCCTCCGCTCCAGTTCTGGAATCCGTCAAGGCCGTTCACCTGCCTATGCATGTATGCCCGGTTCTTTGGACACGCGTTTTTCGCCTCTCACATTTTACCACGCTGCGCTATCCTCGATCAGGGGACCAGGGTTGCCGTTATCGTCATGCAGGTAAAATATCTCTTGATCCCCGCGCAATCCGCATTATGCGCGCAATTTCACGGAGTATCACGGTAGGTTCAATAGAGACTATACTATTTCCTTGCGGTAACCTCGATTGTACCTCCCCTTCCAACCAGCGAACAAATATATGAGGCAATTACCCCAAGCGGAAGAAGGATGTAAACGAGAAGCCTCTTAAGGAGAGAGACATCTCTCCCGCTCACCACTGAATCAAGTCCGATTCGCGACAACACGCTGTAGGTAAGAGTCTGCCTGTACTCAGGAAGCATATGGTTTATTCTTGCATCCTTGAAGCCCGCCATGCTCAGTGCGTTTCTGATGGTTACCGGTGAGTACTCTGTGACGTGGTACTCCGGGTCATGGTGGAACCATTTGTCTCCGGCTATACAAGCCTCAATGCTGTCAATGTTTGGTACAGTGATATATACAGTCCCATTCTGTTTCAGGATTCTCCTTATCTCCACCAGTGTTTCCCCGGGATTTGTTATGTGTTCAAGTACGTGTCTCATGACAACCACGTCGAAGAACGATTCTTCCATACCGCAATCCAGCAGTTCTCCCTTCATGACGCTTAGACCCACCTTACTCCGGGCCATCTCCAGAGCCTCATCCGAAATATCTATACCGTAGGCATCCCAACCTTTCCTTGCCAGAGCCTCAAGAAATGAACCGTCTCCAAACCCTATCTCCAGCACCCATCCCGGGGTGCCCCGGAATGCCTTACGAGTGGTTTGCATGAAACGGGACAGCGATATAACGAATCTACCTACGATCCCCGTCTGGATACCCCTCGAGTAGTATGATTCGTCATATTGGTTCACTGCTGTCCAGTCCTCCATCTATCCATATCAGAACTCAACAACTAAATTATCCCAAGTAAACCCATTTATCAATCAACCACTGACTATTGTATTTCCCTAATGAGTAATAGCGTGCCGTTTTTCATATTCTAGTCACGTTCCTTGAACAGATGAATCTCCCAGAAGTTCGCATACCTCCGGAGAGCGTGAGGGACAGATTCCAGATAGAAAAAGATGGGTCCCCCATGCAATCCCAGAACAACGGGAAATACCGCAAACCTCTCAAAGCGGGAGGAATTCATCAGCTCCAACAAGTCTTCCTCGACATATTCCCTTACGTGCTCCCAAAATGGGAACTTCTTTTCGCCGGTGAATGTTTCTATCACCGCTCTTACCAATCGCTTTCTATTCGGGGTATTCAATAAAGCTACTCCACCGGGCCTCAACACTTCATAAAGCTCATTCATAGCCCTCAGGTCGTCCTCAACATGCTCGATAACGTGACTGCTTACCGCCAAATCAATGGTTGATGGCTGCATGAACTCCGAGAGCCGCTGCCAATCGCCAGTAACGTACTCCACGTTTTCAAAATCATCAGGCTTCCTTTCGAGAAATATCTCTACTCCGATGAGCTTGCGGCACAACTTGCTTAACTCCCTTGTTCTTGCTACGTTGGAAGCCCCGATTTCCAGGACCGTTTTCTCTTTTGAAACATGGTTCTGATACGAGCGGAGCAAAGACTCCCAATCATAGTTGACCTTGTTCCTGGGAAAGCAGATCTTCATATTGTGCTGCTCTTTTCAACCAAACCGGATTTCATCGAGTATTTCCCTTGTCAGAACCATTCATGCCACGCGCCGGTGCTCATCTCACTGGATCTCGTCCGCACCGTAATAGACCGTAGCATTACTGTTACCACACCTTCCTTAAGGCCAATGGTATCGTATGTTCACTTTGCCTTGTCTGTGGTTAACAGCACGTTCGGGACACCTCGACCCTGCAGATACTCTATCACCTTGGTCATGCATGACCAGCCACCACTGGTTCCTCCTCCCGAAGATGCGAGCTACAAGGAGTAAACCTCGAGCTTTTCAGTCCTGATGCATCCAGCAGCCCAGTTTGGTATTCTATAGCGAAAAGTAGTATTTCTTCGGCCTCTAACAGAGAGCAGGTAACGTTGAACACGGGAATAATCGTGGGTGTCGCTCACAAGGTGATCGTGATTGCCAACGGCGGCTCCTGTAATAGTACGGTTGAGATTGCGCGGGAGTTCGGCTGTCTGTTGGTGGGTAAGCCTGAGAGGACCGGCGAAACGGGAAAGGCATGGGGCATCAGGGAGGCTTCCGGTGAAATCATCGCGCTCGTCGACAGCGATAATCAACTCGATCACCACTACTGGTTGGAGCAAGTGACCGCTCCTTTCCACGACCCCGAGATCGCCGGGAGTGAACCACTGGAGTATGCGTATCGGCGAAATGACGCCCCGCTCACCAGTTATTGCACCCTGATGGGGATGAACGATCCATTGTGTTACTCTCTGAATAACTACAACCATTTTAACGCCATCACAGGCCGTTGGAACGGCCTGGGCGTTAGTTCTACTCCTGGGGATTCATCAAGGGCGTGATTCGGCCAAGGGAACAGAAGCGAACCCGTTGGAGCCAGTAAGGAGATGAGAATATGCTAAGGGAATACCTCCTGGGTGTCTGGTATGAAGCCGAAGAACTAAACCAACGAGCTATAATTTCCCTGCTCGAACCCGGTATCGATACCGTGCTCGATCTCGGTTGCAATGACGGGTCGTTCACTGAGCGGATCGCCGGGGAAATTGGGGCGCGAAATGCCCTGGGGGTGGAGATTGACACCGATCGGGCCCGTACGGCTCGAGACCGCGGTATTACTGTAACAGAGGCGGACCTCGAACGCCCTTTGCCCCTGGAGGACGAGACCGCCGACGCGATAACCGTGAACCAGGTAATCGAACACCTCAAGAACACCGACAACATGATAAGCGAAGCGATGCGCCTGCTGCGGCCGGGTGGCCTGCTGGTAATCTCCACTGAGAACCTCTCCAGTTGGCATAACATCTTCTCCATCATTCTTGGATGGCAACCGTTCTCTCTTACCAATATAAGTGACCGCCGTATGGGAATTGGCAACCCCCTGGCGTTACATCGTGGAAACACCGGTGTCTCTCGCTACATGCAACACCGGAGGGTATTCTCTCCACGGGGACTGGCGGAACTGATAGAAATCCACGGCTTCCAGGTTGAATCTCTCAAAGGAGCCGGTTACTTCCCTCTCGGCGGTAGGCCGGCTCGCGCCCTGAACGCGATCGACACCAGGCACTCCTCCTTCATGACCATCAGGGGCAGGAAGCCGGCCTGACTCTAAGGCGCCAAGGGCCAGATACTATCACTCGGGTTTCGCTTCCACGAACATGGTGACGCACGCCCCAATCGACGGTTGCGGCCGGTAGCCTTCGTACTCGGACGTCCGCTTTCTCTCGAAGAAATCTTGATACGGCATCTCCCTCCTGAACACCCACTTGAAGATATAAAGCCATATCATGGAAACCTGCTCCCATACACCCCCGGCGAAGTAGGTGCGTCGCACCCGGAAGCCCGCGCTCCTTAACAGCTCGTCAATACGCACCGCGCTGTAATGCCGGTGACCGAAGTAGAACGCCGGGTCTAGAGCGGCGGAAAGCAGGCTGAGGTACGGCACCGATAGTAGCAACCGGCCCTGGGGCGAGAGGAGATCGAGCACGCGACGCAGCAGGGCAACTTCCTGGCCGCGAGGGAGGTGCTCGAGGAAATCAAAGGCGCACAGAACGCCAAACGTCCCGCTATCGGGAGTCACATCGGCGGCATCCATCAAGAGGAACTCCGCCTCGGGCACATCCTTGCGGCACAACTCCACTAACCGTGGGTTGCTTTCAACCCCCACTATCCTCCGGCACCTCCTGTCCACGGCATACTTCTCAAACCAACCGAACCCGCAGCCCAGGTCGAGGATCTCCTCACCCTCGAGGTCTCCAGCCATCTCGCACAGGAAGCGATGCCTGCCTGTCAACCTCTGGCCGATGGTGCTCCGATGCTTCAAGCTCTCCTTCTCCCCGACCCGCGACAAAGGGCCTTAACCCAGCCGAGATACAGCCTTCACTATCATGAGATCCACCGTTTCAATATAACACCGCTATAATGAGAATAACAATCGAATGCGCCCTCCTCTGGCCAGGGTAACGATGAATCGTCTATTATCAAGATGTCGCTCGAATCGCAGGAAGGACTCCAGAGGCGAATGAAAGAGAATCCGACCAGCTTCAAGGCAACCGCGAACAGGGTAGTGGGCCGCCTGTGGCGGCTCCCCCCGGAGCTCCCGATCTTCGGGTTCTTCCTGCTGGTAACGTTCTTCCTCACCTGGCCGCTGGTAGTCAGGTTCACCGGCTCCATATACGGGATTCCCAGCGACAACCTCGGTATCATATGGCAGATGTGGTGGGCGCGCAACGCCACCGGCCTTGGCGCTTCCGCCTCCTTTTGCCCCCTGATCGGGTTCCCGTTCGGGACTGCATTTGGATTCTGCCGCATGGAACCTCTGGCGGCGTTAACCGAGCGTTTCCTGCTCCTGTTCGCCAGCGAGATAGTCGTCTATAACCTGCTCACGCTCTCCGGGTTCTTCCTGTCGGGTGTCACCATGTACTACCTGGTCAGGTACCTGACCGGCGACAGGCGGGTGGCGTTCTTCGGCGGCTTCGCCTACATGATCACCGGCTGGCACGCCTATCAAGCCCTCTTCTACAACCGGCTGGCCGCAATCCAGTGGATTCCCCTTTACATCCTCATGCTGCTCAAGTTCATCAAGAAACCCAGCGTCAAGACCGCCGTCTTGCTGTGGCTCTCGGCGTTGCTGGTTGCCGGGATGAGCATCCACTTCGGGCTGTTCATGGTGATATTCACCGCCGCCTTCCTGGCTGGGCGCCTGGCCCACAAGCGGATATCGGAGCGTCTGCGGCGAAGGAGAGAGGGCATCGAGGGAAAGGCCCCATGGGAACTCAACAGGAAAACGCTGCTGCTGTCTCTCGCCGTGGTGCTGGCGCTCATGGTGGTTCTTGCCCCTTTCGCCTACGAGGGGTTGTTCTCCGGTCAAGCCTCGGACCAGGAGTGGTCCAAAACCCCCATCGCCGGAGAACTCAGAACGGAAACCGAGTACGTACAGAACAGCGCCCGTCCCCTGGATTACCTGTGGCCGGACCCTTACAACCCGTTCCTGGGGCGAATTACCAGGAAGTTCGGGCCTGACATGTTCAGGGGATTCAACGAGTCACTCAACGTTGGCTGGGTACTGCTTGCCCTGGCAGTGCTCGGCATGGTCTTCATGACCAGGCGGACCGGGGGGGCAAGAACCGGTGGTGAAAACCGGCATATCGCGTGGGGGTTCCTTGTGGCGGCGCTGGTATGCTTTGTGTTCTCCCTACGGCCCTTCATCAGCATCGGCGGGGTCAGGATTCCCCTGCCCTCCACCCTGCTCTCTATCTTCGCGCCCCTCTTCCGCTGGTACCTGCGCCTGGGGATCGTGGTCATCCTGTGCTCGATAGTGCTTGCCTGCCTGGGCCTTTCAACCCTGCTCGATAAAGTGAAACGATCTCGAAGGGCCATCCTTCTCGTCGTGCTCACCGCCATCCTGGCCATGGAGTCAATCATCGTCCCGCCTTTCAGGACATTCGACACAAAACAGACGCCCCTGTTGTTCGAAAAGCTGGCGTCTGTGAAAGACGGCGCCGCGGTGGCTTTTTACCCGCTCCAGGAAGCCGGCACGTTCCCCACCAGCGCCCTTCTTTTCTACCAGAGGCAATCCAAGGCCCCGATGCTGAACGCCGCCGGCTCCTCCACCGACGGAGAGACGTTGAGAAGGACCGTGTACAACCCCTACAACCAGGCCACGCCTGGGATACTGAGCCGGTTCGACATCGACTACCTCGCCTATTACAGGATAAACGAAAACTACTACGGCAGGACCGAGCTATGGGATTTCGATCCCAACCGAATCGCCCAGGGCCTGGAGCTCGAGGGAGCATACCGGGAAAGCGGCATGTTCGATGAAACGTACCTGTTCCGTGTCACAGCCCCGCCCGCGGAACTGGTTCCCCTCTACCTGGGAGACTTCACCGTCCCCAGGTTAATCGACGATAAATCCGCGCGGTTTGCCTTGAAAGAGGGTGTCATACGCATTCTCAACTTCACCGGCGCCGGGGTAGCCGCCACCCTCCGCCTCCCCATCAGGAACCTCGAGCACCCCCGCGAGGTGACCATCGAGTGCGATGGCATAGTTCTATGGAAGTCGACGCTCGAGGGAGGAGAGGAGACGACCGCCGTTATCGATGACCTCTTGATACCGCCGGAAGGGGTGGACCTCGAGCTAAAGGTGGAAGGGCCGGTGTTGATCCTCAGGGAATTGGACGCCAGGCTGTTCGGCGCCAAGGCGGCCTCCGTAATGACCGGGGACCTGGAGACAACCATGAAAGAGAAGTAAGTGGGACAACGCGGAAAGGACTACGTGAACGAGCGACTGGACAGTGTCAGGGGCATTATGTGTCAATCTAAACTTGACGCGCTCCTGGTGACCGGCATCGAGAACGTCCGCTACCTTACCGGCTTCACCGGCAGCAGCGCCGTTGCGGTAATCACACGGGAAGACGCTCACCTGGTGACCGACGGCCGCTACCGGGAACAGGCCGCCGGGGAAACCGTGTGTAACGTGGTGATATTCGACGACACCATGGTCACCGCCGTCACCCGCCTGCTGGAGGGCGCCGCCCTCGTAGGTTTCGAGGAGTCCGTTCCATTCGAGCTCTACCGGAAGCTGAAGGGGGCGCTCGGCGATTCGTGTGAACTCGAGCTCACCGCCGGGTTAGTCGAGGAACTGCGGTCCCTCAAGGACGGGGGCGAGGTCGATCTCATCACTGGAGCTATCCACTGTGCCTGTGTAGCGTTCGGCCGGGCCCGCCAC
>JAHIMR010000093.1 GCA_018896525.1 Actinomycetota bacterium
ACACCCAGGAAAAGGAAAGCACTCGATGCCTTAAGGGAAATACAGGAGACGTTCAGGCGCTCCGGGATAACTGAAGATGAGCTGCGCGAGGAAGGCCGCAAGACCAGGCAGGAGATATCCCGTGAGCGAAGCGACAATAAGCTATAAGTTATCCCGCATCTTCCTCGATAGCAATGTGCTCTTCTCCGGCTTCCACTCCCCGACAGGCTCCCCCGGTATCATTGTCAGGCACTTCGTCGAGGGCAATTTAGTCGTGGTTGTCTCCCAGCAGGTCCTTCAAGAGGTCGTCCGTACGTTCAACAAGAAGCTGCCTGAAGCGCTGCCGGCGCTTAAGCTTTTCCTGCTCTGCTCGCCGCTCGAGGTAATCGGTGACCCGGACCCTGAGGATGTCGCCCATTGGACTAAGCTCCTTCACGAAGGAGACGCCGCCATCATCGCTGCCGCTATCGCCGCCGAGCCCGACTTCTTCGTCACCGGTGACAGCCATTTCCTGAAAAACTCCCGAGTGAAGAAGGAATCAGGTTTCCAGATCTGCTCGCCTTCAGACCTTCTGAGAAATCTCGGACTGGAAGGAACCAGCTGAAAGTAGGGATGGAGCGGGAAACCCGACTCGTTCAACCTACACACAAGTTCCTGTGAGGATACTGGTTAACAAGGGAGTATCTGTTGATTATTGTACCCAATATTGGTACATTAATGCCATGGACAGCGAGTTTAAAAACAGGAGCCTCTTATCACTGCTCGGCCGCACACGGCTGGCGATCCTGTCGCTCCTTTTCTCAGGTGAAAACAGGGAATACCACTTCCGGGAGATAGTAAGGGGGATTGGTGTCGGCCAAGGCGCAACCCAGCGTGAACTCTCAAGGCTAACCGGGGAGGGTTTCTTGGAACGAAGGAGGTCGGGCAACAGGGTTTACTACAGGGCAAATCCAAGCAATCCTCTTTTCGAAGAGCTCCAGGCACTGATTATGAAATCAGAGGTAGTCGCGGATCACAATACCGGTAGGACAGGCGTTGGGTTCCCTAGTGAGCTTCTGCAAGCGGTCGCAGAGATATGTGCTGGTTATCACGTAAGCCGACTTCTTGTCTTCGGTTCTTCCCTCCGCGGAGAAGACGCACCGGGTTCTGACCTCGACCTACTCGTTGAGTTTGAGGATGGTCACGTTCCCGGATTGGACTTCTTCATACTTGAGGACGAGTTGTCACAGGCACTGGGGCGCAAGGTTGACCTCAGCACGCCGGGCTTCCTCAGCCGCTACTTCCGGGACGATGTCATGAGGGAGGCTCAGGAAATATATGCCGCCTAGCGAGAAGGACCGCGTTCGCCTGCATCACATGATGGACGCCTGCCGAAAGGCATTGTTCTTCGCATCGGACAAGACAAGGGAGGACCTTGAGAACGATGAACTTCTGGCACTTGCCCTTGTAAGGTTGCTCGAGGTTATCGGCGAGGCATCAAAGGGCACCTCGGAGGAACTTCGCGCTCGCTGTCCGATGATAAAGTGGAGGGCTCTCGCCGGAACGCGCGACCGGCTGATACACGGCTATTTCGACGTAGACCTGGACATTGTCTGGAAGATCGTGTCTGTGGACCTGCCGCAACTCGCAGATGCTCTTGCTGATGTGTTGAAGCAGTAGTAGCACTCGATTCGTTTAGTCATTTTGGCCTGAATGCTATCTGTGCCAGCGAACCGTTTTGAAAGAGCCAATTGGTTGCGGGACCACAATTTGGACAGTAGCCAGATCGCGAGTTTGCCGCATGTAGCGTTATGGAGCGGAAAACCCGGCTCGTTCAAAGTACACACATTCTCCATGGGGGTTTATGTGCATAAGAGATGGAGCGGGAAACGGGTCTCGTTCAAAGTACACACATTCCAAGCCGAAATGAAATCAGAACATCCAGTTGAACACTTAAGCCGGTTTGATATCTCTTTCACACCGCCATATACTCACGGATGTCCACCAGGACACCGGTCTTGGCGGCCTCTTCCGCGGCCTGAAGCAGCCTTCCGGTGATTTCTTCGTCCACGTACTCCTCACCGCAGTTCGGGCAGACCTTCACCGGCACTCCCTTGACCACGAGCGTGACCGTACCTCGCTCCAGCGTCCCCTTAGCTTTACCTGGACGGGTTTCTGCTTGCTTGCGAACGATCTTTCTCCTTTTTTCCCTCCTTGTACAAATCCATTATTATCTGCTATACTGTAGCTACGAACGTAGTCACCACATGGAGGAGTGCCACAATGCAGTTTACGAACGTCAGGGGTGCTAAAGCAAACCTTTCTCGTTACCTCAATTCCCTTGAGGATGACGGACCTGTAATAATTACCAGCCGAGGGATCCCCAAGGCAGTCATCACTCTCTTTTCCGACGATGACCTTGATAGTTTTGCCATTCGCCACAGCGAAGAAGTTCTTGAAATGGCTATGAAGGGTCTTGAAGAAATCGCCGAAGGCAAGACCTATTCTGTTGACGAAGCCCTCAAGAAAGTCGCCGAAATAAGGAAAGCCAAGAATGATAAAGCTTAGGATGACCGAAGAGGCCATCCAAGCATTAGCGGATATACACCACACCAGAATCGATAATAAGATCGAGGAGTACAAAGCAAAGCCTGAACTGCTGGAAGCGAAACTCACCGTCGAAAAGGCTGGATTATTCAAAGAATTCTCCAAACGATACGGAGTGAAGTTAGCGCATTTTCGAGTCGGGGACGATAGGGTAATCGGACTCCTGAAGAAAGACGTTTTATTTATAGTTGGTTTTACCACCAGGGGAAAACTACAGAGAAATCTTGAACGTATTGCGGAAAGATTCCCCTTTGACTTGAAGTAGAAATCCAAGCAAGTCAATGGAGCGGGAAACCCGGCTCGTTCAAAATGCACACATCTTACCAAGTAGTTGAAATAGGAGTGGAAGATAATACCCTGTAGCTCCGTCTGAATATCCTGAATCTACAAGATGCCATCTACGGGGGTTACTACCTAGCGAAATTCGGGCCCGGGAACTCATATGAAGACTATAGTCATGGAAGGAGCTGTGGTAGAGAAGCTCAGCACATCTCTTCTGGTTACCCTTCGTTATTGATCCTGTCCGGTTTCATCTCGGTGTCTTCCATGTGTTTGAGGCGGACAGGAAAACACCGGAAATCAATTGTCTCATTGTTCTCCGTAGTAAAGGAAAGAAAAGACACCTGTGAACGATCTTTGGGATCGAAGAGAACCCTGAAAGTCCTTCCGAGCTGGAAATTTGGAACAAGGCCCGCCGGAATAATTCTTCTAAACCGAGTCTCGAAGGAGTCGTTTTCTTCAAAACGAATCTCCATAACGAACTCATATTGCGGATCCCAGCCCGCGCGATTACCGGTATCTGTTACTCCAAGAAGAACGGCATCCGCCTCAATCCCTTTCGGGATCTTGGAGATGTAAGATATCCAACCAACTTTTTTCGCCCGTTCGTACTTGCTCTTCTTCATTTTTTCCTCCGCCTTGATTCTACAACGAAATCTCCGCAGAAGGTCCTCTTATTCTCCTTTCCCGTGCACATTATTTCGGCGAGATCACAGGACGACCGCTGTTCCACGGAATAAGGGTATGTGCGTGAAACCTTGCTGATACCGGCTTCATGTCCATAAGAACTGAAACCCTGTAGTGATAAATGATCGCCGGTTTCAAGTGTTTGGGTCGTTTCCCGTGTTGCCCGGGTTCCGAGAAACCCCTCAAGGAATTAAGTTGGAGCGGGAAACGGGTCTCGAACCCGCGAACTTCACCCGTTATCTGCTCAAATATGACACAGAAATATATGTATAGCATTTGAATCAGAGTTGCCTTGTCATGACAACGACAGGCGCGCTGCATTATCTTGTGCTGCTCTTAGTATCTTCCAGCTTTTCAAAGCATGTCCGTACTTGATAGCGAACACGCCAACCCCGTTTAAGACGGAATCGTCAACACAAGTAGTACATGGAACGGGGTCTTCGCGCTCCCTGCTCAGCTGCCCGTATATCCCTCGGCGAAGGACCAGACCTGGTCGAGGAGACAATACACCGGCCGGGGGGTCACCCCCCAACGGCACCCCCGTCAAGTTGCGAAGAGTGACCGGTCCTCGTTTACTGAGAGCGCCTGGTGGGCCTGGCAGGAACCTGTTTATACAACACGCGGATTAAGAGTACGGCGTGGCCTTACGGGATTACCATCCACCCGCCGGAGTCAACGCCGCCCAACCCCATGTCGGGGCGGTAGTTTATCTGGATGTGGGGGTGGTTTCCCGCCTCGCGGGAGTACCTGTTTGCCGCGCTGTTGAAGTACGGGGTGAGGTCGCGGACCGTTCCTACCTGCGTGGTTCCCGCCTCGACCCTCTGTCCCACCGACACACTTAGCGTGTCAAGGTGAAGCACGGCCATATGGTATCCGGGGTACCCGTCTATCAGTATCCTCACCCGCAGGTCGTAGTACTTTCCGTAGAGCATGTAGCTCTCGGCGGCTATCACGGTGCCGTTCACCGGGGAGAAGACCGGTGAGCCGGCCTTGGCGACAACGTCGCTGGCCGACGTCGAGCAGGTGCCCCGACCGCGGCTGCTCTCGACAAAGTAGGCGGGATCGCTCCCCAGTGAAAGGTCTATTCCGGGGCAGAGGTTCTGCGGGTTATCGTCCTGCATGCAGATGCCCACCGGTTGCATCACCTGTGGGTTGTCCGGTTTGCCGTCGCCACCGGTCGGGTACGCCTCGTGGAACACAACGCCCAGTAGGTCACAGTACCGGATGGGGCACTTGAGGTCTATACCTCCCCAGGTGGCGAACGTGAACGGTTCGGACTCCACCTTCGGCTCATAGGAAAAGTACACCGGCCGCTCCGCCACCACCGGTTTCTCGCCGGTAACCTTGACCCAGGCGTCCTCTATCCCCTCCGAGGCGGCGCAAAGGTCCACGGTCGAGCGGGCGTACGGGCCCATGGATATCTCCTGGGAACGGTAGTCGCCGTCACCGAATATCTCCACCGTGACCCTGTTGTCGTCGCTCCCGGGGTTCATCAAGCACAGCCATGCCTCGAACCCGGACCCGACGGCCGCGGTCGGGAACTGCCAGGCATCCTCGCCGGAGCGTGACCCCTTGACCACGTGCCCGCCCTCCCAGGCGGAGTGATAGTAGAAGTACATGGGGCGCTCGCAGAGGACGTCGCCGTCCGCCTCGACCTTTATCGAGACGTCCTTCCCCGGCCCCGCCGCCTCGTTCACGAAGACCGTGGTCCTCGAGCGAGCCCCCAGCGCCTGCTCGGTCACCAGCGGCGGCCCGTCATCGTACAGGTACTCGATTCGCGCCGTCGATTCGTCCCCCGGGTTCAGGATGCAGAGCCACTCCTCGAAGCCGTGCCTGGTGGTCCCCTCCGCGAAGTACCACTCGCGCCCCAGCTCTGTGGAGCCGGCCACGTTGTGGCCACCCCTCCAGGCGTCCTTGTAATCGAAGTAGATGGGGCGCTCGGCCACAATAGGACCGGACGCGTTTACCACCAGCGACACGTCCCGGCCGGCGCCTATCGATCCGTTCACGTCCACGGTGGTGCGCGTCCGCGCCACCAGGAGGATCGACTCCTCCAAGTTCTCGCCGGTCCCTAGCATGTAGGTGATCGTCGCGGTGACGTCCGTGTCCCCCGGGTTCTGCAGGCAGAGCCACTCCTGGAACCCTTCCCTGGTGGTCCCCTCGGCGAAGTACCAGGTATCCGACGGTTCGGGTATCCCGCTGGTTACGTGACCGCCGGTCCAGATTCCCTTGTAGTTGAAGTACACCTGGCGCTCGGCGATTATCCCCGTTGTCGATTCCAACGCGATGGAGACGTCCCCGCCGTGGCCGACGACGTGGTTCACGCATATCGACGCGCCCGCCCCGGCCGGTAGCGTAACGGCCTGGGTCAATAGCTCCTCGGGGCACGGGGACGAGTAGGTCACGGTCACCGAGGCGTCGGTGGGGCCGGGGTTCCTCAAGAACAGGTACTCCTCGTAACCGTTCCTGGTGGTCCCCTCCGCGAAGTAGAGCGTGTGGTCGGCCTCCGGCCACCCCGCCACGTCGTGGCCGCCCGACCAGTTATAGGGGGCGGCGAATGCGCCTGAGGGGACCGCCAGGCACACGACCAGCAGGGCGATTGCCATGCTTAGCGCCAGGACCGCCCTGCGGTTTCTCCCGAGACCTGGGTAATTCATGCGGATATTGTAGCAGAGTCGCCTATTGCCCCGCTCCATAGAAACGGTTAAGCACCGAGAGCGTCGATGCGCCGCTCCGGCAAGGCGCGCGACTGAGACGTACTTCTCTAGTACTTCGAGGGAGCGGAACGCGGCCGGTGTGGATGCAGCGGCGTTCGAATGCCAGCATATTTGTGGAGCGGGGCACTTAGGGAGCACCCGGCTTCCCTATGAGCCAGATGTTCTCCGCTGACCAGCCGTTCATCGGCCGGTCCGTTAACAACCAGCCGCTCCCCTCGTCCATTACCCGAACCAGCATCCGGAGATTGGGCTGCGTCAGGTGGAGCGGTTGGAGAACGTCGGTTGATAGCGTATGCGTACCCGTTCCACCGTTTGGATTGGTGTACTTCACCTGGAGGCTCTCGATCTCTACGATGGCTTCCCTTTCATCTTCACTGACCGTACGTGTGTCCAGCTCGATAACCTGGTACTTGGTCTCACCAATCGCTTTTTCTATTACCGCCGCCTCCTCACTGGATGGCAGGAACGCGTTCGCGAAGTATGACGTCATCTTACCGAAATCACTTTTCACCATGGCCTCGTAGTAACCGTCTACCACCTCCAGGGCGTTTTCGGGCTTGCTCTCCCCGCCTGACAACGCCATCGCCGCGAATATCCCAATCGCGATCACCGCGAGGGCGCCCAAGATTACGCCTGCGATCTTCCACCGGTCGGTGAATCCCACCTGCTGCCGCGGTGACGGTAATCGTTTCGCGGCCGGGACCTCCCTCGTCCTCTTGCTCACCCGGGATTCCTTGACCTCCTCTGTCAAGAAAAACTGTTCGGCTTCTTTCCCGCACGCGGTACACACCGCGCTGTTCAGCGGTAACTCTTCACCACAAAATTGGCACTCCATAACAGATGCCGCCTGTCTTTCTCGCTACCGGTAACCTTATTCGGCTACTGTTTACTCTCACATTCTATCCGCAAGCCCTCAACAATGCATCCGGATCGGTGTTTTGTGCTACGATTCACTCCGCTTCTTGCCTGGAGAAATGGAGGTTGGTACCTTTGCGGGACGCGTCCGAGCTTTCAGGAATACTTACCCGCATCGACGGAGCGGGCTACAAGGCCTACAAGGACATTCGCGGCTCCTGGTCGCTGCCGCCGTTCACGCTTTTCATCGACCACGTCCAGGGCGACCCTTACGCCGCCCCCTCCCGCATTCGCCTCCGCCTTGACGCCGCCTACGCCGCCTTTCCGCCGGGAACCACCAGCACCCGGATAAGGACCATCGCCTGTGAGGAGTTCGTCGCCCGGGTTGCCCGGGCCGAGGCGTCCCGCCACTCCCGCCCCATCGGAACCGGTGGGGGAGGCAGGATACACGTTGACGCCGGGGGTCAGGAGATACTCGAGCGTACCGCGGCCCGCGTGACCGGGGAGTACGCCGAACTCCGCCTCTCGGTCGGGCTCCCGGCCCGGGGACGCAGGGTCATGGGCCGGGCCGCGGCCGACATCCTCACCGTAGCAGTCCCCGCCACCGGCGAGGTGTCCCTTTTCCACGACCGGCTTCCCCTCTCCGGCCTCGCCGACCACATCGACGCCGCGGAGGACCACGAGCACCTCTCGGCCCTGCTCCCGGAGATGGGCCTTATCGCTTTCGTCGCCGACGGCTCCGTGCTACCCCGTGAGAGCGGCATCTCCGACAGGCCGCTCGCCTCCTCCGGTGTTGTCCCTTTCCGTTCACCTGACGCGCTTCGCCTGGAGGTCGATTTGCCCCACCGTGGCCTGATATCCGGCATGGGGGTGCGAGAGGGCGTGACGCTTATCGCCGGTGGCGGCTTCCACGGCAAGTCGACCCTGCTGGAAGCGCTATCCCTGGGCATCTACCCCCACGTCCCCGGCGACGGCCGGGAGCTTGTAGCGTCCAGAAACAACACTGTAAAGGTGTGCGCCGAGGACGGCCGCGGGGTCGAGAGCGTCAACATATCCGCCTTCATCAGCAACCTCCCCGGCGGGATAGACACCGCCTGTTTCTCCACCGAGAACGCCTCCGGCTCCACCTCCCAGGCCTCCTACATCATCGAGGCGGTGGAGATGGGAGCGGGCGCGTTCCTCATCGACGAGGACATATCCGCCACCAACTTCCTCATCCGGGACGCCCGGATGCAGCGGCTCATCGCCAAGGAGAAGGAGCCGATTACACCGTATATCGACATGGTGCGTCACCTGTACGAGGACCACGGCATCTCCACCGTGCTGGTCCTCGGCGGCGCCGGCGACTACTTCGACGTGGCCGACACCGTCATCGCCATGGAGGAGTTCCTGCCGATGGACGTCACCACCCGTGCCCGCGAGATCGCGACTGAAATCCCGACCCCGCGACTGGAAGAGGGCGAGTCCCTGCGACTGGACATCGAGAGGCGAAGGCCGGACCCCAGCTCGCTGGACCCCGAGAAAGGTGGAAAGCCGGTCATCAAGTGCCGGGGGCTTACCAGCATCCAACTGGGCCGCACCGACATCGACCTCACCGCGCTCATGCAGCTAAACGACAGGAGCCAGACCCGCGCCATCTGCGGGTATCTCCGGCTCCTGCCCCGGGAGCTATCCTCCAGCCGGGAACTCAAGGGAGCCATCGAGGCGATATCGTCCCGAATCGAGCGAGAAGGCTTGGAGGTGCTCTCGCAGTACCCCGGCGAGCACCCCGGCGACCTTGCCTTCGTCCGACCTTTCGAGGTCGCCGGCGCGGTCAACCGCCTGCGCACGTTAAAGGTGCTCGATAGATAGACACTTGTTCCGCCGGGTCAGCCGGACACGAGAATCCACTTGATGCTCACCGGCCGTATTGTTACCTTTTCCCTGCCGAGAGATAATTGACCCAGGAAGGCCCCGTATTGTTACCTTTTGAACCAGAAGGGTAACAATGGAGTGATTATGAGCGATAACGGCACAATAAGGTTCCTGGAGCCGGCGGAGGTCCAGGCGATCCTCGAGGCCCCCTCCCTGCGTTCCCTAACCGGCCTCCGCAACCGGTGCATCATGGGGATCATGTACGAGGCCGGCCTACGGATCTCAGAGGCCCTGGCCCTCAAGCCCAGGGACGTTTCCCTCGAGGACAAGAGGGTGGAGGTCCTTCGCGGCAAAGGCCACCGGGCCCGGACAGTCTACTACCGGTCCGACGACCTGGCCCTCCTTCTCGAGCGGTGGAAATCCCGGAGGCCCCCAGGAGACTACCTGTTCCCGGTGGTCAAGGGAGAGAACAAAGGCGGCCACCTTTCCCCCTGGGCTTTTCGCAGGACCTTTCGGGTCTACGTCGAGAGGGCCGGCCTGGACCCCGGGGCCGTGACCCCACACGTCCTGCGGCACACCTGCGCCACCGAGCTCCTGCGCCGCGGGGTAACTTGCGGGTGATACAGGAAGCCCTGGGCTACAAGAACATCTCCACCACACAGGTATACACCCACGTCGTAAACGAGGACGTCCGGCGGGGTATGAGTTAGTGCTCCAATTCACATTCCGCTAACTTATCCTGCCTACCGGATATAGTGCCCCCATGGGGAAAAGCGGGGATGTGGCTCTAATCCGAGAACCCCCCTATGGTGTCCGTCCCCGCTCCCCTCTCGTTCCAGTACATGGCCCGCTCGGCGATGATGGGCTGCGTCCCCTGGACATAGGTGGAGGCGTCGGTGTCCTGCATCCCGGGCACGTCGTTCACCCTTATCGTCTTGCGAGAATTGGCTTCCATCACGTTGTGGCTGCCCGTCCACCTATTGACTCTCGCATAATAGGTTGACATTTCCGCTCAAAGATGATAGAATTATCACCATAAGGAGGTGGTGATTCTTGAGTTCAACAAAGACAACAAGCAAGAGAGACTTCGAGGCAATGGAGAAGAGGCGCATGAGGGCTGCCACCATGTACAAGAAGGGAAAGACCCAGGCCGAGGTGGCCAGGGTGCTGGGCGTAAGCAGGCAGAGCGCGAGCGTCTGGTACCACCGGTGGAAGGCTGGAGGAACAAAAGGTCTCAAGGCTGCCGGCAGGGCGGGAAGGAAACCCAGGATAACCCCCGAGCAGCTTTCCCGGGTGGAGCGCGAACTCATAAAGGGACCCAGGGCTTTCGGTTACTCCACAGATCTCTGGACGCTTCCCCGCATAACGTGTGTCATCAAGAAGGTAACCGGGGTCAGCTATCACCCGGGCCACGTGTGGAGGATAGTGAGGTCAATGGGGTGGAGCTGCCAGAAGCCGGTCGGGAAAGCGGTGGAGCGTGACGAGGCCGAGATCGCCCGCTGGGTGAAGCGCACATGGCCCAAGGTAAAAAAAACGCCCGTAGAAAGCGCGCTACTATAGTCTTCTTAGGCGAGAGCGGCTTCTCAACGACACCATCGGTACGCCGCACCTGGGCACCACGGGGCAAGACCCCCTCACTCCCCCACCGGTTCAACTGGAAGCGGCTCTCGGCTACCGGTGCACTTGCCACCAACCACAAGGGAGAAAACGTCCGCCTGTTCCTCTCACTAACTCCGGGAAGCATAAACAGCGATAGGGTACAGGAGTTCATGCGCTCCCTCAGACGCCACATAAGGGGACAAGTTATCATCGTGTGGGATGGACTCCCCTCCCACAGGAGCCGCTCCACCACCGAGTTCCTCTCCCGTCAGGCTCACTGGCTCACGGTTGTCCGGTTTCCACCGCAGGCCCCCGAACCTAGTCCGGTGGAGTACCTATGGGGCAACGCCAGGGCCACGTACCTCGCCAACTACTTACCCGATGACCGGGGGGAATTATCAGCCCAGGTGAAGCGTCATGCACGGCACGTAAGTAAGAAGACATCCCGATCTTCCCCGTGCTTTCCTCAAGCATTCAGGGCTTTTTTAAGCTCTTGTTATCATTGTATTATACGAGACTCAATAAGGCGCATTTCCTCCTATCCATCAGAAGCTTCCCGGCGATTGAGGCAGTCACATCAGAAAGGCTTGTAAAGCGACTGATCCTTTTTGATCCTGCCGCTGTCGATGAGCCCCTTCAGGACGCGTGCCGCCTTTATTCGCGCCAGTCCCGTCTTTTTCTCGATCTCGGTAAGCTTGATCCCGGCTGCGTTGGCCTTCACCACGGCCATTACCCTTGCCGCGTCCTCGACCGGAGCCTTCTTTACGGCCGGCTTCTTCGCGGCTGGAACGGCCGGCTTCTTCGCCGGGCCCTGCCTTTTCTCGGTTATTGCAGGCGGTGAATATCCGTTCTCCAGAATGCTTTCAACTGCTCGCTTCGCAGTCTCCATTGCCTGTCTTACGGTTGCCTCGAACGGCATGTCTATTCTTGCCTGGACTCCTTCCTGGAGTATCTTCCGCGCTTCGATGGTAGGGCCTGTACCCTCTCTCTTTGCCAACTGAATCAGGCCGTTGAGCGTTTCCCTATCTATCCTGATCGTCAGCAGGCTCATTCGCCGCTTCGGGACGGGCCCGAGGTCTACATCCTCCCCCTGTGCCCATTCCTTTGCAGCTTCTTGCTCCAACATTTTTTCGCTCATCACACCTCCCAGGCAGTGATAACCCTTCCGACTCCCATCTCAATGTCAATCATCCGAATGAAGATCCTGAGTTTCTTTCCATTACACTCACAGGTGCCAAGTACCTGTATTCTCTCTCCGTGTCTGTCGTCTGAGACCAATTTCGCTTGCCTGCCGGTATCGTACAGTGCTGCTTCGTCGACCTCCCACGGATAAAGGCCGTGCGCCGCAACCTCGTTGATCGACTGTTCATCCCAATCAATGTCAATCAGATGTATGTTCTTCAATCAGGTCCTCGTCTAACTGTATTACGCTCGTAACACGAATTATAAGCCCGGATAGTTCTGCGGTCAAGACCATCTTGCAGAGAGCACTTTCCGAGATCGCCGACCGTCTTGAGGAGCTACGCTTTGGACACCCCCGCAAATTTGATCGTTCAAGAGTGCCTCCAGACAATCACCACTGGTATTATCCGATATCCTTCATTTACCACTATCAGAGGAATTATATCACCAGTCACAATCCCGAAGTCAGGAGAGCCCTCCTGACGCCAGGCAAGCCGCTGGACCAGGGCAACCCAACATCTCCTAATTTCTTGTGAGGTACCAGATAATCGCTATTACAATTATCACGGCGATTGTTATTACTGTTTCCCATGTTGAACTCATTATTCCCCCTCTTCGATCTCCCCGAGTATACCGAGTAGCCCGTTGGGAAACATCTCTCCTTTCATATACTCCGTTCTTTTTTGGCTTGTGTGCTATAATCTGGATCGTTAATAGAAGGTTTTGTAGTCCTTCTGGAACGGAACTCCGGATTGGCCGGATTTGACAGGAGCCCCCGGAGGCCAACCTTTCAAACAACAGGGCCAACAACCGGGGTTTTCTTTTTTGGTCCAAATCAGCTGTCATTGCCTCGTGCTACACTCCGAGCCGGTACCCTAGATTAGAAGCAAGGAGGCAACGGTGAGCTTCAAAACGGACGGCTTCGACGGGGTGTGACAAGGCGGCGATGAAAGTGTCTCCAATCCTTGCTGCCGGTCCACGCTGTACGAGATGGTCTTGAGCGGCACGCATCCTGGTCAGCGGAAACGCCAGACATAGAGTGTTCCCCCTACTCAGGGTCTGGGGATGTTACCTTCCATTCGCCGTCCTCCCTGACCAGTTTCTCCTCCATATTGTTACCAGTGACCTTGTCGCGAATCGTAACCGTAGCGCTGTCCCCACTGGTTTGAGAGTCAACTACCTCTATTCGTGTTAGCATTTCCTTGAACTCCGGACCGTAGACGGTGTTTGTTGCTTCTTCAAACTCCTCTTGAGAGTGGTTATCCTTCGTATTCTTATCTACCATGTAATATGCGGTATCCCAATCAGATTCCGCCAATGCGTTCAGGTACGTCTCTACGGCGTCCTTAGGGTCATCCGGGGTCGCAATCTTTTTCGCACACCCGCTGCAGACAACTACCACGGTTAGAGCAATCAGTAGAACACTCAAAATCAGAAGACTGAAAACCGCGTGTTCACCACTGCGCTGCTCCATCGGGAACCTCCTTGTACTCTTCTACCGTTGTCTCCCCATTGGCATCGGCTTCCCGGAACTTCGTTCCCATAAGAAATACCCTGCTGACCCAAGTCCATAGGCAACACCGAAGGCAACTACCATTCCCAGCCAGTCGAGAATCGACCAACCCCATCCAAGCCAGTATTTGCCGGGTGCCATAGGATACACCACTGTTCTGGTTACGTCGTACTCGGGTGGCGAGGAAACGCTATCAGTCAGGAACGGCAGCACCGTTGCTATGAACCATGGAGCCGGTGAGACGTTTCGCCCAAGCATATCCTGGAGCTCTCCCGTGTTGCTCCACTGGGGATGGTTCAAGAACTGAGAGAACACTACCCAACCGAGACCTGCTAGTCCGATTGCGACGGCTAGCATAACCAATAGCACTGCAAGTCCCTTGAGAAGCTGTCGCGACATCTTCCCAACTCCTTGACTTACGTCTTGGACCGATATCCTCCATATGCCTCTTCCAACGGTGATATTCTACCACGATTTCGGCCTTTCAGGCATTGAGATTATTGACTTCCGAAGGCCCCGTATTGTTACCATTTGAACCAGAAGGGTAACAATGGAGTGATTATGAGCGATAACGCGCGGGGACGGGAATTCTAATTGCTGAACATTCCATGGCGGCTCTACATCTTGCGTGGGCAAGATATGCACCTTGAGATGTGCGGAAAGAGGGTTCCAAGATCGCCCACCGACTTGTTAATCTCTTTTTCCGCCTTTTGCGGGCCCGACTTGCCAGCGGTTAGGCGTCTTCTTTATCGGCACCGTATCGATTTGGGGTTGCTAAAAAGTCCAATAGAGCCCGTATTGACGCGGCTTGTTGATGATTATATTTTTGTACAAAAAGATAAGGGGCTGAAAATGGCAAAAAAGAACCCGCTGTTCACACTGTCAGAGCCTGTCAACCAAGGGCTATGGAACCAAGACTCTATCGTACGTCACCCTGAGAGGCGAGCAGAAGAGAACGATCAAGAGGTACCTCTGTAACAACTGCGGCAAGACGTTCACCCCACGCTCCCCGAAGCTTGACGGATACATCTACGGAAGCGATATCAAGCGTGAAGCAGCCAACCTCTACTTCTGCCAGAAGGGCTCCTTTCGCTCGGTGGCCAGACAGCTCACGGAAAGAACGGGTTATACCATCAGCCCCATCAGGGCTCACGCTTTCCTGATGGAGATATCAGAGGCCTGCGCAGATTCCCTGGAGGTTGCCAGATACTTCGACCTTTCCTGGTCGGGGTTCCTGGGGATTGACGGCAAGGCGGTATTGATCAAGGACATATGGTGGCATCTCCTCCTCGCGGTGGACACCGGCACTCGCGATATCGTTAACTTCCTGCTTGCGCCGGAGGAGGACTACCCCTCCTACCACGATCTCCTCTGGGAGACGGTTGCGGGTATCGGCTATCCGCTCAGAGGAGCGGTGTCAGACCTTGATCAGTCCATCAAGGCGGTGATGCGTGATCACTTCGGAAAAGTACCGCACCAGCGCTGTTTGGTGCACATTGAGGCTACCATAGACAGGCTGCTGCCCAAGAGAAAGAGGACGCGGGAGCAGTGGTCGTTCAAGCAGATGTTCGATTCAGTGATATATGCAGAGAGCAAGTCGGAGGCGAGGGAAAACCTGGATGATCTGATCAGGGAGAGCAACCAATACCAAGGTGAGGAGTACGACTACCTGAGGGGGATGCTTGCCAGGAACTTCGATGGAATATGCGAACACTTCTCCCATCGGGGGCTGCCACCGGAGAACAACATAACCGAAGGTGTAATAAGCCAGCTTTCAGGAAAGCTCAAGCTGACAAAGGGGTTTGAGACATACGACACCGCGTGTTCCCTGATCAAGCTCATGGTCTTCTGGTACCGCACCAAGCCCTTCACCGACAGCGTGGTGAACCACTACAACAAACGTAGCCCCCTGGAGATAGCAGGAGCTGACCTGGGTGACCGTAGCTGGGTGGATCTGTCCCAGATGATCCTGAGGAACCAGGGGCCAGGATAGACCCCCAAGATTCAAAATTGCGCCCCCCCAGGAATTCCGGTCGGCCTACGGCCTCCCTCCATTCCTGGGGGCAGAACAGACCTGTCTCCTGTACCTATGTCGTAGCTTCCCAAGCATCCTTCAGGTACCAGAAAAAGCAACCCCAAATCGATACGGTCCTTCTTTATCACAATGTTGACAACGTACGATCTGCCCCTGACTTAGTTGCATATAGGGAAAGACCAAATTCCCGTTGCGGAAGGGGCAGGCAGCTTCGATCTTCTTTCCGCCAAACTCTTTCTCCATCGCTTTGTCCGGGTCCATTGAATTCACCATACAATTATTGGGGCTCTAGCGCTACTTACCGGCAGCTGTTAGCCCACTCAGGGGAGTAACCAACCATCACCAAAGAAGGCATCCCCATGCTGACTGTCATCGCCTGAACAAAATCCCGCGCGTAAGGGAAAATATCCCTCATCCCCCTATCACTCGCAAGCTCATTCTCCTCCTTGTCACCTATTTCCCTACTTGTCTTATACTCCGCAACCATCCCGAATTCCATCTTATACAGCGGTTTCTCTCTACCTTCCGGTATCCCCGTAATCTTAAAGACCTCCCTCACGTACGCCCTTCTCTTCGTACTCCTGGTAAACACCCTCATGTCCACTTTGGCGACTACCTTCACGCCCTTCCCCAGTTTCCCACATCGCTTGACGTCCGCTCCCTCTAGATAAACCCTTTCAAACCTAATACCCGCGTCTACACCAACATCCTTCTTATTGCTCTCCGTCTTCACTTCACTTACCCCCATGCGCCTCCCTCCAATCCGATAAATCCGACACCTCGCAGTCCCCGCCACTTTGATTTACCATAACTTCATCGCCCGCACCGCTGGCTGTATTAACCACGGCCTTTCCTCTAAAGGTGAGCGGCCCACCTTTATCCTTCTCTTCCTCTACCCCACCGAACCCCGGCCACGACTTCTTCATCTCAAGGCCAAGATCCATCACCACCTCATGAATCTCCGAAAGCGTTTCTCTAATATCACTCTCTTCCTCACCCGTCTTCCCGCCATATATCCCCTCTATCAACTCTTCCAGACCCGCGTAAATCCACTCGCGAATCATCTCAGCCGGCTCCATGCCCTTCATCGCCGAGTACTCCCAGATCTGTCTCTTCACCCGTGGCTCCACCCTAACGTGAAGCGTCTCAGTCTTCGGCGCTCCAAGTATCAGGAAGTCGGTTTCCTCACCCTCTTCAAGATACTCATCAGGAGAGTGTGTCTCCCAGAACTCAACCTCTTCCTCTATGTTTGTAAACCCGGGTATCTCTTTTTTTGTCATGGCCCTCCCCTCTGCTTTCTCGCTTTCCTGTACCTTCTGTGCTCAGAATTGTCCATAGGTCTTGCGGTAAACGCCCAGAATACTTTTCTTTCAACCTTCCCTATTGAGGTTATGTACTTGTCCGAATCAGTATCCTGCCCCAACACCTTCTTTTTGCCTTTGCCCATATTAATCACGTGAGAGTATCTTTCGTAGTACGCCCGCTTGGCTTCGTCGAAAGCCAAGCCGTGATCCCTTTCGATAGCCCTTTTCTTCCTAGATGACATTTTGTAATCGTAGCCCCTCACTATCTACCTCCGCGATACATTGTATCACATAGTCAGTGAAAACACGAAATCGACTTCATGACAATGGCGTTAACCCCTTTTCCGCCAATCCTCGTGAGGGTCCCCCTACCGGGATTGTCGAGCTCCAGGTTCTTGTGAACTATCGGACACCTTCAGAAAGTGGTTATGGAGCTGCCAAGTAATAACTTGCGGGTATTTCTTAGTTTACGCATGAGGCTCGTAGAGCCCTCCTGCCGCCAAGCAAGCCGCCGCCGCCGCGGGGTAAACTTGCGGGTCGTCCAGGAAGCGCTGGGCCACAAGAACGTCTCCACCACACAGATCTATACCCACGTCGTAAACGAGGACGTAAGACGGGCGATGAGTTAGTGCTCCAATTCGAGACTACGGTAACGTATTCCGACATCGCTATATACTGCCCACCATGGGAAAAGTTGAGACTATCCTCTAATCCGAATAACCACCAATAGTATCCGTCCCAGCGCCCCGGTTGTTCCAGTACATGGCGCGCTCGACCATGATCTGTATATCGTAGATTAATTCCTTTACTTCCCATCCCCGTACATCGCCTTCTCGGCAATGACGGGGAGGTTACTGGTCACCTTTGTTGAAACCTCGTAGACCCCAGGAACTGTCTCGGCTACGTTGAAGGTCTTGCGGCTGTTGGAGCCGATGGTCTCCGATGGACCGACCACGGGACCGGAAGGCGTCATGTAGGTGAGCTGGACGCCGGCCGGTGAGGGGTTGGGGTTCTGCACCAGCACCCAGGTCTCGAAGCCTGCACCAGTACACCCTTCCGCAAGGTACCAGGTCTTGGCCGGCGTGGTTGTCCCTATGGAGTCATGCCCCTCAATCCTTCCGTTCCAGTAGACCGCTCGCTCGGCTATCACCGGCTGCTTGGATGTGACCTTTGTGGAGACGCTCCAGGTGTCGGGGACAAGTTCCGCCACGTTAACCGTCTTGCGGCTGTGGGGCGCGAGGTCCAGGTGCGGTCCCGGTTTCTCTCCCGCCTCGGTCATGTAGGTGAGGTCAACCGAAGCTATTGAATCACCAGGGTTCTGCACCAGTATCCAGGTCTCGAAGGTGCCACCGGTGGAGCCTTCGGCCAGGTACCAGGTCTCCTCTGGGTTTGTTACCCCTATGGACTCGTGGCCTCCCTTGCGGTTGTTCCAGTACACGGCGCGCTCTGCTATCACCGGCTCTTTTGAAGACACCAGCGTGGAGACCTCCCAGTTGCCCGGTACGGTATCGGCGACGTTGAAGGTCTTTCGCGTGTTGGGCAGCAGAGTTACCGACGGTCCGGGCTTCTGTCCCTCTGGTGTCATGTAGGTGAGGGAGACGTCGGCCGGTTTGTCGTTGGGGTTCTGCACCAGCGCCCAAGTCTCGAAGCCGCCATTCGTGCAGCCCTCGGCCAGGTACCAGGTCTTGGAAGTCTGGGAGGCCCCGATGGAGTCGGTGCCCCATGCCCTTCCCGGGCCGTACATGGCCCTCTCGGCTATCAGAGGCTTGTTTGCCGACACCTTGGTTGAAACCTCCCAGTTGCCCGGTACGGTATCGGCGACGTTGAAGGTCTTTCGCGTGTTGGGGGGCAGGTTAGCGGTTGGCCCGGATACGGGGCCTGCTGGAGTCATGTAAGTGAGGCTAACCTCCGCAGGAGAGTCGTTGGGGTTCTGAACAAGGACCCAAGTCTCGAAGCCGCCGGCTGTGCAGCCCTCCGCCAGGTACCAGTCCTGTGCGGGGGTGGTGACGCCGATTGAGTCGTGGCCCCAGGTGCGTGAGGTGGGGGCAGGTGTTGCATAACGCCAGACTCCGTAACCCCCATCCGTCCCCGCATACAGCACGTCGTAGGTGGAGTCGTAGGCGAGGGAGGAGATATAGTAGCTCGAGACCCCTCCACCGGTGTCGGTCCAGCTCGTGCCGTCGTACTTCCAGACCCCTTTGGCTATACCAGTCCGCCAGCCTGATTTAGGGTCCAATGGACCCCCAGAAGGATCATAACAGCCAGCGTAGAGCAGGTTGTGGCTTGAGTCGTAGGCGAGGGAGGGGATATAGTAGCCCGATAGTCCTCCACCGGTGTCGGTCCAGATCGTGCCGTCGTACTTCCAGACCCCCTTTTCTGTCCCCGCGTAGAGCAGGTTGTGGGTTGAGTCGTAGGCGAGGGTGCAGCCCGAAACCCCTCCACCGGTATCGGTCCAGCTCATGCCGTCATACTTCCAGACCCCGTAGCTGTTCGTCTCCACGTTGGACGCATTCGCGTAGAGCAGGTTGTGGCTCGAGTCGTAGGCGAGGGAGGAGATGGAGTAGCCCGATAGTCCTCCACCGATGTCGGTCCAGATCATGCCGTCGTACTTCCAGACTCCGTAGCTGTTCGTCTCCACGTTGGACGCCACCGCGTAGAGCAGGTTGTGGCTCGAGTCGTAGGCGAGGGAGAAGATGCAGCTCAAGACCCCTCCACCGGTGTCGGTCCAGATCGTGCCGTCGTACTTCCAGACTCCGTTGGACGTCCCCGCGTACAGCACGTCGTGGGTGGAGTCGTAGGCGAGGGAGGGGATGGAGTAGCCCGAGACCCCTCCACCGGTGTTGGTCCAGATCGTGCCGTCGTATTTCCAGACTCCGATACTCCCCGTCCCCGCGTAGAGCACGTTGTGGACTGAGTCGTAGGCGAGGGAGTAGATGGTGTAGCCCGAGAGTCCTCCACCGGTGTCGGTCCAGCTCGTGCCGGCCAGCGCCGCAAGTGGCGCTATCGCCTGCATGAGCAGGAAGGCCGTGACGAGCATAAGCGTTGCAAAGGCCAGGGTCTTTGACTTCATGAGTTACCCCCCGTTTGTAGCTGCCGTTGTTTCCCCTTGTGCCCCATGTGTTGAGCCGTGGCCTACAAACTTCTGCAAAAAGGCCTTCAGGCTATAACCGGAATTCCCCTTATCAAACCCCCGACCCAACAATTATAGTAGAGTCGAACGCAGGCGCCACGGTAACAGGCTCCGGGTGGATACAATCCCTGCGCCTTTCGGCCAGGGCCTCAGTCCCGGATGCCATACCCGGTTTCCCGCGAGCGCTCATCGAACCCGGCGTGCGCTACTAACGCACCGGGCTCTCGGACAGGTTTCACTACAAAGCATGCGCATAGCTCTTGCGAGGTAGCTTCCGGACGGACAAGACCTCCAGTTTCCCGAATACCCTTTCCTCCGGTATCTTCGCAGTGCCCCTATCGTCAATCTTCATCCTCCTCCTCAAGAAGTGGCGGACCCGGTCCTGCACATAGAAGTCTACCCCGCGCCTCGTCTTCGATATGGTACCGTAGGAGAAGTAATTGGCCCAGCCCACAAGTCTCCTGTTGAGCTTTACCGCCACTTCCTCCCATGGGTCCATGTTCCCGGGTCGCAGGACTTCCCTTATGTACCGTCGGAGCCTCTTCACCGCTTTCTTTGAGGGCGTGGCCCCAAGATATCTGACGCCGGTTGGTTCATAGTAGACGGGTCCGAAGGTGTACCCGAGGAAGTCGAAGTGCTCCTCTTGCGCGTTCCGTAACACAGTCTTGTCCAGGTTGAGCTCAAGGCCGATTTGATCCATCCAGCGCCTGGTGATTTCAAGCACCTCTTCCGCTCCACGGCGACAGAGGACGACGAAATCATCCGCATAGGAGACCAGCACCGCCCCGTACTTCCTGTCCA
>JAHIMR010000094.1 GCA_018896525.1 Actinomycetota bacterium
ACACCCAGGAAAAGGAAAGCACTCGATGCCTTAAGGGAAATACAGGAGACGTTCAGGCGCTCCGGGATAACTGAAGATGAGCTGCGCGAGGAAGGCCGCAAGACCAGGCAGGAGATATCCCGTGAGCGAAGCGACAATAAGACATAAGTTATCCCGCATCTTCCTCGATAGCAATGTGCTCTTCTCCGGCTTCCACTCCCCGACAGGCTCCCCCGGCATCATTATCAGGCACTTCGTCGAGGGCAAGCTAGTCGTGGTTGTCTCACAGCAGGTCCTTCAAGAGGTCGTCCGCACGTTCAACAAGAAGCTACCTGAAGCGCTGCCGGCGCTTAAGCGTTTCCTGCTCTGCTCGCCGCTCGAGGTAATCGGTGATCCTGGCCCTGAGGATGTCGCCCATTGGACAAAGCTCCTTCACGAAGGAGACGCCGCCATCATCGCTGCCGCTATCGCCGCCGAGCCCGACTTCTTCGTCACCGGTGATAGCCATTTCTTGAGAAACTCCCGAGTGAAGAAGGAATCAGGTCTCCAGATCTGCTCGCCTTCAGACCTTCTGAGAAATCTCGGACTGGAAGGAACCAGCTGAAAGCAGGGATGGAGCGGGAAACCCGGCTCGTTCAAAGTACACACCTTCCATGCCGAAATGAAATCAGAATATACAGATGGGCACTCAAGCCAGTTTGAGATCTCTTTCACACTGCCACATATTCACGGATGTCCACCTGGACACCAGCTTCGGCGGCCTCTTCCGCGGCCTGAAGTAGCCTTCCGGTGATTTCTTCGTCCACATACTCCTCACCGCAGTTCGGGCAGACCTTCGCTGGCACTCCCTTGACCACGAGCGTGACTGTACCACGCTCCAGCGTCACCGTAGCTTTACCGGGACGGGTTTCCGATTGCTTGCAAACGATACAATTCATTGCTTCCTCCTCTCAAACCCCATTTCCCATTGGGTCGGGTCGGGTTCATACACTGTGATCACGATTACTTCCCGGGCTTCCTTATTGTCTGCCACTACCACATGGATGGGCCTTGATCCACACCATCCGATCAACAGGCGGCTGGGATAAGGCAGATCGTTGGGGTATTCTTCCACTACCTCACCCGTCGCTATTACGTGGCGAACGTTTTCTATGCTTATTCGACGCTTGTACATGCGCTGAATAGCATGTACACGAAAAACCAGTGGCTTGAGGACCATCTTTCAACCCCGCCAAAGATACTGCTAGGAAATTCTCCTGGTCTTTCCATTAGGAAACACTGTTAGAAGTATCAATAACCACAGATTACCACAAGAAGACTTTGCGTGTTGATACAGGATATAGCTCTGGAAATCTGGACTGGACCCTCGTTTTCTATGAACTCGGTGCCCACCGAGAGGGCGAGTCCCTCCGGGGTGATCAGCTTGGCCTCCAGAACGTTGTGATACTACCTGGTCTTGCCGCCCACCGTCATCTTGAGGCAGTGGGGGCAGTGGGGCTTGTTGTATGTGACGCGCCCGGTGCCGTCCACTGCGATGAGCCACCATTTCCCGAAGAGCCGCCCGCCGTCGAGCGCCCAGGAGCGGATGAGCGAGCGGACCATGTGCACCCGCAGGCGGTGAAGCTCATTCGGGGATATCCGACGGCACAGGTAGGCCAGCGTGTCGTTGTGAGGGATTCTATCGAGCTTCTGTCTGGAGAGGGTACCCAGGTTTCCCACGAACTCGGGCGAGTTGAACAGGAAGTCCATCTGGCGGCGGGAAACCCGGCTCGAACCCGCGACCCCGGGCATTACCCTGCGGTCGGAATGATGCCTCCCCCGGCCGCCACGGCGGTACGCCCCTCAAGGTGAAAGGGTCGCCCGTATGATGTGGATGCCCAGGCCCTTCGGTGGGACCTCGCCAACGCTTATGTCCTCGAAGCCGGCCGCGCACAGGACATCGCCCCAGACCCCGGTAGTGGTCAGATACTCTCCGTCGTTCTTGAGGTCCGCGGGGAGGGTCTGCAGGATTATCATCATCATCTCGTAGGCGCCGTGGTCGAGGCAGTACAAGGCGGCTCCGGTGAACTTCTCGATTATGTCCCGGCACCTCTCCGGGTCGTCCGGGGGGCCGTCGACGCCGGAGAACATGTCGGCATAGACCAGCCGGCCGCCGGGCTTTAGCACCCTGGCTATCTCGCCGGCGCACGCTCCCCTTTCCTCCGGGAGCAGGTGGTGCAACACCAGGTTGGACAGCACGTAGTCGAACTCGCCGGAGCCGAGCGGTATCGACAGCGCGTTGCCGTCGGACACGCGTACCCGCGGATTGTCGGCGAAACGGACGGCCGTTGTCTCCCTCATGCCTTCCGAGGGATCGATTCCCGTTACGGAGGCCTCGGGAAACCTCTTAAGCACTGCGTTGATTATGTTCCCGGTGCCGCAACCGAGGTCCAGGATGGATTTGACGTCACCGTGTTCTATATTAGCCACCATTCGCTCTACGGTATCGACGTACTGTGGACTTTCCAGGAATATTTCGTCGTATATGCCCGAGAACTGGTCCCAGTCTGCCATGGCCCTCCTTCCAAGTGGTTGCTGGGCGGATTATATCATTGGATTGGTTTATCATAATCGGTGTTCCCGAGCACTGGTGGCAAGATGGATCCCATACAGGTAACGGCGGCGATAATCGAGAGGGACGGAGCGGTGTTGATTGCCCGGCGGCCGCCCGGCGGCAGGCATCCCGGCTCCTGGGAGTTTCCCGGCGGCAAGGTCGAGCCGGGGGAGAGCCCACGTGAGTGCCTGGCCCGCGAGATGGAAGAGGAGATGGGTATTGCCGTGGTGGTGGCCGAGGAGTTGGCAAGGGTACGCCACTCATACCCCGACCTGGCGATAGACCTGCTTGCCTTCAGGTGCGAGATAGTGGAAGGGGAGCCTGCCGATATCGGATGCGACGCACACGCCTGGGTTGAGCCGGATTTCCTGGCGGATTGTGACCTCCTGCCCCCCGACCGCGAGCTGGTGAGGATTCTTCTCTGAACCGCGGAAGACGGCCACGCGCCTAGAACAGCGACTCTTCGCTCAGTTCTATCGCGTGGTCTATCTGCTCCTTGAGTACCGGGGGGAGGCCCTCGATGTCCACGTGCATGAAGCCCCTGACAATGGTGGAGACCGCCTCCTCCTCGGTGAGCCCGCGGGCCATCAGGTACTCGACCTCCTCGGCGGCGATCTTTCCCACCGCCGCCTCATGGGACATGTCCACCCCCGCTACCTTCCCATCCAGCTCGGGGATGGCGTGTATCTCGCCATCGCCCTTGAGTATCATGCCCCGACACTCAAGGTGCGCCTTTATCCCTTCCACCTCGCCCACCAGGAGGCCGCGCGCAGCTATGTACCCCCCGGTCGAGAGCGCACGGGCGATCATCTCGCAGCGGCACCCGGGCGCCGACAGCACCGCTTTGGACCCGACGTCCAGGTGCGAGCCCGGGGGCGCCAGCAGTATAGAGTTGAACCGGGCGGTGGCGCCCCTGCCCACGAGGTAGGCGCCGGGGTATAGCTGCAACGACTCCACAGGGTGAAGCGATACGTAGTTGTTGATGAAGACGCCGCCCTCCTCGATGCGTATCGCGCTCCTGGGGCGCACGGCGACGTTCGCCGCCCAGTTGTGGATCATGGAGAACGTTATCCTGGCGTTCTTCTTGATGTAGAACTCGCTCACCCCGATGTGCAGGCCCCTTGACTCCGGCGAGTCGGTCGCGCACCCGGTGATTATGTGGAGCTCGGAGCCCTCCTCGGCGATTATTATGTTATGGACGTTCTGGCTCACGTCCTCGGCCTTGAGATACAGGCACGCCTGCACCGGGAAGACCGACCTGGCACCCGGGAGCGCCCTCACGAAGTAGCCGTCCTGGAAGTCGAGCTCAGCACGTGCGGTGTACTTGTCGGTGTCCACCGGTACCAGGTTCCAGAGGTACTCCGCCAGCCATGGGTACTCGTCCAGCGCCTTCCTGGTGGACATAACCTCGATACCTTCCTGGGTGGGGGCGGCGTGAAGGACCGAGCTGTCCACCTGGATAAATGAGCCCGACCTCTCATTCCCGCTGATGTCCACTCCCGCGTCGAGCAGGCGCTTCTCATCGACCACGTCTATCTTGTCGAGCTCCTGCTCGGGGTAGGCAGGCGTGTCCACCGTGTACTGGCCCAGGTCGATGTCGGGCCCGTACCTGGCCGCCTTCCCCTTCGCTTCTTCCGCCTTGCGCTTTGCGTCCGGCAACGTGTCGCTCCTATGGATCGTCGGGGTGCTCCTGGAACTCCTGCGCCCTCTCACAGGTGAGGCACTCGTGGTAACCGTGTTCCCGGATGCCTTCGATAAGCTCGTGGGGGTTGCCCGCGCACCAGATGGTCTTGTTGGCCAGCACGCAACCCCTGTCCGCCTCCACGTAGTCGAGGATGAAGCCGGAGTGGGTGATTATCAGCCCCGATTTCTCCCTCTTCCGGTGCTTGTCCTTCTGGAGCAGCTTACGGATGGCGTTTCCGATAACGTTGATGTTGACAAGGTCGACCCCCGACTCCGGCTCGTCCAGCAGCACCAGGTCCGGGTCCTGGGCCAGAAGCTGCAGTATCTCCGCCCGCTTTATCTCCCCGCCGGAGAACCCAAGGTTCAGGTCACGGTCCAGGAAGTCGGTGAAGTTGAGCTCGGCGGCGAGCTTCTCCGGGTCCTCACCGTTATGCTCGATTATCTCCAGTATCTGCTCCACCTTGAGCCCCCGTATCGTGGGCGGCCGCTGGAACATTATGCCAATGCCCTTCCTGGCCCTCTCGTAGGCGGGCATACGCGTGATGTCCTCGCCCTTGTAGATGATCCTGCCGCTCTCCACCTTGTACTTGCCGATCCCCATGATGGCCATAAGCAGGGAGGTCTTTCCGGACCCGTTCTCCCCGAAAAGCATGTGTGTCTCGCCCATGGCGATATGCAGGTTGATGTCCTCCAGCAAGACGTTACCCTCGATTGACACCGTGAGGTTCTCTATTTCCAGCATCTTGCGCTCCTCGGGTCGTCCGCGCGTTTCCCGGCGCTCCCGCGCTCCGGCTCAGAGTATATTCTACAGCAAGTGAGGGAAACGGAGGCATGGTAAGTCAAGTTGCGTTGTATAGCGTCCGCCGGACGGCCGCGGCGCGACGCGCGACCCTTCCTCTCTCTTTCACCCCCATCTCTTGAGTGCGCACTTTAGTGCGCATTCTCGACCGCGACTGAAGTCGCGGTCGAGAATGCGGGCTGAAGTCTAGGCGCACTCAAGAGAGAAGATATCCAATCTCCCTTGTAGCGCCGGCAACAACCGGCATCTTCTCGTCGTAGCGCTATAGGAGGCCACTGTGGTTTTCGTTGCGGATAAATCTCGGAGATCCGTGGGGCCGACGAGAGTCAAACGGTGGTAAGATACTGATATCGAAAGGTGGATAGTGGAATACCGTTGGATAGATGACCTTTATGGAACGTACTCCAAACAGCAACGACAACACGGAGGTTTCCAATGAAAATGGTTGAAGTGCCAAAGTACCGCAAGCCCCTGGTCCTGGCGCTGGCTATCATGCTCGTGCTGTCCATGGCCCCAATGGCCCTGGCGGGAGCGGAACCTGGGGTATCCGAGAACGCGGCAAGGGCCGAGGCGTCCGGGCTTATCGACAAAGTGGTGAGCGTAACCGAAGCCGACCCGGGGTCGCCCGGGACCGTTCCATCCTGGAAGGGTGCCGAGCCGGGGGAGCCGCTGTTGATTCACTCACCGGACGGCAAACCGTCCGAGTACCTGTTCCCGGTCATGAGCAAGAGCGGAGAAATCATATCCACGATAGGTGTCAGCGCTTCGACCGGCAAATGGCTATGGTACTCGAGCTCCTGTGAGCTGGACTCCTTCCCTCCCGTACCGGCCAGCGAAGCGGTTCAAAAAGCGGAAGAGTTCCTGCGGAAATCGGGGGTCAGCGTAGACCTGCCGCTACCCCAGGCGAGGATGGAAGCCGACAAGCTCATCTACTGGTACTTCGACGTTGGAAGTCGCCTGCCGGTCGAAGGTCTGTACCTGCCGGTCTTCAGCGAGGGTGAAATATCTTCAGACCTGGAGATCGTGTCCCTGGAACAGAAGGAGGATACGGTTGTCAGAGACCGGGCAGCGGCGCCGGTTGACCCCGGTGACTGGGCAACCGGTCTAATTGCAGAGCCCCGGACATGCCACGATAATTACTACGACTCATATGATACCTCAGTGGCCTCCATCACCATGCGAAGTGTCGTGCCGGGATAGCAGACTTTCAGTTCATTAAGCGCTTCACACAAGGTGGCCAGAACACG
>JAHIMR010000095.1 GCA_018896525.1 Actinomycetota bacterium
CCGGCGACCGCCCCCGCGTCGCACGACGGCACCGTCCTCAGGGGTGAGCCCATCTCCCGGGCGATGCCGCCCTCGGCGGCGGTTCCGACCCCCGCGCCCCAGGCTCCCGCCAGGAAGAAGACGGGCCTCATCGTCGGTCTTACCACCGGGGGCGTGGCCCTGGCGGCGGTGGTGGCGGTAGCGGTGGTGTTGCTGCTCTCCGGGAAAGGGGTCACCCTCCAGATAGAGAAACCCACGGCCGGGGATACGGTCTCCGGGAGCGAGGTGCAGGTGGAGCTTGACGTGAGCAACCCCGACAGGGTGGCCAGGGTGGAGCTGTACGTGGACGGACAGAAGCAGGGCACCATTGAAGAAGCCCCATTCGAGAAAGCGAAGATATCCACCGGGGGTGTCGGGGAGCACGAGCTCAAGGTGTCGGCTTACGATGAAGGTGGAGCGGAGATCGCTGCGGTGACGGGAAAGTATGAGTCGACGGAAGGACCCGGTGGCGAGACAGGCGACTACAAGACGGACGTGGCACCACTCATACAGTCGGCGAACAGCATGCAGGAACAGATAAAGGGATACGCGAATCGGATAAACGGTGAGATGTCGAGCGGCGTCATAAGCGCAGCTACAATGGCGGAGATAAATGACCTGCTGAACAGGGCGAACGGGTTGGCGCAATCCAGTGCGGGCCTGAACCCGCCCGCCGATTGCCAGGACATCAAGGCGCAGTTCACGCAGCTCTGCGAGTACTTGCGGGTGAGGGCGGAGGCGCTGGTAAGGGGCTCCCAGGAGTGGAACGCACAGGGCAAATACGGCAACTACCTCGCGGAGTTCAACGTGGGTGCCTCGGCGAAGAGCAGCTTCGACGCGACATGGCCGGGGTTCATCAGCAACTGTCGTGGGAGGGGCATTAGTGTTTGAGCTGATCAAGCGAGTGAGCGGGTCGGCGGGGCAAGGGGAGGGCTGTTAAGAAGGGCCGATAAGTTGGGACGGAATGCCTAGAAAAACGGAGAAGAACGTAGTATCAGGTGTGAAGAAGGGCCGCCCGGAGTCGTTCGATGCGCTCTACGAGTTGTACAAGCAGCCAATCTACAACTTCATATACCAGATGACCGGGGACGTTGAAGACGCGAAAGACCTGACCCAGGACAGCTTCTTGACCATGTACAAGGTGATTACGGACAAGAAGAAGGTGGATAACCTCAGGGCATACCTTTATACAGTAGCGAGAAACAAGACCCTGGCGAGGTTGGCGAAGAGGTCAAAGGAATACTATGACGAGGATTTCATACCGCGAAGCCCCGATGAGAGTATGTTCGCGAACCCGGAAAGGGCTGCGCAACATTTCATCGACGAATACTTGCCGGAACTGGAAGTCGAAAACATGGAGATTGTCGAAGAATCCGTTGACGAGTCGTTAGTCAGTGTGTCGGGACGGCTTGACCGGGAGGGTGCGGCGGATCCCGCTGCCAGGCAGGAGTTACTGGATTGCTTTCTCGAGGTGAATCGGGAAGACATGGAGTACGAGGTTCGAAGCATTCAGAAAGAGAACTAACGACCGTCCTGCTTCTTGTTTCTGTCCTTGTGGTGCTTTCACTCACCGGCTTTTCCTGTTGCGGAGTGGCAGACAGGGACACCGGTCTATCGCGGGGCGGGTTGAACGAACTTGAAAGTCCCGTGACGCTGTCGCCCGAGCGGGTCGCGGAGATCCGGGTCGGGGTAGTGGAGTCGGTACGGGCGGGGCTGCCGGGGTGGAGGCGCGTTGACAGGGTGGCGCTGGCACAGTCGCTGGGGTACGTGGAGGTCACGAGGGGAAACACGTCCGCGAACAGGGTTGCCCTTACGTTTGACGCGGGGTCGGGCGCGGAGCACACACCGGCGATCCTTGACGCGCTCGCGGCGGCGGGGGTGAAGGCGACGTTCTTCATTACCGGGCAGTTCGCCCAGAGTTACCCCGACATGGTGCGCCGGATGGCCGCGGACGGGCACGAGTTCGGTAACCACTCCTACACCCATCCCAGGTTCACCGATATCTCAGACGCGGATATCCGCTCGCAGATCGCCCGGACCGAGGCTAAAGTGGTCGAGCTTACCGGCATCTCGACCGTGCCTTACTTCAGGTTTCCCTACGGAGCAAGAAACGCGAGAGTCACCAGGCAGGTAAACGACCTGGGCTACATGAGCATCTACTGGACGTTGGACACCCTGGATTGGATGCCGGAGAAGACCTGCGGGCAGATACGCTCGCGGGTGATGTCGAACGTCTGCCCCGGCGCGATAGTTCTCATGCACTGTAACTCACCACAGGAGGGGCAGGTGCTGGGTTCAATCATCGAAGACCTCAGGACCGCCGGCTACGAGGTGATGACGCTGACCGAGGTGATGGTGCTGTAGGACCCCAACCTCACAGTCACCTCAATCCTACCCCTGCGAGGGGGAGGACTAAGGTGGGGCGGCGTGCGCTTTCAGTATCTTCTTGATCGCGTCTTCGATCTGCTCATGTACGTCCGGATCGGTATCTCCTGAAGCTTCGACAAGTGGCAGAAGACCATCAAGGTCCGCGATATCGCCGAGAAGCCACGCCGCCTTTTTTCGAACCGGCGCTCTTTCGCTCTCGAGCCGGCCGCAGAGCGGCTTCACGGCGGCTGTTTTCACGAGTAGGAGTTGCTCAGAAATAGCATCGAGGTCGGCTTTCGGAGCGTCCATCCTGTCCACCAGGGCCTTTGCGATCTTCCTCTCATGTTGGCTGGAACCGGATTCCTTGACCTTGGACATGGTCTGCTGGTAGATATCAGACAGGCCCCTGTCTTTAATGAAGGCCCTCGCCTCCATCAGCGCATCGTTTAACTTACTGCGGTTTTCCGCGTCCTGGAGGTATCGAGCGGCCAGTCGAACGTAAGGGATTGCCTTCTTTCCTGCGACCTTAACGTACGGCCATGCCGCCTTCGCGCCTTTCTCTACCGCCACCATGCATCACTCCTTGTGGGATCAGAACCGGTGCAAGTATATCGCATGTGCGCGCCGCCCCACTGTATGAGCCGCGCCTTCGGTCCCGGGTTGGCGCAACCCGAACCGGGGGATGCTCCCCTGTAGCGCCGCCTTCCAGGCGGCATCCGGCGTATACGGATGCCGGCAAGTTGCCGGCGCTACGGCCTGTGTTCGGTCTCCCCTGTAGCGCCGCCTTCCAGGCGGCATCCGGCGTATACGGATGCCGGCAAGTTGCCGGCGCTACAAGGGGAAAAAAGATGCCGGCAAGATGCCGACTCTACGGGACTCGGGGGAGATGCCGGCAAGATGCCGACTCTACGGTATGTACGAAGGGGCCCTGGAAGTCGCACAAGACCCGGGGAGGTTGAGAACCTCCTTTCAAGTGGGTGGGGCGGCGAGCCGCGTGATCTCTTTTCGAAGTTCCATCGGGACGGCGGCGATCTTTACTCTATGCTTATTGATCGTTGCCATGCCCACATAGACAAGGCCGTTGAGCCGAAGGAGCCCAAGCGGGGAGGTTGGCAGGTAGCCGGCGTGCCAGAACCACGAGTAGTCATCGTCAGGTCCGAACCTCCGGTAGAGCTCCCGGGTGGTGGCGAAGCCGCCGTTCTCGATAACGAGCCAGTAAAGTATCCGCCGGGAGTCCTCGGGGAGACCCGCCCAGATCTCCTCGATTGACTCCGGGCGTGTGAGATACTCCTCCAGGACATCCACGCGCTCCGGTGCCCGCGTCGGGTTCTCCAGGCCGAGCTCGACGCATATCCCCGGTGTCCAGCACCACGGCAGCTTGTTGAGTGCAGGGCGGATGTGGGTGCCGGTTGGTAATGGCTTGCTCTCCAGTTTCTCCCTGTGATGTATCCCGATTCTATCCATCATCGAGTCGGACATCTCCTGGTTCATGAGGTCGGTGTCCCGCGGGCAATACTCGTCTTCCGTTTCGGCATCTCCGTAGGGGTGGCCTCCGGGCATCAACGGATCACCGATCTCCGGCCACACGTCCAGGTCCTCACGGATGCTGCTGAAGCTGTAGGCGGGGCGATTGGCGCCCGAGTGCCTCTCCACCATGTTCTCGAAGTCCTTTAAAAGGATGTCGACCTTCTTACGGCCGCTCTCCGTGCCTTTGGCCTGCCGGGGCGTCTTTCCGTCGAGTGCGCGCAGTGGACGGTCCGCCCAGCCCGGGTAATGATCGTCGATGTGGCGCCTGAGCATCGCGCTCTCCAGTTCGGGTGACAGGTGCCTGTCGTCCTGTTGTCCCGGGAGTTCGGCGCCGGGTCCCCACGCGGGCTCCATGAGCGCCACCTGGTCCTGCAGGCTGTCCAGCCGGTGGGTAAGAAGGCCGGGGAGTATCTTTTCAATCTCGCGCTTTCCGTACTCGAGCCGCTCCCTGGAGCCGGTCTCCAGGGTGAGCCGCTTACTCGTCACCGTTATTATTGCCAGGCCCCTCGCGGCCGTTTCTTCAGGGGCACCGCCTGTCGCGTCGTCGATCGTCATCGAACCCGTAGGGCTCATCTCCTTGATCCGCTCGAAACTGCTCGGGCCGTCACGGTGGCCTCCCTCGCGGAGCTCCTGTTCCATCTCGGGGCTCAACTTCCAGCGGTATGAGCGTACCTGCCCCTGGAGCTCGCCTTCGGCTTCCTCGACATAGGGGTGTTCACCAAGGAGCCGGTTGGCCTCCGGCGCATAGTTGATGTCGAATATCGCCTTACTGACGCAAAGCACGTCGCCTTCGGCCGTCAGCAGGACGGGAGCCGCCTGTTTCTCTTTGAGATTGTTCACCTGGTGGAACAGAAGGTAGCCCTTGCCGTCGAGAAACTCGTCCATGCCGCTGACCGACCCGTCGTCGACCAGCTCGCGGCACATCGAAGTGGCGTACTCCACGATCTGTTCCCGGAGGTCCCTGGGGACGCTGAATATCGGGCTGTAGATGTGATGCTCGCCTTCGACCGGAGCGGTCCGCATTCCAAGAATGTCCCACCTGTAGACGGTCTTCGAGGTCTCTTCACTCTCTATCCATATCGTTTCGTCCCGAAGTATGTCGCGGACGAGCAGGCATTTTCCCGGGAATACCTTCTGTACCTCGTACAGGGAGAACGCGCTGCCCCATATCGCCTGGAGGGTCCTGCGGGCGCTGGGCGGCAGGAAGGGCTCGTTCCTCGACTCGAACTCCTCCGCCACCGTCTTGCCGGAGTCATCAAGGGGCCTCGAGAAGAGAAACCAGTCGAGGAAGAGGCCGTGCTCGGTATCGAGTTCGCCGAAATCGAGCTCCTGGAACTCCGACCGGCCGGTGGTGGACAGGAACTCGGCTTCGGCGCTTTTGTACTCCTTCTTCGAGCAGGCGGATTCCAACTTGACGAACTCGAACAGCCGTGCGATCAGGTACATCAGGTCGCTGACGTCCTCGTCTTCGACGGGTTCCAGGGCTAGAAGTCGGCGCTTCTCCTCTTCCAGTCGGGGCAGGCAGCACTTCTTGAACTTCCTGCCGCTGCCACAGGGGCACGGCTGGTTCCTCCCGATCTTCAGTAGTTCGTCGATATCCCGGACCGCTTCGTCGGTGCTCAGGGACCCGTCATCCATCTCCCTTTCGCGTATCAGGGTCAGTGTTTCCCTGGTACCACCGGTGACCTGGTTTCCGGGGCCGCGGAACAACTGGCGGATGTCCTCATCGACAAGCGCGTCCAGGCGTCGGTTCTCCTTGAGAAGAAGGAAATCCGCTACGGCGCCCTCGACCGCGAGGACCGCGGGCCCGCTCAGCATGCCGCGGTGTTTCTCCAGGGAGCCTGAGACCGTGGTCAACGCCTCCGGTTGCCCCGTGTTGAGAAGTGACCAGGCGAGGAAAGCGAACAACTCCTGGAAATACTCATCCTCTGTATCCAGGGAGCCCAGCGTGTCCAGCAGGAACCCCAGGTTGTCGCACCTGTCCCAGAGCAGGCCGAGGACCTCTATGGCCGGTAGCCTCTCCTCATCCCAGTTCGGGTCTCCGACGACTCTCTTGAGACCGACCGAGACAGGTTCCGGGTGACGGGAGCCGACCTTGGCGAGCGCCAGGACCGCCTCGTGGAGTGATATCCCGAAGCAGACATGGAACATCCCAAACAAAGGCGGTATCGACATCTCGTCCTTGAAATGGCCCAGCAGCATGACCGGGTAGAGCAGGTGGTCGGAGGGGTCCGATATCACTATTTCGAGGCCCAGGTCGGAGCACAAACCGTTGAGGATAGTAACGACCTGCTTCTCCCTTGCCAGGATCATGTCGAGTTCCGCGGGGTCCGGGGGGAAGTCGCCGACCGAGATACCCTGCACCAGGAGGTGGTTTATCAGGTGGTCGCCGCTGTTCCCGAGATACGGACTCACGGTGCAGGACGCCTCTTCATGGCCGGACAAAGCGGCGAGCGCCTCCATTCCCGACTCCTCCAGCATCTCCGCGACATCCTCGGCGATGGAGTACTGCTCGCCCTTGGCTTTTGCCAGCGCCAGGTAACCTCTACCGTCAAGAACTGACTCCCGCTTGATGGCAAGCATGGCGCACATCAGGAAGAGGGGGGGCATCGCCGGATGCAGGTCCGCCTGCAGGTGGATGATCTTTTCCGCTTCATAGAGAGAGATCGCGTCGTCCATGAACTCCACCATCGTGCTGTCCGCGATGAGGATAGAGGCTATGGACGATCCCGGCGCGAGGGCGGACACCTTGTCGGTGACCTCCTTGAGCGAGCGCCTGCCGGAATCAAGGTCCGTCAGTAACTTGTCGACCATTTCCGTTACGACTTTGTCCATGGGCGTCCCTTTGCCTCTCGTCGGTATTAAGTACCCCGTTCCATAAATACACTTGCATTCGAACGTCGATGCATCCGCACCTGCCGCGTTCCGCTCCCTCGCGGTACTCACGGAGTACAGCTCGGTCGCGCGCCTTGCATGAGCGGCGCCTCGGCGCTCTCGATACGACACCGTATCTATAGAACGGGGCACTAAGCCACCCGTGCCCGGGTGCCGGTCGGACCGCCGGGTGCGGCCCTGCCGGAAGGTGTATATTTATATCACGGTTTGGCGGGAGCCGGAAGGAGGAGGCGTTGCGGATAATAGGGAAAGGTCACGCTCCATGCGGCATCCGGCAGATGAAGATGCCAGGCTGGTGACCGTGGTGGAGATGAGGCCCACCGTCGAGTTCGTTCCCATGGAGGAGATCTACGACCCCGACGTGGCGCTGAAAGCGTACCAGGTGATAGACATGCGTCCCAAGGACGAGTAGAAGAAAAACCGGTACTGATACCGGAGGCCTGAAGTTAAACTCGAGGGTTAGGTTGCCTACACAATACGTTGCTCACGGTGTGTTGCTCACTATTCCAACCCCGGGATCCCCGGTATCGTTGGTGGTGGTTTGGGGGTCGGCTTTATCTCGGTTGCTTCAAGCGCCTCGGGTGGTAGTGAGATATCCACAGGTTCGTTGAAGCGGGAGAACTCCATCTTGATACTCAGACTTACGTCGCCGACCATCGGCATGTTCCCGATCTTCATGGTAAAATCCGCGTTCTCTATGTACTTTGTGGCCTTTGATATCCTGAAGACCGCGGTCATCTCGGTCTTATCGATTATCTCCTGGAGGACCTCCTCGGACCCGGCAACCGACCCTCCCACGCCGAAACTGGCTTTGATCTGCTGCTCGATGAACTCCTCGCCGACATCAAAGGCGAGACGGTAGTGGTCGCGGTCTTCCGATACCATTCGCAGGTTCCTGGCGTTCTCGGAGAACTCCAATATGCGGGTTGGGGTCGGTGGTGAGAAGCCGTCGGCGTCGGAGGCCTCGGTCTCGGTCTTGACCCACCCCTCGTCAGGTACCTCAAGGTACGTATAGCCGTCCTTCATATAGACATCAGTGGTCTTGTCAGCGCTGTTTATCGTCATGTGGACCTCAGGATTCCCGGGAGAAACATCCATCGCTACCTCGAACTCGAAATCCAGGTCCTCGCCCTGCGAACCCTGCGCCTCCAGGTCATATACGCCGTACGCCTCGAGGGACTCGAGCTCTCCCATTTTCCTGTTGGAGTCATCGAGGACCTCCCTCGCCTTCTCGGCGGAGAGGTCTGTCGTCTCCTGCCCGCTGCCGCATCCGGCCAAGGCCAACGCGATTGCGATCAAAGTACTGACTAAAACCAGAAGGACTCTTCTTGTAAACATGCCTTAACTCCTGACGTTTCCTTGATTCTAGCAGATAGACACAGACAGCCCGGCATGCTGGTGGGCTCTGCCTGAGCCTGATAACGAGTGTCTTGATAATTCAGGGTCGTACCTGTCACTAATATAGGTGGAAATGCCGATAGAGGTAGTGACTGTTGACGGTTGAAGTAGTTATAATAAAGGTGTAAGTGGCAGGGTTTATCTTGTTCTCGAAAGCGGGGGGTGAGCAGTCTTGGATAGGTTAAAAAGCTATCAAAAGAATCTCATACTGGCGGTGGCTCTTGCGGTCATGGGTTTCCTGTGGATATGGCTCTACCAGTACATAGGTGGGGCCGGCTACTGGGCGGCGCTGGTGGTGTTCGCGGTCTACGTGGCCGCGGGGTCGGAGCTCAAGAAGTTGCCATGGATGGTCCTGGGGGGAGTCGTCGGGGTGGTGCTGGGTCTTTTCACATACGTTCTGGCCATGGCTGTGTTTCCTCCCTACGCGGTCATCTCGGCCGCGATCGCGGGCGCTATATTCCTGCTGGTCGCCGGACTCATCAGCGTTCCCAAGCTCACGGAGATACTGCCCATGACGGTAGTGGGATGGGCCTCGTTTCTCGCGGTAATGGCGCAGTTCGACTACATGTTCATGGAGAAGTTCACCTCGGCGAACCAACAGATGCTGAACACGTTTTTCGGAGTGTTGCTTTCGGTCCTGGTAGGCCTGCTGTTTGCCGCCCTGGTGGCGACACCACTACTGGGAGATATACGTAAGAAACAGGCCGCCCAGCAAGGTGAAGGGGGTTGATTGATATGCAGAGGATAAAGAGGACACCGGCCCTTCTGGTCCTTGCCCTGCTCCTGGTGATGTTACCCCTGGCGGCCATCCCCGGGTCTTCGACGGCCGGGGGCAGTAGCGGCATTGTCATCGATGACCACCAGCTGGTTGTCGAGGAGATAACGCCGATGGGAGAGGTCAAGTCCGTCCAGGTGGTCGACTGGCTGTCACTTGACGGTAACGGGACCATAACCGTCGACAGGCCTTCCGACCTGGCCGAGAAACCCAAAGTCAAGGGAGTGAGCGGTTTCACGACGCCAGAGGTGACCGATGACGGCCAGGTGTGGAAGGACGTACAGGTGAGCGGCAACAAGATGTTAGTCACCACCAATATGCTCAGCGATGAAAGCGCCGAGGTGGAGCTGGAGAAGCTGCCGCTGGAGACTGAGTGGCGGTACTGGCTGGATGACGAAGTGGTCGAGGACCTCAACGACATCGCGGGTGAGAGCGGCCACTTCAGGATGGAACTGCATATGAAGAACACCTCCAAGAAGAAGACGGAGGTGACCTACACCGATTCCATTACCGGCGAGGAGGTAGTCGAGAGCGTGGAGACGTACCTTCCGATAGTGATACAGCCGTATGACTGGTACTTCTACAACACCGTTTTCTCTAACATGGAGACGGATCATACCAGCGTTATGTTCTACAATCCCACCTTCTTCCAGCCCGGCTGGTCGATACCGCTGTTCCCGCCCGCCACCGAGGATACCCACGCTATATGGATAGAGGCGGACGTCAAGGATTTCGCCCTGGATCCGTTGACGCTGGCGGTAGCATTCGTGCTCCCCGAGACCAACCAGCACGATCCGCTTCCCGAGTTCACCGACGGGCTGACCGAGCTGTACGGCGGCGTCGAGCAGCTTGGCGCCGGACTGGCTGAGGCGGTGCTGGGGTTAGGGGACACCGGCATGTCCGACACCCTCCTGTACGGCATCAACCAGATCTCCGGCGGGTTGGTCCTGATGGCCAGCACCACCGACGGGTTGCCGTACGCCCGGTACAACATAAACAGCCAGATGGTTCCCGGTGTCGACCAGATGACCGCGGGCATCGGGAGCGCCACCGCGCCGGACACCCTGCTCTACGGGGTGAACGCCATAACCGGGGGTCTCCAGGAGATGGAGGCGGGGATCGGCACCCAGGAGACGCCCGACACCCTCCTGTACGGTACCAACGCCATAACCCAGGGTCTTGGCGAGATGCTGGTGGGCATAGGGAGCGCGGCCACCCCGGATACGCTTCTCTACGCCGTCGGCGCGATGATCGCCGGCATGAACGATTCGATCGCCGGCATCGACGATCTCGTTGCCGGGGTGGGCGATGTGAAGGCCGGATTGAGCACCGGGGACCCGGCCAACCCGGGTATCAAGGAGGGGTTACAGCAGATAAGCGACGGGCTGGGTGTCGCGACAAACCCTGCCACCATAATCGGTGGCCTGAGCACGATGGCAACCAACATGGACCCGGCTAACCCCGCGAGCATCTACGCTGCGGTAGCAGGTATATCGGCGCAGATGAAAGCTAGTTCCGGGGGTATATACGACTACGTTAATGGAATTCCGGTTGCTGACCTAGCCTGGGGTGCCGTTTATCTTCCCAATATAAACGCGTTGATGGCCGCGTACACAGGCACGCTTGACCCGACTGCGGTTGGAATCCAGCAGATGTACAACGGCCTGACGGCGGCCTTGCCCAACGGGATAATCCCCAACCTGCAGTACATGAAGATGAGCCTCGACACGATGGTGGCCGGCATCGGGACCGATGCCACGCCCGATACAATGCTGAACGGCCTGGCCCAGATAGAGGGGGGACTGGCCCAGATGAAGGCGGGCATCGGGAGCGCTACAACCCTCGACACCCTCCTGTACGCGGCCCAGGCCACCTACGACGGGCTGTCCGACATGGCCTCCGGCATCGGCGACGTGGCGACCCCCGACACCCTGCTGTACGGCACCAATGCGATAACCGGTGGGCTGGTGGATATGCTTGCCGGCATCGGGAGCGCCCAGAGCCCCGACACCCTGCTGTACGGGTCCAGCGCCGTCTTCAGCGGCTTGAGCCTGTTGCAGGGCAACCTCAGCACCGGCAGCATGGCCAACCCGGGCCTCCGGGAGGGCCTGGTCCAGATCGGAGATGGCCTGGGAGACGCCGTCACGGGCCTGGGGTCCTTCTCGACGCCGGACACGCTCATCTACGGGGCCGGCCAGATCGAGGGCGGCCTGGGAGAGCTGAAGGCGGGCCTGGAGGAGGCGGTCAGCCAGGGCACCGATGTAATGCAGGAAGGTCTGACCGAGAGCATCAATGAGCTCGACCTGACCCAGGGAGAGCTTGCCGCGATCGCGGAGCGGGGTGAGAACTTCGACAACTTTATCGGAAGGGTGGAGAACCCCGACTCGGAAAGCGACGTCCGGCTCCTGATACAGACACAGCCGATACAGAGCAAGTCGGCCGCGAACGGCTGGATAATAGCGCTGGTGCTTTCGATCCTGGCGGCGCTCCTTCTGGTTGGCGCCGGCATCTTCGCCTATTACCGGCTTGCTTGAACCGTCGCGTCGACATACCGTAGAAAGAAGGGTGGGACTAACGGTCCCACCCTTCTGCTAGAAGGAGGGGCGTCTTGCCGTTTGACCCCGGGCTCGATCCAGGCCGGGTGCTGACGAACCAGGGGATATGCGCCATCTTCAGGTGCTCTCCCATGGGAGCGATGCGCGGGAGCCGAAAAACCAACACGCTGGTTCTCTCCTACACTCCGGGGGAGGCCGGGTACTGGACCAGGTGGGTGGACGGTGTCCTTCATTACCAGGGCATGGGGCGTAGAGGGGACCAGGGCCTGACTTCCAACAACAAGACGCTGGGCCAGTCCGCTTCAGACGGCGTGGACGTGTTCCTCTTCAAGCAAACCGGCGAGAACTCCTATATCTTCGAGGGCAGGGTGGGCCTGACCGGATCGCCTTACCGGGAAACCATGCCCGACAGCGGAGGGACGAAACGTCGGGTCTGGATATTTCCGTTGAAACTCATCGGTGACTCGGGTCCGGGTGCCCTCGAGGAGGAACCGG
>JAHIMR010000096.1 GCA_018896525.1 Actinomycetota bacterium
CACCACCTTCTCCTACGATGTCGAGGGGCGAATAACCACCGTAGAGGAACCGGGGCACGCGGAGCCCCGCACCCACGTCTACGACGGGGAGTATCACCTCCTGGAGGAAATCAGCCCCGAGGGCCACTCCACCACCTACCGAGTCAACCCCCTAAAGTTCTGCACTTTCGTCCCTTCCAAGACCTGGTGCCTCTTGTGATCTCCCAGGGTAAACTTAGTTCGATGGAGGCTTATGGGGGAGTATGTGTCTCGTGAAAAGAACCAGGGGAAGCACGATATGAATACGGATGAGGAGAAACCGGACGCGGGTGTTGTCGTTCACCGCCCGCCCCTGAGGCGGTTTCGCCGCTTCTTCTACCGGAACCTGGGACCCCCCGGGATGCCGGGGTCGTTCTCGTTGGGCTGCTACCTGGTGGAGAAGTTTCCCCAGAGGATACCGTTCACCAAGTACGCTTCACCGGGGCACTACACGTTCTACCTTCCCCCGTTCGGGACCAGGGCGTACCGGAAGATACTGCTGGGGGGGGTTTGCCGGGACCTCCACATGGCGAGCGGCCCCACCGCGGTTACGCTCTCCGTCACCCAGCGATGCCCGTGCTCCTGTTATCACTGCTCCGCGGACCGCCGGCCCACCACCGGGGAGATGAAAACCGGTGAACTCAAGGAGGTCATCGAGCAGTGCGCGGAGATGATGACGGGAAGCGTCGTGCTGACCGGGGGAGAGCCGATGGTACGGGACGACCTCCCGGAGCTGGTATCGCATATCGAGAGGTGCGATTCAACGCCGCAGATGTTTACCAGCGGATACTTCCTGGACCGCGAGACGGTCAAGGAGTTAGGTGAGGCTGGCCTCAGCGTGATGTTCGTGAGTTTGGACAGCCCGGTGGCGGAGGAGCACGACAGCGGAAGGGGAGTGGCGGGGCTGTTCGAACGTGCCTGTGAGGGGTTGCGCCTCGCGGCCCGTGAGGGGATATCCACCGGCATCAGCACGTTCGCCACCCACGAGTCGGTGGCCGGACGGTACGCCGAGAGGTTCCTCCAGTTGGGAGAGGGCCTGGGGGTGAAGGAGCTGACCGTTTTCGACGTGACCCCCACCGGCAAGATGATCGGCCGCGAGAACCTCCTGCTTACCGGTGAGGAACACCGGGCGCTCACCGACCTGCAGGAGGGACAGTTCGCCAGGGACCGGGGACCAAAGATCGTGACCATGTCGTACGTCAACGATACCGACATCATCGGCTGCTTCGGCGCCAGGTACCAGCTGCATATAACCCACGACGGGTACGTGACCCCCTGTGACTTCACCCCGCTGCACTTCGGCAACGTACGCGAGGAACCCCTCCGGGTGATATGGAACCGCATGCGCGCACACCCCGAGTACCGGAAGAAGACGGTCCCCTGCCGCATGCAGGACCCGGAGTTCCGACGCCGGTACATCCACAAGATCCCCGCTGACGCCCCTCTCCCTTACTCCATGGACCGCATACCCATGGAGTAACTATCCGCGAACGTGGCATGCGCCCGGCCCCGGTTGCGAAGAACACCTACCAGAAGAAAAACCGCCACCAGAAGCAAGAGAACCGATGCTACCACCCCGGTTTGTCCGTTGATGGTCCTGACATAACAGCTCAAGGAGAAGGTGGCTCCCACTGTAGCGCCGATCCAGAGGCTGGAACCGGAGAGCACTACCAGGAAGAGCGCCAGGCCGATATACCAGGGCATCAGATACGGGGCGGTGAGCGTGTTGAGCAGCGCGATTGCGCCGCAGGCGAAGATCAGCGAGTGGTACTCTCGTACCCTGACGCAAAGTGCCAGGAACGCTGCCAGGAAAAACAGCAGGAACAGTACTCGGACGGCCCAGTGACCGGCGGTGGTGTTTGCGGGCCCTCCCAACCACCGGACCGACGCTTCTATTGCAGTTCCCAGGATTGACGGAATTGAACTCAAACTGGATTTCTCTCCCATGCTCAACACCTGGTTCACGTTCCTGGTGATGCCCGACCAGAGTGGTAGATACATGGCAAGCGGTACCGCCACCAGGACGGCAATGGCGGCGAGGTATTGGGACAGGGTCCTCTTTGCGTTTTCCCTCAAGAAAAGCACCAGGACCGGCACCAAAACCAGAAGGGCGATGGCCTTGACCGTCGCCGCGAGAACGATGAAGGATATGGCAAGCACCGGGTACTCCTTTCTGTACAGGAGAAGTCCAAGGAGTATCAGAAAGATCATGATCGTGTCGTGGTGCACCGAACCGGAGAAGTGAATGATAATCAACGGATTCCAGGCGGTAATCAGTAGCGCCAGCTTGCCCCTTTCGCCCAGGAGCCTCCCGGCAAGGTCGTCGAGCAGGAAAAGGCTTCCCAACAGGAAACCGAAGTTCAAGAGCTTGAACGCGATGACGTTTGACGTGACACTCTTTCCGGAGATAATGACCAGCAGGGAGCTTATGTAATTTGAGAGCGGCCCGTAGACGGACACCGTATGCTTCCAGCCGATATACTGAACCACGGGGTCTCCGGGAAAGGAAGCGGGAACCGTAACCAGTGGGTTCTTGCCGTGCACCGCAAGCGCTTTTCCGTAGAAGATGTAGCTGAAGGCGTCCTGCGAAAGCAGCGGCGGAAGGAACAACAGCCACAGTGAGAAAGCCGCGAAAAAACCGTACACCAGCGGCCTGCTCACCTTTTCACCCTTTTTAAGGGCCAGGATTATGGCCCACAGGTAAGCCGCGAAGAGTATTACGATCAAGGAGAAGTAGAGGGCGGTCAGTGTGCCGTGGGACAATCCCGATATGCCGAGGAGTCTTCCCAGTGCGGCCAGAAGGCCCTCACTGGCCAGTCTTTCGGTTCTGGGGGAACGAACGCTGAGGCCGAACCCGCTTTGCACCGCCAGGATGGCGATGGTTCCAAAGCATACGAACATGACGCCGGCCGCGATGGGTATCTTGCTTATCCGCGATGACGGCGGCTTCGAGTTCCCGTTCGGTTCATTGCCGGGGCGATCCGCCGGCACGGAACCTGTTTCAACCGGCTTGCTGCCGGAAATTGCTTTGCTTTCCATCAGGATAAGTAGCCCCGTATGCGTTGCTGCTCTATTCTAACCTCCAGCATCTTCCTCCTTAAAGTAAAGACACCGGGTCTACGTCGAGAGATATCCTGACGTCTTTGCCCGCGGGAAAGTTGCGGGCGTACTCGTAGAACCGGCTCACAGCGTTCCCGATGCTTGGTGACACCGCGTCGAGGTCCCCCGTTTTCAGAAGGATATGCCAGCGGTAGTTGCCGCGCAGCCGGGAAAGCGGCGCGGGGGCAGGCCCCAGTATCGTTGTTGGGGTGCCGGAGAGATCGGTCTCGAGTATGTGCTTCATTCGCTGGGCCGACCTCGAGGCGGCCTTGACGTCCGGAGAGGTGACCAGCACGTTCACCAGGCTCACGAACGGGGGGTAGAAGGCGCCGAGGCGGGCTTTCAGCTCCTCATCCACGAAGCAGGCCACATCGCCGGTAAGCGCCTGTATCGCCGGGTGGTCGGGGCTGAACGTCTGGACCACGACCCTTCCGGGGCGAAGGCCGCGGCCCGCGCGGCCGCTCACCTGTGTCAGGAGCTGGTACGTCCGCTCGGAGGCGCGGAAGTCCGGCAGCGCCATCGCGGTATCTGCGTTGATGACACCCACCATCGTCACCCCGGGGATGTCGAGCCCTTTCGCGATCATCTGGGTCCCGATGAGCACCTGCGCCTCCCCGGCCTTGAACGCTCCAAGCAGGCGCCAGTGGGCGTCTTTAGCGGAGGTGCTGTCGGTGTCCATCCTGATCATGGATACGCCGGGCAGCTGTTTTTTCAACTCCTCCTCGACCCGCTGGGTGCCCGCCCCGAAGCGCTTGAGCGGGCCGCGGTCGCACTCCGGGCAACGTGCCGGCACGCCCCACGTCTTGCCGCAGTGGTGGCATCTCAAGATATCTCCCCTGATGTGGTAACAGAGACTGACCTCGCACTCGTCGCATCCCATGATATGGCCGCAGGAGTGGCACTGCAGGTAGTTGGCGAAGCCCCTGCGGTTAAGGAAAAGGATTGCCTGGTCCCCCGCTTCCACCGTCCTCGAGAGAGCGTCCAGCAGGATGGGGGAGATAAGGGGAATCGTTCCCGCGCCTCCGATGGACCTCATGTCCACGACCTCGACCGATGGCAGGGGGCGGTTGTCGATCCTCCGGGGGAGTTCCAGGTGCTCGTATATCCCGGCCCGGGCGCGCTTTATCGCCTCGAACGACGGGGTCGCGCTGCCCAGTATCACCGGAACCCCGGCCATGTGGGCGCGCGCCTCGGCAACGTCCCGGGCGTGGTATCGCGGGGCGGTGTCACTCTTATAGGAGGTTTCGTGCTCCTCGTCGATGGCTATGAGGCCGAGGTTCGAAACCGGCGCGAACAGGGCGGAGCGGGCGCCGACCACCACGTGGTACCGGCCCTGGCGTATGCCCCGCCACTCGTCGAACCTTTCCCCGGGGGCGAGGCGGCTGTGAAGGACGGCAACCTCTCCCGGGAAACGGGATTCGAAGCGTTCCACCGTCTGGGGCGTGAGCGATATCTCGGGGACCAGAACGATGGCGCTCTTTCCTTCGGAGAGAACCCGCTCGATGCACCGGAGGTACACCTCTGTCTTCCCGGAACTGGTAACCCCTTCCAGCAGGAAGACCTGGTGCCTGCCTTCGCTTATCGCGCTGTTGATGTGCTCTATCGCCTTTTGCTGGTGGGTGTTGGGGGTAGGGCGTTTGTGTTCCTCCAGCCCGCCGGTGAGCGTCGGGCGCCGCCGGGCCTCCTCCCGTGTTATCTCCAGGAGGCCCTTGCCAGCGAGGGACGCCAGGCTGGAGTGGCTGGTTTTTGTGCTCCGAAGGAGATCGGTCTGGAAATCCGTGCCCTGATGCGCGAGCAGGTGTTCCACGATGTCCCGCTGGCGAGGTGGGAGCCCCTCGAGAATTGACGGGTCTTTGCCTTTATGAGTGAGGTGGGCAACGTTCCTGAGGCGGGGCCTCGCCGCCGGTGAACTGAGGGCAAACCTGCTGTAGATGATTCCCGCCGATTCCGCGGTCCTTACCGCCGCCGATACGCTGCCGCCTCCCAGGTGCTTCTTCAGCGAGGCCATCTCGATCTCGCCGGCGGAAGCGGAAAGCACCTCGATAACGTCGGGCAGCGCCGTCTGGTCGCCCGCCGCGAAAAGGGTCGCCTGCTCCCGACTGACGGCGAGTGACAGAAAACGCTTGACCTTTCGGCTGCGGCCGGGTGGTGTGACCAGGCGGAACGCCTGTGACAGGGAGGACAGGTAATGCGAGGCGATCCAGCGGCAAAGGCGCTGTCCGTCGAAGTCGAACAGGGGGGGCTCGTCCAGCACCCGGGAGATGCTCTTGATACCGTGTACCTCGGGTTGGGTCGTGAACCCGACCACGTACCCAAGAATCAGCCGGTTGGTGAACGGCACCAGCACCAGGGAGCCGATTTCCACGTTTTCGCGCTGGTCCGGGGGCACCTCGTAGTGGAACGGGCGATCGAGCCCCTTCACCGGCGAGTCCAGGATTACCTCTGCATACCGCTTGTTATCGTATTCGTTATCCATCACCGCCGATTATACAACCGCCACCCAAACGGTGCCTGTTATGCAACAGCCCAGAGGCGAGGCCTATGCCGGCAAGATGCCGGCGCTACAAGGGAGGCGTTATGCAACAGTCCGGGGCGAAAATGACGAAATGGTGCCAGGCACCATTTTGTCATTCGCTGTAGAATCGGTGGCATGGAGATTGATGGGTTACTGAAAGAGTTGAGAGAGTACCCCGGGCTGTCCAGGAAGCGGGTGGTGGGGGAGTGGGCCGGGCGCTTTACCGGGAACGGCGCGATCGATGGCGCCGACGGTGTCTATGGACCCGGTGACGACGCGGGGGCCGTGGAGATAGAGGGCGGGTACCTGCTGCTTTCCGCCGAGGGGATATGGCCACCGTTGCTGGAGGACCCCGAGTTCGCCGGGTTCTGCGCGGTGGCGGTGAGCGTAAGCGACATATACGCGATGGGGGGCAGGCCGCTGGGGATGGTCGCGATCGTATTCGAGGGCGGCATCTCACCCGGGCGGCGCCGGCTCTTCCTGGACGGGCTGGGAATGGGCCTCGAGATATACCGCGTTCCGCTGCTCGGCGGCCACACCGGCCCGGAGGGCGACTCACCGGTAGTGGCGGTATCGATAGCCGGGTTGGCGAGTCACCTGCTCAGGGGCGACGGAGCCAGACCGGGGGATCGACTGCTGGTTGCCGTTGACCTCGAGGGGAGAATGCACCCACGTTTCTTTGCCTGGGACACGGTGACTGGCGGCGGAAGTGACGAGGCCCTCCGAAAACTAGAGGCGCTTCCCGAACTTGCCCGCGGGGGGCTCTGCTCCGCGTGCAGGGACATCTCGAATCCCGGCGTGCTGGGGACCGCGGCGATGATGCTGGAGGCGTCAGGCGCGGGCGCGAATATCGCCCTCGACCGGGTGCCGGTGCCGCCGGGGGTTGAGCTTTCATGGTGGCTCAAGGCTTATCCGTCGTTCGGGTTCCTGCTGGCGGTGCAGCCCTCCAACGCCCCGGCGGTAGGCGAGGTGCTCTCTAAAGCGGGAGTCCGGTGGGAAGATATCGGGGAAGTCACTGAGGGCTCGAGCATCACCGCGAGCCTGGGGGGAGCAACAGGGGGGTTCCTTGACTGGCGAAAGGAACCTGTTACGGGCCTGTATTAGTGATTGGGTCAGGCGGCGCGCCCGGCGCTACCATCCCGGCGGTATCTGCCCGCGGTTGGCCACCAGCCACAGGATGAACATCAGCGGTGCGATAGCAACCGCGAAGGCGACCAGGCAGGGGATCAGCCGGAACAGGAAAAGCGATTGCAGGTGGCTCCACTTGAGGTTCCTGGCGGCCTCTTTCGAGTCGATCGGCCAGCGCCTGACCGTCATCTTTTCCAGGGAACCCAGGGCCTTGATGTCTCGCATGCCGGCGATCGTAAGGTAGTAGTTGGCGAGAAGCAGGAACACCGAGAAGAACACCGCGAACAGGACCAGCAGCGGCACGTCGATTACGTAGAAGCTCTTCACGTTCCAGGTCCACCAGTGGTTGGTGACCGCGATCGGCTCGATGAGCATGTAGAATCCCATGGCGAGAACACCTGCTACTGCCGAGCGCGAGTACCACTTGCCGTTGGGCATCAGGGTGGTCGCCGTCAGGTATGATGAGGCGGCAACGATGTACCACAGCAGGACGGCGGCGAGTGGAACGACCCCAAGCCAGATGGCATAACCGCCCAGTGGGTAATGGTTGTAGTAGTCGCCCAGCGCGTACCAGTAGAAGTTCTTGACCCCCCCCAGAACGGCGGCGGTCTCTATCGCGAGCGAGAACAGGACCGCGCCGAGAAGGAACGCCCGGCCGCGGCTTTTCCCCATGGCGCGGCGCGCCCCCAGATAGAAAACTATGAAGAATACGAAGACGGAGGCCTCGAAGACGATCACATTGGCTTTCATTTACGATGCTTCCTCTCGAGGCGTACCCGCCGAACGGGGAGGTACATAATCACCATGAGCGCGATCGTTACAACCAGAAGGTATAGCTGGAACCCCCTGCCGCCCAACCTGTTGGCCAGGTTGGCCAGGTTGCCGACGCCGGTGGTTTGCTGGCCCGGGCCCTCGTCCTCCTCTTCTCCCTCCGCTTCCGGCGGGGTGGGAACTGACCCGTCCCGGGGCGGGATGGTTATCTCCGGTTCGAAAGGCGCGGGGTCCGGCACCGGTTCGGCCTGGGCGAGCAGGGCTTCCGAGAGGGCCGTGCCACCAGGCGTGCCAGTATCGCAAAGCGCGGGTCCTGTCAGCCCACCGCTATCCGGGGACTCACTTTCTCCCGGCGACGGTGTGGGTGGAACACTCTCGGGCATCTCCATGCCTTCCGGCATCTCCATGCCTTCCGGCATCTCCATGCCTTCCGGCATCTCAAATCCCTCGGGCATCGTTTCGGCCGGCTGCTCGGGGGGCTTCTCCAGGACGTTCGCGGGGTTAGTTGCCAGGTCGCCGGAGAGCATACCCAGCACGAAGAAGCCGAAGACGAACAGGATGCAGGTTATGAGCGCCATCATGATTCCAAAGTGCACGGTCTTCCGGTCAGGATACTCCTGCTGGAGGTTAACGTAGTACTTGCACTGCTCGAGCTCGATGCGCTTGTTGGCCATGCTTCTCGTTTCCTCTCGCCGGCCTGTTTTCCTCCTGCACTGGGAAGGGGCAACGGTCAAGAAAATTTGTCGTATTGTAACACAACCAACGGTTCATGGTGGTTGAACAGCAGTGTCCTCTATCAATATAATCTGCTTATCACTCTGGACGGACCGTACGAAGACGGGTGAAAAGAGAGGTGGCATGGAGAAGAGGATAAGAGTCTTCCTGGCCAAGCCGGGGCTGGACGGTCACGACAGGGGAGTCTTGATTGTGGGGCAGGCCTTGAGGGACGCGGGGATGGAGGTAATCTACTCGGGTTTGAAGCAGACCCCCGAGAACCTGGTGGAGGCCACGCTCCAGGAGGACGTGGATGTTCTGGGCCTGTCCATACTGTCCGGGGCTCACATGGCGCTCATCCCGCGAATCATGGAACTGCTTCGGGAAAGCGACGCCCAGGACGTAACCGTGATTGCCGGGGGGGTCATCCCTAGAGAAGACGCCGAGGTCCTGGTGGCCGAGCACGGGGTGTCGCGGGTCTTCGGTCCGGGGACCGACACCCGGGAGATAGTCGCGTTCATACGGGAACGGGAGGAGCAGCGGTGAAGGATTCCCCGAACGACCTCTACCGGAAACTACTGGAAGGCGACCGGCGCGCGGCGGCCCGGCTGATAACCATGGTGGAAAACGCCGACCCTCAGGCCCGCCAGGCCCTTGAGATGCTCCACCGCCACTCCGGGGGTGGGCATATCGTTGGCATGACCGGCTCACCCGGCTCGGGGAAGAGCACCCTGACCTGTCGCCTTGCCCGGCATTACCGGGATGAGGACCGGACGGTGGGGATAATATGCGTGGACCCGTCCAGTCCGTTCACCGGCGGGGCCCTGTTGGGGGACCGGGTGAGGATGCAGGAACTGTCCGGCGACCCCGGTGTGTTTATCAGGAGCATGGGGAGCCGTGGCGCGCTGGGCGGGCTCTCGGTAGCCACCAACGACGTCATCAACATCCTGGACGCCTTCGGAAAGGATGTCATAATCGTCGAGACAGTTGGTGCCGGGCAGGTGGAGATCGAGGTCGTCAAGTACGCGCATACCTGCATCGTGGTGACGATGCCGGGGGGCGGCGACGAGATACAGGCCATCAAGGCGGGGATCCTGGAGATAGGTGACATCTTCGTGGTGAACAAGTCGGACCGGGACGGCGCTCCCCGGGCGGTAGCCGACCTCGAGATGATGCTGGAGACCAAGCCGGGGATAGATGAGGAGGCCTGGAAACCGCCGGTGATCTCAACAGTAGCCCTCTCCGGGGAAGGCGTAGGCGAGTTGGCCGACGCGATCGCCGCGCACCGCGCCTTCCTGGTTCAAAGCGGGTTGATGGAGGAGAAGACGGTCCAGAGGATGAAGGCGGAGCTGCTGGAGATACTCAAGGTGAGGGTCTCCCGGGCGGCGGAGAACGCGCTGGACGAGGATGAAGTGGGGGCAGGGCTGATAGGGCGAATGTCGGCCAGGGAGATAGACCCCCACAGCGCGGCGGATGAGATAGTCGAGTACCTATTTGGCGCGCCGGACAGCAACCCCGGAGGGCACCAGGCGGCTCAGGTATGGAAAGCGGATAACTCACAAGGGCGTGATAACGAGTGAACGATGACGAGAGAAACGAGTTAGAGCGCGAGAAGGAGAGGTGGGAAAGAGAGGTCCTCGCACCCGCCCTCTCAGCAAGTAGCGAGAGCAGGGAGCGGTTCGAGACGGTGTCGGGCCACGAGATAGGAAGACTCTACGGGCCGTGGGACCTGCCCGATGCCGACTACGTCAGGGACATCGGGTTCCCTGGTGAGTACCCGTTCACCCGCGGCATACACTCCACCATGTACAGGGGCCGGCCGTGGACGATAAGGCAGTTCATGGGCTTCGGGGACCCCGACGAGTCCAACCGGCGGCTCAAGTACCTGATAGAGCACGGGGCACCGGGCCTCAACGTGGCGTTCGACATGCCCACAATACACGGCCTTGACTCGGACCACCCGCTGGCGCACGGGGAGGTGGGCCGAAACGGGGTGCCCCTCGATTCATTGGAGGACATGGAGAGACTCTTCGCCGACATCCCGCTGGCCGAGGTCAGCACCTCGCTGGTTATCGCTTACCCGCCGATACCGAGCATGTACCTGGCGATGGCGATAGACCAGGGCGCCGACCTCAAGCGGCTCCAGGGAACGTTCCAGAACGACAGCTTCTGCCGTGACGTGGCGGCAAACGTCAGGGTGCTTCCCAGGAGGGCGGAGCTTAAGCTCTGCACCGATGTGGTGGAGTACTTCACCCTTAATGTCCCCCGCTGGTACCCAATAAGCATCGTGGGCTACCAGATAAGGGAGAAGGGCTGTACCGCGGCCCAGGAACTGGCGTTCAATTTGAGCGACGGGATAGAGTTCGTGAAGTCGTTCATAAACCGGGGGCTCGACGTGGACAGGTTCGGCCCGCGCCTGTCGTTCATGTGGAACGCCCACAACGATTTCTTTGAGGAGATAGCCAAGTACAGGGCGGCGCGCAGAATGTGGGCGCAGATAATGAAGGAGCGCTTTGGTGCCCGGGATCCGCGCTCGATGATGATTCGGTTCCACACCCAGACCGCCGGTTGCTCGCTGACCGCCCAGCAGCCGCTCAATAACGTGGTACGGGCCACGATCCAGGGGCTGGCCGCGGTGCTGGGGGGGACCCAGAGTCTGCACACCGACTCCTACGACGAGGCGATGGCGCTGCCCACCGAGGAGTCGTCGAAGCTCGCGGTCAGGACCCAGCAGATAATCGCCGAGGAGAGCGGGGTGGCAAACACCATCGACCCGATGGGCGGTTCCTACTTCGTGGAGAAACTCACCTCCGAACTGGAGGAGGAGGCCTGGGAGTACATAAACAGGATTGACGAGATGGGCGGGATGCTGGAGGCGGTGGAGAACGGGTTCATCCAGAGGGAGGTTGCCCGCGCCGCCTGGCGTTACCAGAAGGATGTCGAGAGCGGGAAACAGGTGATAGTAGGGGTCAACAAGTACGTGGAGGAGGATGAGCCCCCGATAGAGCTGTTGAAGATAACCCAGGAGATGGAGGACGCGCAGAAGGAGAGGATAGCCCGGCTCAAGGAGAGGCGTGATGAAGGTAAGACGCGCGAGGCGACCGAGAAGCTTCGGGAGGCCGCCGAGAACAATGAAAACCTCTTCGAGCTGACGATGGACGCGGTAAGGGCCTACGCCACCCTGGAAGAGGTCTGGGACGTCTATCGCGACAGGTACGGGAAATTCGAAGAGTCATCAACCCTCGTCGAGTCCGTCTGAGACGGGGCACTATGAGGGGGGAAGCGATGGAATCAATTGAGGGAAAGGTAGCGCTGGTAACGGGGTCTTCCCGTGGGCTGGGAAGGGAGATGGCGCTTTCCCTGGCAGGCCATGGGGCGAACGTCGCGGTGAACTACCGCACCCGTGACGACAAGGCCCGCGAGGTCGTCCGCGAGATAGAATCGATGGGAAGCCGGGCGATATCGGTGGGGGCGGACGTGGGGGATCCGGAGCAATGTGAGGCGCTCATCCGGGAGGTGGCCGACTCCCTGGGAGGCATCGATATACTGGTCAATAACGCCGGCATCTACTACTCCGGCAGGGTTGAGGACGTGGATTCCGGGGACCTAGACCGGCTCTTTGCCACCAACATCAAGAGCGCTTTCTTCGTGACCGGACCGGCGGTGCGGCTGATGAAGGAGAGCGGGTGGGGGCGGATAATAAACATCTCGTCGGTGATCGGGGTAAGGGGATACAAGGGCGATTCGATGTACGCGACCACCAAGTCCGCGCTCTTCGGCTTCACCAAGTCGCTGGCGAGAGAACTGGCGCGCTTCAACATCACGGTAAACGCGGTGGTCCCGGGGTTCGTGGAGACCGACATGGTACTGCAGAAGGATGACGAGGTCCTGGCCAAGGTGCTCGAGAAGATACCGATGAGACGGTGGGGGACGTCCGGTGAAGTCGCCGATGTTGTCACGTTCCTGTGCGAGGGCGGCTCTTACATCACCGGGCAACTGTTCACCGTTGACGGGGGTTTCTCAATCTGATGGCGGAATGATGGAGAGGAAAAGGAGGGAAGTTGAGGGTCAAAGTCAAGCCGCTGGAGTGTACCGGGTGTGCGCTTTGTGAGCTGGCGTGCGGTTACCATTGGGACGAGGCGTTCTCGATGATCTCGTCAAGCGTGATGTTGTACCGTGGCGAGGAAAAGAAGGGGTACATGGGCGTCATGGTAAAGACCCCCGAGGACCTCTTCATCGGGAGGCCGGAGGGGGCGACGGCGATGAAGCTGGGTGAGCTCCAGAAGGAAGGAGCGTCGGGCGGCGCCTCGGCCAAGCCGATACTCATCAGGGAGGCGTGTGACCTGTGCGAGAGCGCGGGGCTGGAGCCGCAGTGCGTGGCGATCTGTCCTCAAGAAGCGTTATACCTGGAGTGATGGGAGTAGTTATGGATTTCATGTACTACGGTGACATACTGATCGTCGATCTGGAGGCCGGCACCACCGAGGAGGTCGAGATAGACGAGGCATGGCGGGCCGGGCCGGTCCTTCCGGCGGCGCTGGAACTCTTCCGCCGACACGCGCAAGACAATCCGTTACTGCTCGGTTCCGGTATCCTGACCGGGACGACCGCCCCCGCATCGTGCCTGGGATTTGTCCTCGGGGCGAGCCAGATCACCGGCGGCCCGGCGGTGGCCCCGCTGGATATGTTCGCCGGGGCGGAGATGAAACTCTCCGGCTTCTCGATGGTGCTCATCAAGGGGAACTCCCCTGACCCGGTGTACCTGTGGCTGCACGATGGAGTGGCGGACCTGGTGGACGCGTCGCCGATCACCGGCAAGGACACCTGGCGGACGTGCGACGCCATCCGTGAAGAGATGGGGGAGCAACTGATCCAGGTGGTAAGCATCGGGCCCGCGGGTGAAGCGAAATCCGACCTTGCCTCCTTCTCCATCAACTACTGGGGGAGCGGTGATAACGCGGCGCTGGGTGCCCTCATGGGAGCGAAGAACCTCAAGGCTGTAGCGCTGAGGGGGCTGGGCATGATCGACGCCGAGGACCCTGAGGAGTTCTACAACCGGACGATGGACCTTCTGCGGGGATCGCCATCGAAAAAAGGCTTCGACTGGGTCTCCAGAGGTCCGGAAGATGAGGGTATCGACGCCTGGCTGAAGCCGCTGGCGCACCGGCACCGTTCATGTTTCGCCTGCCCCTGCGCCTGCAACACGTTCGTCAAGTATAACGAGGACCCGGCGGTTATGGGTTCCGACGGGGTCCAGGAACCGGGGCTGATGGTTACCAACCCCGCCGCCGCGCTCTGGCTCAGGCAGGGGGGCTGGGGTGCCGAGGGCGCGTGTCGGGCGATGGAGGCGATGACGCGAGCCGGCATTGATGCCGTCAGGGGGGCTCGCGAGATGTCGACGGGGCCGCTCGAGGACCCCACGGAGATAGCCGCCGCGGTGGAGGCGCTGACCGGGTCCGCCGGGGCGGCCTGGCCGCGGGGTGAGGGAGCCGGGAGCGGCATCTTCGGGCCGCGGACACCTCCGCAGGGCAGCGAGGACAGGTGGTTGGAGGTAAACCGGGCCGCCTACGTGCTGGGGATCTGCCCACTGTTCCTGGTAACGTCGGGGGTCGAGCTGTCCGAACTGCTGGAACTGTGCCTGCCGGCCGCCGGCGTGGAAGTGGATGCCGGCGGCATAAAGGAGATGTTCGACCGGGCGCGGGCGTGACGGCGGTGAGGGGCCGCCTCGGAAAGGCAGAGCGCGACCCGGTGTTCGAGCGTTACCGCAAGGCCTTTCTCTTCGCCGGTCCAAACGAGGGACGTACTACCGCATACCCGAGGGTTGCCGTCTACACGGGTTCGGGCGCGTCTCACTCATGGATATGGTTCGCGGACCTCATGGAGCGTATCGGCCTCTACGACATCACATTCATCGTCGAGTCAGATATGTCTTCCGGCGGGCTTGACGGGTTCGATTTCCTGCTGGTCGGTGGAGGGGACACCTACGCCATGGCGGAGAGCCTGGGCGGGGACGGGGCCCGCGCCATACTTCGTTTCGTGGGCGATGGAGGGCTCTACCTGGGCTCATGCGCCGGCGCTTACCTGGTGCTGACCGGTGTTGACCTGGAGCCTTTCACCCCGTTTCGCCTGGTGACCGGCGAGATGCGGAACGTGATGCCCGACCCGCCGAAGCCCAGGTGCCTCGACCACAAGTACCTGGCGCGATACGGCGAGGAGTGGGTCTTCCACCCGGTGTATGGGGAGGTTGAAGTTGGTCCCGGGGACGCGGCCGCCGGTTTTCCCTGCTTCGACGCCGGCGCAACCATCAGGGCCCCGCTGTTTGGGGGGCCGATCATGGAGGGAGCCCACAAAGACGAGGTCCTTGCTCGGTTCTCGGGCTTGAGCGACAGGGCCGCGTTTCTGTGGCCTAGGGGTGACGTGCTGCGTCTGGTTGACGGGCGGGCGGCCGCGGTCGTTTCCTCTATCGGGGAAGGCACGGTGGTGGTGAGCGGGCCACACCTGGAGCACCCTCTCTTTCCCGGGGCCAACGCGCTGGCGGCGGAGGTGCTGCTCCGGCACTGCGCGCGGAAGGGGGAACTAGGGGGCGGTCGGCACACGCCTGGCCGGGGAGGGGACAAGCCGGTGGGCGGCGAGGAAGCCGAGAGTCTGGCGCGGGAGATAAGGCGGCAGGTGAGCAACGCCCGAATAGTGGCCTTCGGGCTGGAGAAGATGCCGGTTACCTGGAGGATAGGGCTAAAAGTTTGGGAACCGGAGAAGGTACGGATGTTCCTTGACTACGCGTGGTACCGACTGCCGTTCGTGGCGAAGCGCGCCGCCCTGGTTTCTCCCGGAGAGCGGCTGGCGCACCTGGCCGGTGGATACGGCGAGGTGACTCAGATGGCCAGGTCGGTGAAAGCCAGGATAGAGTCCGGCGAGGACTCGCAGGCCGAGGCGGAACTGCTTCTAGGAACATTGAAGGAGCTTACAGCGGCTTTTCTATCCGTATACTTCAAGTTGCGCCTTCAGGAGCGGACAGGTTTACCGGAGAAGCCGCGTACAAGTTGATAGTATAATTCTACTGACCGGTCAATAAGGGTTACAATTCGTAGTAACAGGGTCATATGGAGTTCGTATGTCAGGAAAGATAGGCGTTTATATCTGTCACTGCGGCAACAACATCGCCGGTACGGTTGACTGCCGGCGGTTGGCCGAGTCCGCCTTGAAGCTCCCGGGGGTGGTTGTCGCCAGGGAGTACGAATACATGTGCTCCGATCCCGGCCAGGCGCTTATCAAGGCCGACGTGCGGGAACTGGGCCTGGACCGGGTGGTGGTCGCCGCCTGTTCCCCCCGAATGCATGAGCATACGTTTCGGAACACCGTGGAGGAATCGGGGCTGAACCCGTACCTGCTTGAGATGGCTAACATAAGGGAGCAGTGCTCGTGGGTGCACTCCGAACCGGTGGCCGCTACCGCCAAGGCGAAGTCCCTGCTCGCCGGAGCGATAAACAAGGCGCGGCTTGACCGCGAGCTCGAGCCCCGCTCCTTCCCGGTAACGGAGGCGGTCCTGGTTATAGGAGCCGGTATCGCCGGCATTCACGCCGCACTGGGCATCGCGGGGACGGGAAGGAAGGTCTTCCTGGTAGAGAGGGAGCCGAGCATCGGCGGCCACATGGCACAGCTTGACAAGACGTTCCCCACACTGGATTGCTCCGCCTGCATACTGACCCCCAGGATGGTGGACGTGGCCAGGGAGCCGAACATTGAACTGCTGACCTCGAGCGAGCTGGTCGGGCTGAGCGGCTTCGTCGGGAACTTCAAGGCGACGGTGCGTTCGAGGCCGAGGTATGTGGATGCGTCCCGCTGCACCGGGTGTGGCGACTGCCAGGATGCCTGCGTGCTGGCCGGCAAGATACCGAATGAGTTCGAAGCCGGGTTATCCGCGCGCTCCGTGATCTACATTCCGTTCCCCCAGTCGGTGCCGCTCTCGGCGTCGGTGGATATCGAAAACTGTCTCATGGTGACCAGGGGGAACTGCTCATCGCCGTGCCTGGATGCCTGCGGCGCCGGCGCAATCGACTTCGACGCGGTGGAAACCACCCGGGAAGTGGAGGTTGGCGCGGTGGTGGTGGCGACCGGGTTCGACGCCTTCGACGCGAGCCGCGTCCCCCAGTTCGGGTACGGCCGATACCCCGAGGTCCTGACCGCTCTCCAGTTCGAGAGGATGCTGTCGGCGTCGGGCCCGACCGGGGGGAAGATACTCACTCCCGAGGGACGGGAGCCGGAGACGATAGCGTTCCTGCACTGCATCGGCTCTCGCGATGAGAACACCAACCAGTACTGCTCACGGGTATGCTGCATGTACTCGATGAAACAGGCGCACCTTGCCCGGGAGAAGACATCCGCGAGCGTCTATGAGTTTTATATAGATGTTACCGCTTTCGGCAAAGGGTATCAGGAGTTTTACAGGTCGGTGCGCGACGAAGGGGTGTTCTTCGTGAGGGGGAAGTGCGCCGACGTGGCCCGCGTAGGGGGGCGACTCAAGGTCTTCGCCGAGGACACCCTGCTGGGGCGGCAGGTGGAACTCCCGGTGGACATGGTCGTGCTTGCCACCGGCCTGGAGCCCGCGGTGGGCGCACGGAAGCTGGCGACGACCCTGGGGATACCCCTGGGCCAGGACGGCTTTTTCACCGAGGCACACCTCAAGCTGCGGCCGGTGGAAGCGAACACCGCCGGCATATTCCTGGCCGGATGCTGCCTGGGGCCCAAGGACATACCGGACACGGTGGCGCAGGCCGGGGCCGCCTCCGCGGAGGCGATAGGTTTGCTGGACCGGGGAGAGGTGGATGTCGAGGCGGCGGTGGCGGTTATTGACAGGGAGTCATGCGGGGGATGCGCCTTATGTGTGACGGCGTGCCCGCTGGAGGCGATACTGCTGGACGACGAGGGCATAGCGGTGGTGAACGAGGCCCTGTGCAAGGGGTGCGGCACCTGCGCGGCGACATGCCTGTCCGGCACCGTTATCATGGAGCACTCCACAGACGAGCAGGTGCTGGCCAACATAGAAGGGATACTCCTGTGAGAAGGAAACGCGGGCAGGTGGGTGGGAGCGGGACGTCCCGGGTAATCCCGGGCGGGACGCCGGCGGTGATCGCATCGGCGATACTGATAATGGCGTTGATGTTTACGGGCTGCGGTGAGAAGGAGCCCGCCACCAACGCCGTGAAGGTGGGGTACCTGCGTAGCGACCTGCACCAGCTTGCCTACTACGTCGCCGGGGAGAAGGGGTTTTTCACCGAGGAAGGGTTGGACGTGAAGGAAGGCGGGGTGTTCAACGCGGGCCCGGAGGAGATGAGCGCTTTCTCCGCGGGAGAGCTTGACATGGGGTACGTGGGAACCGCGCCGGCTGTGACGTTCGCCGCGCAGGAAATGGTGGATATTCTGATAGTCGCTCAGATCAACGCGGGAGGGTCCAGCATCATTGTGCGAAGCGGCCTCGAGGCCGGAGACGTGTCGGCGCTGAAGGGCCGCACCGTCGCGGTCCCGGGGCACTCCACGGTCCAGGATTTCCTGTTTCGTCTGGCATTGACGGAGGCGGTGCTGGGGGAGGACGAGGTAAACATCATAACCCTGAAGCCGCCGGAGATGATAGGCGCGCTGGCCAGCGGGCAGATAGACGCGTTCGTGGCCTGGGAGCCGTACCCGCAGATGGCGGTGGCGCAGAACGTGGGATGGGTGCTGGAAAACTCGAGCGAGATATGGCCCCATCACCCGTGCTGTGTCCTGGTAGTGGACCGCGGTTTCGCGGAGCGAAACCCGGACACGGTGCGGCGCTTCGTGGCGGCCCACGTAAAGGCGACCGAGTACATCAACGAAAATCCCCTGGAATCGGCCGACATGGGGCACCTGTTCACCGGCCAGGACAGCGAGGCGGTGGAGGCCGCCATGAAGAACATCGAGTTCGTGCATGAACTCAACGTGAAGGGGCTCCAGCGATACGTTGAGTTCCTGATGGAGATCGGGGTGGTAAAGGTCGAGAGCGCCAAATCGTTTTGCGATACCCTTATTGATCAGCAGTTTCTACCCCGGGAGAATTAGGTGCCCCGCTCCACAGATACGCTGGCATTCGAGCGCCGCTGCATCCACTCCGGCTGCGTTCCGCTCCCTCGGCGTACTACAGGAGTACGCATCGGTCACGCGCCTTGCCGGAGCGGCGCTTCGACGCTCTCGGTGCTTAACCGTATCTATGAAACGAGGCACCAGTAATGAGGAAATGGAAGTGCTGCTCCTTCATCCTTGCCCTTGGACTGTGGCAACTGCTGGCGATGGCGGGTGCGCTTGGCAGAACTCCGTCGCCTGTCGATGTGGTGAAGGGGCTATACGACCTTATCGTTACCGGGCTACCGCCTGGGTATTACCTGCAGTGGCACCTGCTGGCCAGCCTGGAGCGGGTCTTGATCGGGTTCGCCTTAGCGGTGGTGCTGGCGGTGCCGCTGGGGATCCTCATGGGGTCGTCGACTGTCTTCGACGCGGTCCTGGACCCACTGGTGGAGGTCGTGAGGCCGATCCCTCCACTGGCCTGGTTGCCGCTCGCCGTGATCTGGTTCGGGATAGGGTTGTTCTCCGCCGCCTTCATGATCTTCCTGGGAGCGTTTTTTCCGATCCTGCTGAACACGATAACGGGAGTAAAGTCGGTGGACCCGTGCCTTGTGGAAGCGGCCCGCACGCTTGGCGCGCGACGCCAGACGATAATACTTCGCGTGCTCACTCCCGGTGCCATGCCGTCTATCGTGACCGGGCTTCGCATAGGGATAGGCATCGGATGGATGACGCTGGTGGCGGCGGAGATGACCGGCGTGAGGAGCGGGTACGGGCTCGGCTACATGATCCTCACCGCCCGTGACGTCGCGCGTTACGACCTCGTGGTGGCGGGAATGGTCGTGATAGGAACGGTCGGCTTCCTCATGGACCGCATGGTGAAGTACGCGGAAAAGAGGCTGCTGAGATGGATGTAGAAAACGGCGGGCCTGTGGTGGAACTACGCTCGCTTTACAAGAGTTTTACCGAGAAGAAGACAGGCCGTGAACTGCAGGTGCTGGACCACCTGGACCTGGAGGTCCGCCGGGGCCGCTTCACATGCGTGGTGGGGCCGTCCGGGTGTGGCAAGACCACCCTTCTGCGGCTGATAGGCGGGCTGGAGGCGCCCTCATCCGGGGAGGTGTTGTTCGAGGGAAGCAAGGTGAGGGGCCCCGGACCGGAGCGGGGGATGGTCTTCCAGGAGTACGCCCTGTTCCCGTGGCGGACGGTACTGAGGAACGTCACGTTCGGGCTTTCGCTCAAGGGCATCCCTCACCGGGAGGCCGGGGCACGGGCCGACGAGTACCTGGAAACGGTAGGACTCACCGGGTACGAAGACCTCTACCCCCGGGAGCTGTCGGGGGGGATGAAGCAGAGGGTGGCGATCGCGCGTACGCTGGCCGTCCAGCCGAGGATACTGCTCATGGACGAACCGTTCGCGTCGCTTGACGCGCAGACCCGGAACGGGATGCAGGAGTTTCTGGTCCAACTATGGCGGCGCACCGGCACATCGATAATCTTCGTGACCCACTCGGTGGACGAAGCGGTCTTTATGGGACAGAAAATAGTCGGCCTCTCCAAACGACCCGCGCGGATGATAAAGACGTTCGAGAACGACCTGCCTTACCCCCGGAACCGAACCGCGGCGGAGTTCACGGGGCTCAGGGCGCGTATTCTCGAGTATCTCGCGGTGGAGATGTTAAGGTGATTTGCGGGAGTGCGCGCGACAGGGGGAAGCAGTGATGTCCGAAAAAGAGAAAAACGTCATAACCGGGTTTACCGGGGAGTTCTTCGACGAGTTAATCGGGGACACCGAGATAGGGGAAAAAGTGCGCTCGTGCATCCAGTGCGGCACCTGCACCGCTTCCTGCCCGGTGGCGTTCAAGTCAGAGTTAAGCCCACGGGAGATACTGCGCATGGTGCTCATCGGGGAGTCGGGAGAGATACTGCGGCCCGAGGTTCTTTACTACTGCTCGGCGTGCTACTCCTGTGCGGTGAGGTGCCCCATGGGGATACGGTTGACCGAACTGGTCAACCTGCTGCGCGACATCATGGTGGAACGTGGGGAAGGCCCGCTGCCACCCCAGACGGAGATGGTGAAGAGCGTTGACAACTACGACAACCCGTGGCTTCTCCCCAGGGCACAAAGGGACCGTTGGGCAAGAAAGCTCGATACCCGTCCCAAGGTGCTCCCCCGAAAAAAGGCGAAGATGCTCTACTACCCCGGGTGTACCGCCGCCTACCTGCCCAACATGCAGAGGGTGGCGCTTGCCACTGCCGAGGTGCTTGAGCGTGCCGGCGTCGATTTCGGGATAATGGGGCGCGAGGAGGTCTGCTGCGGCAGCACCGCGATGCGGGTGGGGGTCCGTAAGACGTTCATCGCGCAGGTGGAGAAGAACACCGCCAGGATAAACGCGCTGGGCGTTGACAGCGTGGTTACAGCGTGCGCCGGTTGTTTCGGGATAATGAAGCACGAGTACCCCCGGGTAGCCGAGCTACAACCGGAGGTACTGCATATATCGGAGGTCATCGCCCGCCTGGTGGAGGAGGGAGAGCTCGAGCCCGGCCCGATCACACCCAGGGTGGTCACCTACCATGATCCCTGTCACCTGGCCCGTCACGGCGGGGTCGTGTCCGAGCCCAGAAAGGTGATCGAGGCCATACCCGGGTTAGAGCTTGTGGAGATGGCCAGGACCGGCCTGAACTCGCGGTGCTGTGGCGGCGGGGGAGGACTGAGGACCGGGCACGCCGGGATGGCGGTGGGCATCGCCTCTCTGAGGCAGCGTGAGGCGGAGGAGACGGGCGCCGAACTGCTGGTCACCTGCTGCCCGTTCTGCGAGCAGAACCTCTCCGACGCGGGAGAGCAGGACGGTGGTCTCCCGGTGATAGACCTGGTGGAACTGGTGCTGGAGTCGATGAACGCCTCTGTGTAACCACCGATTGACTTGCGTTTTGCACGTCTGGTGCCTGGCACCATTGTTGCATTTTGTGGGTTTTGTTAATATGTGAGGGCTTTTGTCTATCTGTGATAGAGTCGGCTCACACCAGGGTTATGCATAATGTCTCCCTTGTAGCGCCGGCATCATGCCGGCATCAGTACCGCCTTTTACATGTCTGATGCCTGGCACCGGTGCCCCTGACTGTTGTATAAAGGGCATTTTGACCCAATAGTGCCTGGCACCATTGGGTCATTTTGTGGTTTTTGTTTATTATTGAGGGAGGGGTCCCGCCCCTGGGCTGTTGCATAGCAGACAACGCTTGGGTAGGTGTTGCAACGGCAACAGCCCGGGGATTGCGGGCCTTGTCTGACCACCGCTTGTGTAACGTGAGGTGCCAGGCCTTCTTGCCATTACGAATACTGTCGGCCACCGCTTAAAGGCACTGGCACCACCTGGTGGCGGTTTAGAAAGAGAGTGGGTCGCTGAACGGCAACTCCGGCATCTCCATGTCATCGGGAAGGTCCTGGGCGTTCTTCGCGTCCGCCGGCAGTTTGACCTTGAACTCCTTGTCAAAATCGGAGAACTTGACGGTCGCGTCTATGGAGAAAGAGCCAAGGCCCTCGATGTCAGCGTCCATCAACGTCTTCATCACCTCGAGGTAGTAGGTAGACTTCGCGATCTGTAGCTCTCCGCCGATCTTGGTGTTCTCCACGAATGACTTCACCATCTCGTCGAACTCCGGCCCCATGGTGTCTAACCCCTCGGTACCTTTCGTCATCGCATCCTTGAGGAACTCGTCGCTCAAGTCGAACGAAAGCGTCCAGCCATCGCCGCTCTCCGAAGTGACTTTCATCTCGTCCGACACCTCCTTGAGTTGCTCGAACTGCCCCAGGCCCATGGCAGCTTCCTGATCAACGGGCGACTTGTACCAATCACCGGCTATCACTATGTACTGGTACCCGTCCACGAAATAGATATTGTCCTCTGTCTCCGTGGCGTCCGTGACCAGCATCATGTTGTAAGCGTCCGGGTTTTCATCACTTCGAACCATCACGGCCTCGTAACTGTCTTCCTGCTTCTGGCCGCTCTCTTCGCTGATGACATCGACGTTCATCTTGAGACTCTTGACCTGTTCCATCGTCTGCATGCTCTTGTCCAGTATCGAGCTGCCGGTTTCTCCACCGCATCCGGCAAGCGCCAGGATAACCAGGAGCAGAAGTACGGGGATCGGTGCGGTAAACTTCCTCACGGTAACCTCCTCTGGTTCGGTGCTTTCATTCCGACAGAAAGCGTATCAGATGATCATATCCCGAGTCTCCCCAGCGTCTTCTCCGTCGGCCGCCCCCGACACATGGACATGTTACTTCATGTTATCATCTACTGGTATTTAACAGCCGGGGTTGCAGGAGGTGAGTAAGACATTCCCGCTTGATTTCATGCTGAGCCTGGGCCTGGGGATGATGTTCTCAATGGCGCAGGACGAGAAGGAAAAAGAAAAGGCCTCGGTGTTTAGGACCACTTACTTCAAGGTGGGGCTGGCATACCACTTCGTGGTCGCGTTCGGGGTGGCGTTTGCCTGTTACATGCTGTATCCGGACTGGATGCTCATGTACTACGCCGACAGCAGGAAGGTCCCCCGGCCGATAATCGCCTATATCTTCTCCGGGTACTTCGCGATGTATACCCTGGGTTTCCTGGTGGTGCCCCCGCTTCGGGAGAAACGGAGGGAGCGGCCGCGCAGGTTGTTCATCTACCTGATGGTGCTCATCTTCGCTTTCATCTGGTTTTCGTTTCACCGCCTCTGGCACGTGGGGAGTTACCGTGGGTACTACCTGGGAGATACGCGCCCTATAACCCGTACCTCGCTGTTCCCGGTCCTGGGCGTAAGTATGCCGATGGCGGTAGGCGCGCTTATCGCCGTTCTCCACATGCTGCGCGGGCGTTTTCCCGAAACGGCGGTGGGACCGGGTGATCGTGGAGAATGAGTTGATCGGACTGCTATAGCCGAAGATAGACAGGGATTTTCTGGACTTCCTCTACGGAGAGCACCTGTACGCAAACGAGCGAATCAAGTCACTGGGCTGGGAGCCGCGATATCCCACCTTTGCCGACGGCTGGCCGCCGACCGTGAAGTGGTACGGGGAGAAACGGTATATCCCATGACAAGATAGGATGCTATCGTCTGGAAGCGGTGCTTGCCGATTGAGCGGCGGACCCGGCTGAAGAACCGGTGACAATCAGAAGAGAGGAGAAGGGATGAAGGTTCTCATTATCAACGGGCATCCCAAGAAGAAAGGCGCGCTGGATACGCTGGTGGGCGAGGTCGGCACCGGGGCGGTCGAAGGAGGCGCCGAGGTGGAGCAGATACGGCTTGCCGATCAGGATATCGGCTACTGCAGGTTCTGCCTGAACTGCCACGGCGACCTGGAGTCCACCATCGGCCCCTGCGTGCAGGACGACGATATGGGGATCATACTGGAGAAGGCAAGAGAATCGGACGGTTTGGTTCTGGCCAGCCCGATGAGCAGCGGGCACGCCAACGCTTACATGAAGACTTTCATCGAGAGGTGCACCTGGACCCTGGGGCGCCCCACCGGGAGAGCCCTGTGGATCAAGGGGTGCCCGGAGCCCCGGATAACGGATAAGCAGAGGTACGCGGTGACAGTGACCACCACCGGCGCGGTGCCCGCATGGTCGAAGGTGCTCTGCAACGGCTCCACCAGGGAGATGGTCGAGCTTGCAAAGTATCAGCTTAACGCGAAGGTCGTGGGGAAAATCTACGTAGGCCCTCTCTACAAACGCGGACTTGACGAGGACGACATAAAGAACGCGTTCAAGATGGGCTTCAACCTTGCCGCGCGCATAAGGGGCGACGGGCGTTAGAGCAGGACCGGGTCGACGCATGATGTTACGTAGGGGTCCAGGTAACAACTCGCCGGGAGATGCTTATGGACAAGATGTTTTACCCTGAAAGCGTCGCGGTTGTCGGCGCATCCAATAACCCGAAGAACATGGGGCGAAACATCGTCTCGAACCTCGAGGCCTGGGGGTTCTCCGGGGACGTCTACCCGGTCAACCCGCGGGGAGAGGACGTCCTGGGCCTGAAAGGTTACTCGTCGCTTCAGGAGATACCGGGGGCGGTTGACATGGTGGTCGCGTTCGTCCCCGCGCGGGTCGTGCCCGACGTTATGGACCAGTGCGCCGAGAAAGGCGTCAGGCGGATGGCGGTTCCATCGGGTGGCTTCTCCGAGTTCGGGGAGAGCGGCGACGAGCTTACGAAACTGGTTCGACGGAAGGCCGGAGAACACGGCATAAGGTTCGTTGGGCCAAACGGGCTCACGATAATCAACAACGAGAACGGCCTCTGCCTCCCGTTTCTAGCCCTCATGAAGCGGCCGCTTGGGGGCATCTCGATAATCAGCCAGAGCGGCGGGGTCGGGTTGAGCCTTCTCATGTTTCTGGACGACACCGGCACCGGGTTCAACAAGTTCATATCGGTCGGGAACAAGGTGGACATGGACGAGGTCGACTTCCTGGAGTACCTCGGCCGTGATCCGGGAACCACTGTCATCTGCATGTTCCTGGAGAGCATCGCGCGGGGACGTGAGTTCACCCGGGCCGTGTCCTCAACCGATAAACCGGTAATCGTCTACAAGGCGAACACCACCGAGGTCGGGGCGCGCACCGCCGCCAGCCACACCGCGGCGCTTGCCAACGATGACGCGGTGCTGGAAGGTGTCTTCCGCCAGGAGAACGTGATACGGGTCCATTCCGTCAAGCGGCTGATGGGCCTGGCCCGCGCTTTCGAGCTGCCGTTGATGAGGGGCAACAGGATAGCGGTGGTCTCGCAGGCGGGTGGATACACGGTTGTCGCCGCCGACGAGGCCTACCGGCACGGCTTTGAGTTCTCGGAGTTCTCCGACCGGATGCTGGACGGCTTCAAGGAGCACGTGAGGTCCGACGTGATCCGGCTGGGCAACCCACTCGATCTTGGCGACGTTCACTCCAGCGACGCTATTGTGTTTGCGCTTGACCGGATCATGGCGCAGGAGAACGTGGATGGGGTAGTAGCGATCCTTCTCCGCCGGGCCCACTCGGAGTACGAAGGGGCGTACTCCGGGCTTTCCCGGGAGATGTACGGGGACATCGGGAAAGTGATCAAGAGGTACGACAAGCCACTATCGCTGGGGTTGATGACCCAGTGTGATTACCTGCGGGACGTCCAGGGCCGGATGGACTTCCCGGTGTTCGAGAGCCCGGAGGAGGCGGTCGAGGCGCTGGCGGTTCTCCGGGACTATTACGGGAGTGCGCCGTAGATCACACGCAGCAGGTACTGGGAGGCGCGATGAACGTCGATTCGCTTACCCGGCTTACATCCCCCGATATCACGGTTGGTATCGGCATCGCGGAGGGCGACCGGCGCGAGGACGACGTCGTGTCGGCGGCCGACTTCTGCCCTCTTGTCATCTACCGTGACGCCGGGGCCCTCCTTGACGGCCTCGAGAGCGAGAAGATAGGCGCGGCCGTGCGGGGCTCGCTTCCAGCGAAGGAGTTGCTGGAGTCACTCGCGGCACGCCGGGCGGGGCTTTCCATAAGGCGGATAGCCCTGGTCACCCTCCCAGGCGGAAAGCCGTTTCTGCTGGGCCCGGTGGGGATAGACGAGGGCGGTACACTGGCCGCGATGCGGGCGCTTGTCGGGGACGCCCGCGAGTTCTGCTCCCTGCTTGGCTGGGAACCGCGGGTGGCGGTGCTCTCCGCCGGCAGGGCGGAGGACGCCGGCAGGAGCAGGGACATCGCCAGGAGCATACGCCGCGGCGAGCGGCTCGGCCAGGTACCCGGGGTTCGCCACTACTCCATCACCGTGGAGGAGGCCATCGACTGGGCCAACTGCGTAGTAGCGCCCGACGGCGTCACCGGCAACCTGATGTACCGCACCCTCACCCGGCTGGGCGCGGGCTCATCACTGGGGGCGCTCTACTTCCCGCTCGACCTCCGCCTGGCGGACACCTCTCGCAGCGGTACGGTGGAGGAGTACGCCGGCGCGGTGGCGCTCGCCAACATCGCCGTACGGTAGACACCGGTAGTCTCCCCCCTTCCCCGTAGCGCCGGCGACCCGCCGGCACGCGATCTCCCACAGCCTAAAAAACGCAAGATGGTGACAGGCACCATCTTGCGTTTTGTGATTATTGTTAAGTATTGTTGACTATTGTTTACTCCAGGATGTAGACAGGGGTCCCTACGTTGACCGCGTTGTAGACCTGGGAGGCGCCCCATTCCCTTTCGTGGAGGGTGCTTTCGGGTGTATAATAATCGCGTGGGTGGCAGAATATGGGGAATACCTGGTACATCAAGGGGAGGTTGGGGAAATGTCAAGGGATAAGGCACCTGTGCCACGAATGTGGCGCCCGCATGCAGGACGTTTCGCGTTGGCGTTGCTTGTTGTTCTGGTTGCGGCGTTAACACTTCTGCCGTCGCCGGTGAACGCGGCGTCTCTTGGCTCCATCGTGGGGTGGGGAAGGAACGTTTATGGAGAGACAAGTTGCCCCGTTGGCAACGACTACGTTGCGGTAGCGGCTGGTAGCCACCACGGTCTCGCCCTTAAGAGCGACGGCTCCATCGTGGGGTGGGGATGCAACGATGACGGCCAGGCCACCCCGCCTACCGGCAATGACTACGTTGCGGTAGCGGCTGGCGACGATCACAGCCTGGCCCTCAAGGGCGACGGCTCCATCGTTGGGTGGGGATTGAACGACTACGGCCAGGCCACACCACCCGCAGGCAACGACTACGTTGCGGTGGCGTCTGGAAGCTATCACGGCCTGGCCCTCAAGTCGGACGGCACCGTGGTGGCCTGGGGATATAACTTCTACGGCCAGTGCAACGTCCCCGCCCCGAACAGCGGCTTCGTCCAGGTGGCGGGCGGCGGACATCACAGCCTCGGCCTCAAGTCGGACGGCACCGTGGTGGCCTGGGGACGCAACGGCCAAGGCCAGTGCAACGTCCCCGCCCCCAACAGCGGCTCTACTCAGGTGTCGGGGGGCGGGTTTCACAGCCTGGCCCTCAAGTCGGACGGCACCGTGGTGGCCTGGGGATATAACGCCTACGGCCAGTGCAACGTCCCCGCCCCCAACTCCGGCTTCGTCCAGGTGGCGGGTGGCTGGGATTATAGCCTCGCCCTTAAGAGCGACGGCTCCATCGTGGGGTGGGGAAGCAACATGTTCGGCCTGATAGACTGCCCCGCCGGCAACGACTACGTTGCGGTGTCGGCTGGCTCCTGGTTCAGTCTCGCGATTGGAGTTCTGCCGCATGTCGATTCCCTTACCCCTATATCCGGCGTGGTGGGCAGTGAGGTAACCGTCACCGGCACCGCCTTCGGCTCCTCGAGGGGGGACTCATACGTTGAGTTCGGGTCGACCCAGGCCACCGAGTACACCTCCTGGTCAACTACCAAGATCAAGTGCAAGGTGCCGCCGGGAGCTTCAGGTAAAGAGGGCATCACGGTCACTACCGTTGTCGGCACCTCCAATTCCAAGCCGTTCAGCGTGATACCGAGCATCCACTCCATCGACCCACCATCAGCTCGCGTGGAATCCGATGCCTCTGTTACTATCTCCGGAACTGCCTTAGGCTCAGCGAGGGGGGACTCATACGTGGAGTTCGGGTCGACCCAGGCCACCGAGTACGCCTCCTGGTCCGATACTGAGATAAGGTGCAAAGTTCCAAACGCGGCGATCGCGCAGGTTGGCCCCATGCCCGTGAAGGTGACGACTGAAGGCGGCAAGTCGAATTCGCTTGACTTCGTTGGAATGCGGGAGTGGTACTTCGCGGAAGGCACCACCAGGGAAGGCTTCGATGAGTGGCTTACCCTCCAGAACCCCGGAGAGAACGCGGTCGAGGTATACGCGAAGTACATGCTCTTCGGAAAAGCGCCGGTTGAGAAGACCTACACGGTACCTCCAACCTCACGTGTCTCCATAAACGTCAACAACGAGGTGGGCCCCGGACAGGACGTCTCGGTGATGCTCTGGAGCGAGGGCGAGTTCTACGCCGAACGCCCGATGTACTTCAGCTACAAGCAGGCTGTAGAGGGTTACGGATGGACCGGGGGGCACTGCGCGACTGGTGCTTCCGCTCCCAGGAGCGACTGGTACTTTGCTGAAGGCACCACCAGGGATGGATTTGAGGAGTGGTTGTGCATCCAGAATCCTAACAGTGAACAAGTTAGAGTCAACGTTAACTACATATCAGCAGGTGCGTATACACAGCAGAAGCAGTATGACGTCGAACCGCATTCGCGGTTCTCTGTCTTCGTTAACGGCGATGTGGGTCCCGGACAGGATGTTTCCGTTCATGCACAATGTAGCTCACCTATCGTTGTGGAGCGACCCATGTACTTCAACTACCATGGGAAGTGGACGGGTGGTCACGTCATCATGGGGACCGACTCACCCAAGACCGCCTGGTACTTCGCCGAGGGGAGCACCCAGCCAGGCTTCGAGGAGTGGCTGGCTGTGCAAAACGCCAACGATAAGGACGCCATCATAACCTGCCACTTCCTCAAGAGCGACGGTACCCAGCAGGTCGAGAACTATACGGTGGGGGCAAACTCCCGCTGGACGCTTGATGTCAGCCAGGCGGTTGGAGTTGGAGTGGACTCGGCGATGGTCATCGAAAGCGATCAGCCCGTCGTTGCCGAGCGTCCCATGTACTTCTCATACAAGGAGGATACTCCCGGCTACGGCTGGACGGGAGGGCACGACGTGGTGGGTGCCAAGGAGGCCAAGGCGAGCTGGTTCTTTGCCGAGGGATGCACGCATGACTGGGCGGACGAGTACATCTGCGTGGCGAACCCCGGGGCCGAGAGCGCCCATGTCACATTCACTTTCATGCTGGAGAGTGGCGCTCCCGTGGAGCATTCCATTGACATCGACCCGGGCAAAAGGAGTACGGTCAAGGTTGCGGACATCGTGGGAAGAGGGCACGACGTCTCAACACAGGTAACCTCCAGCAAGCCTGTAGTCGCGGAACGCCCTATGTACTTCAACTACAACGGCTGGACCGGCGGGCACGACGTCGTTGGTTTCTAGACTGGTGGAGAAAAAACGCAAGATGGTGACAGGCACCATCTTGCGTTTTGTGATTATTGTTAAGTATTGTTAAGTATTGTTTACTCCAGGATGTAGACCGGGGTCCCTACCTTGACCGCGTTGTAGACCTGGGAGGCGCCCCACTCCGACATCCTGATGCAGCCGTGTGAGACCGATTCGCCGAGCGAACCCTCGAACGGGGTTGCGTGTATGCCGATGCCGTCGGCCATCTCCATCCAGTACCCTCCAAGCGGGTTGTCCGGCCCCGGCTGAACCGCGACTCCCTTCTGCTCCCCGGCCCACTCGGCGGTGGGTTTCCACACCGGGTCGATCTCCTTGAAGTAGATGTGGAACTTGCCGGTAGGGGTGGGGTACTTCTCGCTTCCGATGCAGACCATGTACGAGGAATCCAGGTGCTCCTTATCGTAGAGGTACAAGGTGTGCTGGCTCAGGTGGACCACCACTATGTAGCCGATGTCCGCGACTGTCATCTCGGGCTTTATCGACTCGGTCACCAGCGCGATTCGCCTGTTTGGTGTCGGCAGCGCTTCGGCGATCGCCTTCATGGTGGCTTCCTGGTTGACCGAAAGGCCGGGGCGGTCATCGGATATCTCCGGCTGTCCCGATGACATGTCGATGCCGGCACTCTTCGGCGGGTAGTTGACGTCAGTAGCGACGCCGGTCACCGCCTGCTTCAGCTTCTCTTCATCGAAGCTGACCATGACGGGGATGTCCACGTTGAGTGGCTTGTTCAGGAACCGGCGGAACATCCGTGACAGGATGATCTCCGAGGACCCGGCCCGGAAAGCGGAGTCGACCATCTTCTCCGTGTCCACCTTGAAGTCGATGCTTCCCGGATCGATGGCGAACTCACCGCCGTCCAGGTAAAGGACAACCGACTGGTCAACCGGGACGTTAATACCCTTTTGGACTACCTCCAGCGCGTCGCTTCCCGAGAGGCCGCCGACCGCGTGGCCATCGATGGTTATCCCGGGAAATATCCTTCCGCTCAGCGCAATGTCCTGAACGAACAGGAAGCTCAGGAGGCCCACGATGACAACGGCGAGGAAAGACGCCGCCACGGCCAGCACCACCCTCAAGGGGTTGGCGCGCCTCAGGTACAGGTACGCCCTGCGGAGCCTGCGCGAGACAGGCCCGCGGCGAACGATTGGTTTTTCTTGCTTCATATCACGTGATTCCAACTCTTTCTCCATACCGTTTACGGCAGTTGACACACTTGAATTATGAGTAATACCGCGTCACTGTTCAATAATATATATCAATAGTACGATGAGTGTCGGTACTGTCTGACGCTTCCGGGGCCCTGGACGTTCACCGGGCCATACTGGTTTTGATATAGTTACCGTGAACGCCGGCCCGCTTACGTGGTCGGGAGGGACGGCGCGATCAGAAAGGGGCGGGAGATGGAGCAGGGCCTGGTCCAACTGTACACCGGCGATGGCAAAGGCAAGACCACGGCCGCGGTGGGCCTCGCCATGAGGGCCATAGGGAAAGACCTCAACGTACTCATGGTACAGTTTCTAAAAGGAAGGCATTACGGGGAGATCGAGACCGCCAGGCGGCTATCCGACCGGTTCAAGATAATCCAGTCCGGGCTGGACGAGTTCGTGAAGAGGGGCGAGCCCAGCCCCGAGGACCTCCGCCTCGCGCACCAGGGCCTTGAGATCGCGCGCGAGGCCATCATGAGCGGCGGCTATGACATGGTGATCCTCGACGAGATCAACGTGGCGGTGGACCTGGGCGTGCTTGCCGTGGAGGAGGTACTGCCCCTTATAGACGACCGGCCGCCGGGCGTGGAGCTCGTTCTGACCGGCCGCGATGCTCCCGGTGAGTTCCTGGAGAGGGCCGACCTGGTGACCGAGATGAAGAAAATCAGGCATTACTACGATAAGGGCGTCAAGATGAGGGAAGGGATTGAATACTAATCGTGGATGGGGACTCGTACCAGTCGGAGAAGAAGCGTTGGCTCGCCGGGACCTATCCGGCATCCGGCGAGGGCGAGGAAACGTTCACCACCGTTTCCGGCGAGCCGGTCGACCCCCTGTACGGGCCGGGGGACGTCTCCGGCCTCGATTATATGCGCGACCTCGGTTTTCCCGGGGAGTACCCGTACACCAGGGGTATTCACCCCAGCATGTACCGGGGGCGCTTGTGGACGATGCGTCAGTTCTCCGGCTTCGGGACCGCCCGGGAGACGAACGAGCGCTTCAAGTTCCTCCTGGGGCGGGGGCAGACCGGGCTGTCGGTGGCTTTCGACATGCCCACCATAATGGGGCGCGACTCCGACGACCCCATGAGCGAGGGGGAGGTCGGCCGTTGCGGGGTGGCCATCGACTCCGTGGTCGATATGCAGACCCTCTTCGACGGGATACCGCTTGACAGGATAACCACGTCCATGACCACCAACGCGCCGGCGAGCATCCTTCTCGCGTTCTACCTTGTTACCGGTGAGCGCCAGGGCGTGGGGTTCACGGATATGGGCGGCACCATCCAGAACGACATACTGAAGGAGTACATCGCCCAGAAGTCGTGGATATTCCCTCCCGGGCCATCGCTTCGCATCATCACCGACGTGATGAGGTTTTGCGCCTCGGAGGTCCCCCGCTTCAACACCATAAGCATAAGCGGCTATCACATCAGGGAGGCGGGTTCCACCGCCGCCCAGGAACTCGCCTTTACACTCGCTGACGGGATGGCCTACGTCCAGGCGGGCATCGACGCGGGGATGAACGTGGACGAGTTTGCCCCACGGCTCTCGTTCTTCTTCAACTCTCATATAGACTTCTTCGAGGAGGTGGCCAAGTACCGTGCCGCCCGCCGCATCTGGGCGCGGGTGATGAAGGAGCGGTTCGGCGCCCGGAAGGAGGAGTCGCTGCTGCTGCGCTTTCACACCCAGACGGCCGGCTGCTCGCTCACCGCCCAGCAACCGGAGAACAACATCATGCGCACCGCCTACGAGGGACTGGCCGCGGTCCTGGGCGGTACCCAATCGCTTCACACAAACTCCATGGATGAGGTGCTGGCGTTGCCAACCGAGAAGTCGGTCGAGATAGCGCTGCGTACCCAGCAGGTGATCGCCTTTGAGACCGGCGTGGCTAACACCATCGACCCGCTGGCGGGTTCCTACTACGTGGAGTACCTTACTGACCGACTGGAGTCAGAGGCGCTCGCGTACTTCGACGAGATCGAGGCCGAGGGAGGGGTTCTGGAGGCCATAGAAAAGGGGTACTTCCAGCGCCAGATAGCAGACGCAAGCTACCGCTACCAGTTGGAGGTAGAGAGAGGGGAGAGGGTGATAGTGGGGGTCAACCGTTTCACCCACGAGGACGAGAAGCCGGACATCGAACTTCTCAAGATAGACCCCTCGGTGGAGCCGGAGCAGATCGAGAGCCTGCGGGCGGTGAGGCGTGAACGCGACGGGAGCGCGGCCGACACCGCGGCGTCAGAGCTGCGGCGCACGGCGGAGGGTTCCGGGAACCTCATGCCCGCGATCCTGGAGTGCGCCCGAGCGCACATGACACAGGGCGAGATAGTCGACGTGATGAAGGAGCTGTTCGGCGAGTACCGGGAAACGCCGGTCTACTGACGGCTGGAACCCCCACCTCGGTCCCCCTGGAAAGGGGGAGGAAGAGGGAACTGTGAAGGGTGTGTTTGATATTGAGGGGGGAAAAGGACACGGTGAGGGTTCTCATAGCCAAGCCGGGCCTTGACGGTCACGACCGGGGGGCGAAGGTGGTGGCGAGGGCGCTTCGCGACGCCGGCATGGAGGTAATCTACCTGGGTCTGCACCAGACGCCTGAGCAGGTAGTACGGGCGGCGATCGACGAAGACGTCGACGTGGTCGGCCTGTCGGTGCTCTCGGGAGCGCACATGACCATCTTCCCCAGGGTTCTCGAGATGCTGAAGGAGAAGGGGGCGCTCGATATCAAGGTCATCGGAGGGGGGATAATCCCCGAAGATGACGTGGCTGAACTTGAACGGCTGGGAGTGGCCAGGTTGTTCACCCCGGGAACGCCTACCGCGGAGATAATTGAGTACATCAAGGGGCTTTCGCCGGCGCTCTAGCCAGCGCGAGAGATCCAGGGAATCCATTCTGCCCCCGCTTGTTGGTGTTTGCCGCCGGTTGTATTAGAATTGTCTGGGCTTACTGGAGAGTCGAAGATCTCCAGGGGTTTGGTGAGTATCAGGGTATTTGAATAGAGATTTCAGGAGGTGTTCTGAAGTGGCCTACGATTTTGAGTTCTTGAAGGTGGAGATCGAGGAGGGTGTGGCGACGGTCCGGCTGGACCGGCCCAAGATGAACGCGCTGAACAACCAGGTTTTCCTGGAGATAGGCAACTGTGCCACCGAGTTACAGTACGATGACGAGGTCCGGGCGGTCGTCATCACCGGTGGAGAGAAGGTCTTTGCCGCCGGCGCGGATATCAAGGAGATGGTGGGCGCCACCCCGGCCCAGGTTGCCAAGATAATAGGGGGCGCCCAGGATGCGCTTACTCGCCTGGAGAACGTGCTCAAGCCGGTAATCGCCGCGGTGAACGGATTCGCACTGGGCGGGGGTTGCGAGCTATCGCTGGCGGCCGACTGGAGGTTCGCCGGGGAGAAAGCCCAGATAGGGGTCCCCGAGATACTGCTGGGGATAATACCCGGCGCCGGAGGCACCCAGCGGCTGCCCCGGCTGATAGGACCCGCCAGGGCCAAGGAGATGATATTCTCCGGCCGTTTCTACGACGCGGCGACTTGCCTGGAGTACGGCGTGGTGGACAAGGTGGTCGAGGGGGACGGCGCGGCGGTGATAGCCGAGGCGCAGAAGGTCGCACGGAGGTACGCCACTAAATACCCCCCGGTGGCACTGGCCATGGCCAAGAGGTCGGTAAACCATGGACTCAACTGCTCCATCATCGACGGGCTGGCCATCGAGGCCCAGTCGATCGCCATCTGCTTCTCCACCGAGGACCAGACAATCGGCATGGAGACGTTCATAAAGGAAGGCCCGGGAAAAGCCAGGTTCATAGGGAAGTAGAAAAGCGGAACACGGGGCACGGCTCCCGGTGCCGCTGGTTGAATCGGGAGGTGAACTGACGGGTAAAGCGTAGGGACCCAGGATAGAGTAATGGTAGAGAAGGTTATTGAGGAGGAGGAGAGCAATGGTGGATTTTGAGCTTGACGATGAACAAAAAGCGGCTGTAGAGATGGCCCACGACTTCGCGCTGAACGAACTCAGACCACTGGCCGAGGAGTGGGACAAGAAAGGCGAGTTCCCCAAGGACCTTATTCTCAAGAAGGCCGCTGACGCGGGGCTTACCAGCGCGGGCATCCCCGAGGAGTACGGCGGGGGAGGGCTTGACCCTCTCACCAGCGCCATGGTGTTCGAAGAGATGTTCTGGGGCTGCGCCGGGCTGGCCACCAGCATCGGGGCCAACAACCTGGCGGTCGCCCCTATCCTGATCGCCGGGACCGAGGAGCAGAAGAAGAAGTGGCTGCCCCGGCTGAGCGAAGGAGAAGCGAAGCTGGCGGGCTTCTGCCTGACCGAGCCCGAGGCGGGAAGCGACGTCGCCGGCATCAAGACCACCGCCAAAGACGAGGGAGACCACTATGTGCTTAACGGCCAGAAGTGCTTCATCACCAACGGCGGAATCTCCGACGTGTATACGGTCTTCGCCAACACCGACCCCGAGCAGGGTTACAAGGGGCTGGCGGGCTTCATTGTCGGCGGTGATTACGAGGGCATAAGCATGGGCAAGCACGAGGACAAGCTGGGCATCCGCGCTTCTCATACCGCCGAGGTTTTCTTCGACAACGTGAAGGTGCCCAAGGAGGACCTGCTTGGCGGTATCGGCAAGGCGTTCTACATTGTCATGAACACGCTGGACCAGACCCGGGCCGGAGTGGCGGCCGGGGCGGTGGGCATCGCCCGCGCCGCGTTCGAGGAGGCGCTCGATTACGCCAAGCAGCGTGTGCAGTTCGGGAGCCCGATCATCATGAACCAGGGCATCAGCTTCAAGCTGACCGATATGCTCATGGATATAGAGGCCGGGCGCAAGCTCTACTACTACGCGGGCTGGCTGGCCAAGAAAGCCGCCGAGGGTGACAAGGGCGCCCGCCGCAACCTGTCCACGGGTTCGTCGATCGCCAAGGCGTTCTGCGGGGACATGGCCATGAGAGTGACCACCGACGCGGTGCAGGTGCTGGGCGGTTACGGCTATATGAAGGATTACCCGGTGGAGAAGTACATGCGGGACGCCAAGATAATGCAGATATACGAGGGTACCGCACAGATACAGCGGCTGGTCATGGCGGCCAACCTGATGGGCATGAAGGAGCTCAAGCAGTTCTAAATGGACTGATGGAAGATGAAGGGAAGAGGCGCCGGGCTTACGGGCCCGGCGTTTTCCTTTCGTGTTAGAATCACGTAAAACGCTCCGGGAGGTTTAGATGGAAGTTGACCTGAGAGAAGCCAACGAACTCTTCCACGATGTAGAGAGTAACGTCTACGATGATAAGTGGGGGATCCTCTATGACGAGGAGAACGCCCTCCGGGTCAGGAGGAAGTTCGAGAAGCTCCTGGGCGGCCCGTTCCCTCACGTCGAGAAACTGCTGGAGGTCGGGTGCGGGACCGGCTACATCGGTTTGAACTTGTGTTACTTCGATGGGCAGGTGGATGAGTACTACGCCTGTGACATCAGCCGGGGCATGGTGGAGTCGTGCCGCAGAAACGCCGACAGGCTGGGCATCAAGGTAAACGCCAGGAGGTCCGAACTGGAGGAGTTGAAGTACCCGGACGAAGAGTTCGACATGGTGGTCGGGCACGCTATCCTGCACCATATCCCTGACGTGGGGAAGGCTTTCTCCGAGATATACCGGGTGCTGGCGCCGGGTGGCATATGCATGCTCGCGGGGGAGCCCACACGGACAGGTGACCTACTGGGTCGGCTGGCGAGAAAATGCACCTCCCGGGGGGTGGAGTGGTACGCGGGGCAGGGGGGCTACTTTGGCGGGCTTCCCGCGAGACTGCGCCCGGTGACGTCCCCCGGTGAAGGCGACGACGTGAGTGATCTGGAGAGCGTGGTGGACATCCACATCTTCAGGCCGGCGCAGGTGTGCAGGCAGGCGCGGTCCGCCGGGTTCTCGGAGGTGCACTTCGAGTCCGAAGAGCTCTTTTCCAGCTTCGTGGGGTGGGTCACCAGGACAATAGAGAACCAGCTTGCGGATGAGAACCTGACTTTCAGGTGGCGGTACTGGTCGTACAACACCTACCTTCGCCTGAGCCGGTTCGATGATCGCATATACAGGTTTATCCCTTCGTCGTGGTTTTACAATATGTTGTTGTTCATGCGGAAGCCCGAGTGATACGGTGGTGGCGATGCAGGAAGACGGCGGCGAGTTGAAACAGGGGCCCGCCCCACGGCCTGAAGGCGGAGATGGCGGGGGAAACCGGGGAAACTGGCTGGTTCGAAACGTCCGTTTCATAATCAAGAACCGGATGTACACCCCGCGATACGTGCGCCAGGCGTACCGCTTCTTGAGGTTCAAATTGCTGCACCCGGGCATCAGGACGGAAGGCATGGTGTTCTTTCCCCGCAAGTACGAGATAAGCAAGGGCAAGGACGCAGAGTTTGCCATCGGTGCCTGGGTATGGATCGGGAAAGGTTGCGCCTTCCGGGCCCACGAGGGCTCTCTCAGGATCGGCTCCAAGACCACTTTTGGGGGCAACAACATCATAAACTGCTACAATCACGTGGAGATAGGGGAGAAGTGCCTGTTCGCCGACAGCATCTACATAGTCGATTTTGACCACTGGTACATCGACCCGCAAAAGAGCATTCGGAGCCAGGGGATCTGGAAGGGCCAGGTGACCCTCGGGCCGGGTGTCTGGGTTGGGGAGAAGGCCGCGATACTGTGCGGCGTGACGGTGGAGGAGGGGGCGGCGATCGGGGCGATGACCCTGGTCAGCCGCGACGTGCCTCCCTATGCGATAGTGGTGGGGGTTCCGGGACGGGTTCTCAAGTACCGCAGGAGCCCCGCCGACGTGGCGTGGGACGAAGGAGTTCTGTAATGCCGGAGATCAGGCAGGACGTGGTGACCGGCCGGTGGGTGGTTGTTGCGACCGACAGGGCCATGCGGCCTTCGGACTTCGGGCCGACACGGGTGAGTATCACCACCGAGGAGCAGCAGTGCCCGTTCTGCCCCGGCCGTGAGTTGATGACTCCACTGGAGCTCTACGCGGTACGTCCCGACGGTTCAGAGCCCAACACGCCGGGTTGGAATGTAAGGGTCGTACCCAACAAGTTCCCCGCGTTCAAGACCGGCGAGCAGGAGAAGCTATCGGAATCGATGTTCTCCAGGCGAACGGCCGACGGGTCGCACGAGGTCATCATCCACACCCCCGACCACAACGCCAGCCTTGCTACTATGCCGGTCGGCGACGTGGAGCTGGTGTTAAGGGTTTACTGGCAGCGTTACCGGGTCAACCGTGAGAACCCCGACGTGCGTTACGCCCACATCGCCGTCAATCACGGCAAGGAGGCGGGGGCGTCCATAGAGCACACCCACTCACAGTTGTTTGGCGTGCCGCTGGTGCCTCCGCTGGTCCAGCAGGAACTGGCCGGTGCTTCCTGGCATCACACCAGCAGGGGGGAGTGCGTGTTCTGCCGTCTTCTGGAGACGGAACTGGAGACCGGCCGGCGGGTGATCGCGGAGAACGACGGTTTCGTGGCGATAGCCCCGTTTGCTTCGTGCCTCCCGTTTGAGATGTGGATACTGCCCCGGGTGCACCAGCAGTCGTTTGACATGATAGAGGGGGACCAGTTCGGTGACTTCGCGGGGATACTCCATGACACATTGGGCAGGTACCGTGAGAGGTTCGACAGCCCGCCGTGCAACTACTACATACACTCCGCTCCCACTGACGGGTCGGATTACCCGTACTATCACTGGCACCTGGAGTTTATCCCCAAGCTTACCTGGCCCGGCGCATTCGAGATAGGAACCTCGATGATGATCAACATTACAACCCCCGAGCACGCCGCCGAGTTCTTGAGAGAAACTCCACCAGGTGGGGTCAGTGCCTTGTAGCGATGGCCGACATTAGACGTTGCGGCAAGAAGGCCTGAACCCACGCGCCATACAAGCAGTGGTCAGACAAGGTACGCCATCCCCGGGATGGTGTCGTTGGAATCCTCAAACAAACCCAAGCCCCACTATGCATCATCCCGAGGGCCGCGGTGGCAGGCCACTGGCGGTTCTTAACCGGTGGCTTCTCCGGGGAGGGGAGGGCAGAGCTTCAAGGTCCTGGGGCTGTACTCGTAGGCGTCCTCGGCGTCGTGATAGACATCGATGGTCTGCCTGGCGATACAGTCCCAACTGTACTGTTCGCCCATGTACGCCCTGGCGTCGTCGGTGAGTCTGCGGGAGAGTTCATCGTCGGTGAGAATCCGGAGCATGGCGTCCGCCAGTGAGTCGGGGTTGCCCGGGTCGAACTTGAGCCCGGTCTCCTCGTGCACCACGATCTCGCTCAAGCCCCCGGTGTCCGCGACAATAGTGGGGGTGTTCATCGCCATTGACTCCAGCACCACCATCCCGAACGGCTCGTAGAGGCTGGGCACCACTGTCAGGTCCGCGCACCGGTAGAAGGCGGAGAGGTCGTCGGAACCGATATGCCCGGTGAACTTGACCTTCTTTTCAAGGCCGAACTCACCGACAAGCGATTTCAACTGGTTCAAGTGGGGTCCGCTTCCCGCCACTACGAACGTGATGTTGGGGATCTTGTCCAGTATCCGGGGCATCGCCTCGATAACCGTTTGAACACCTTTCTCGTAGACAAGCCTCCCCACGAAGAACACGAGCTTGTCACCGGGGTCAATGTACTTATTTCTCAACAGGTCGACGCTCACGTCTTTGCGGAAGCTCTCGGCGTCTATCCCGTTGGGGATGATCTTTACCTTGTCGGGGGGCAACTGGAAGATGTCGGTTATCTGTTCCTTCATGTACCGGCTGCAGCATATCGTGCGAACCGACTCGAAAGTAAGCCACCACTCGATCTGGTGGATCAGCTTGTTCATCGGGCCGGGAAGGTGTCCCTGGTGCCGTCCGTACTCGGTGGCGTGAATCGTGGCCACCATCGGTATCCGGTAGGCGTGTTTGAGGCTCGCCGCGGCGTGTGCTACCAGCCAGTCGTGCGCGTGAATGACGTTGACGTTATCGAGGTCGTTAACCAGCGACACCGCCTTCTCCAGAAGGGCCACGTTGAACTGGAGGGTCCAGGGGACCCAATCTTCCTGGGGGATGTCGGGGGGGTAGTTGACAACCCGGTGGACATGGACACCTTCCGACTCCTCGTAATCCGGCTCGCCGGGGTGGTCCTTGGTTACTACGTGTACCTCGGTGCCTCCGGAGGTCAGGGACGTGGCAAGGTGATAGACGTGCCTTCCCAGTCCGCCGATGATACGTGGGGGGTACTCCCAACTCAAGATGAGGACCCTCAACAGGTTGTCTCCCTTCGTTTTCACCTAAAGGCTACCGGGGCCAGAAACAGTCGAGGTCGGACTCGGTAAATATCTTGTCCACTTCCTCCGTCTCCGCCAGTAGCGCTATCGTCTTATCGGTTTCACCACTCTCCAGCGCTGTGGATATGCTCCAGAAGCGCTCAACGTGGCTGTTAAACCTCTGAGTAGCATACTCTCTGGCTCTGTTCCTTGCAACCATGAACGGCCAGTCACTGGCCTCCAGGATCAGTATCTCCCGGGCGGCCTGTGCCAGCGCGCGAGAGGTCTCAGGGCTTTTCTCACGCCGGAACCTGGAGGCGAGATCGAAGAGCTTCTCCTGGGCCTTTCCAAGCTCGTCCCACATCCACCGCGTCTCCGGGTTGACCCATGTGGAATCATCTCTCTCGGCCGCCCACGTACTCTCGGCGATTGAAACCGAACCCGTCGGTTGATTGCCGTCCAGGTACCTGCCAGGCACGGTGATCCCGATGCTTCTACTTGCCGCAAGAGAGCGCAGCGTGACCTCGAGCCAGTATATCCCCTCGTGCCACGCGTGCCCCAGGAACTCGGTGTCGTAGCTGGCCAGGACCATCGGCTTCGGACGCAGGGCTCCGCTCACTCTTTTCTTGCGCACCCCGGCGCCCGGAGGCGGTGAGCCGGGTGGAGGAGCGCACAGTGGCGACTCCTCGATCTCCTTTACTGCCTCGCCGATGAAGTGGCCGCTGTGGTCGAACGCCCGCCTGATGGCGGCGTCCGGTTCGTAGATCTTTTTATCCTCGATAGGCACGTTCAGCCCGGTTACCTTCCAGTAATGCAGGCCGGAGCTCTGGTAATACTTGGTCATGTCCATATACACTCCGTCGGTCGGATAGCCCATCGCCGCGTCCCACGTTATATCGTGCGCCCGGTCGCTTCTGGCGATCGCCGCCACGCCCGTGTTCCCCGCGTAGTAGGGGCAGGTCGGGTTCAATCCCTGCAGGCCGGATGCGTCGATGAGCATGTAACGCACTCCTTCGGCCTCCAGGAGGTCCTCGAGCCCTTTGCGGTAAGCGAGTTCGGGTATCCAGAATCCCGCCGGGTTAACGCCCATGTAGCGGCGGTGTGACTCTATCCCCAGAAGCACCTGGGCCACCACTGAACGCCAATCGGCGAGCCCCTGCAGGAAAGCGTGAGTCGCCGAGGAGGCTATGGTTTCCACCAGCCCCAGTTGCTCGAATGACGATATCGCTCCCAGCAGGTCCCCGTCTATCGCGGTAAAGGCGGCGAGCTTCCTCTGGTAATCCAACCGGTACGCCTCGGCGAGTTCCTTGCGCCTGCCGTCACTGAAGTACTCGAAGTCCTTGATGTCATTGGATGCGTGTTCGGACATCGTCCGCAGGTAGGCGATAAACCGCTCCTGCAGGTAGGGGTCTGAAAGCTGCTCACAGAGGACCGGGGTCAACGTCAGTGACAGGCAGGAGGAGAGCCCTTCGTGCTCCAGTTGCGCGAGCATCCCCAGAAGCGGCAGGTAGGTGTTGGACATTACCTGGTAGAGCCAGTCCTCTCCCACCGGAAAGGTACCGTTCTTGCGGACGTACGGCATGTGGGTATGGAGAACCAGCGAGATGTATCCCTTCAACTGACTCCCTTCCCGGGGGTGCGGGGCTTGGCACAGAGGGCCAGGATATCCAGGCACCCGTCCAGGCCGGTGGTGCCCACACTGAACCAGGAGGTCCTGATCAGCGGGGTCAGGAGCCGATGGGTCCAGAACCGTGGGTTGAGCCTGCTCATCCGGTAGAACTTGATGAAATCCACCACCTTTACCCGATCATTCAGCTTCAGCCACCCGGCGTGGAAGATGCCGGAAACCTCCACCCGGCCGAAGTGGCGGGCCAACTCGCTTCTGAACTCTTCCGGCGTGTACTCACGAAGGTGAAACGGGTTTATCGGCATGTCGCTTCCCGGGGATATCGTCAGGCGGTTGGGCGTGGTTATCAGGGCTGTGCCGTCCGGCCTCAGGATGCGCGCTATCTCCTCGATGTAGCCTGACTCGTCTGTGAGGTGCTCGATGACCTGGAGTGATACCGCCAGGTCGAAAGAGCTGTCAGGTACATCCAGGGAGTTCACGTCCATGACCTCGAACGAGAGGTTGGGCGCGCGGTATCCGGCGCGGGCGTGTCCTATGACCTCGGGGGCAATGTCGACGCCAAGGACGTCGTCGGCAAACCCGGCAAGCAGGGCCGGGCCGTACCCCTCGCCGCACCCGATGTCGATGACCCGTTTGCCATCCGCCAGTTCTCCCGCCATCCGGTAGGCTATCAGGTGCCTGGTGAACCAGTAGTTCTCACGGGGGATCCCGGGTAGCGTTCTCTCCCCGGTGAGCTCGAGGTTAGTCGCTTCTTCCACTTCCCGACGACCTAACTCAAGAAGGAAAGGACTTCGTGGGCGGCCAGGGAACCCGACGCGAAGGCGACGTCGCCGCCGGAGCCGGGGGCGGAGACCACGTCCCCGGCGAGGAAAAGGTTCTCCACCCCGAGCACCCTGGTGCCCGGCCTGCACTTTGCGGTCTGGCCCACGCGAGGCTCGAAGCCGTCCACCATCTTCAGCTTGAGGACGCGTTCCCATTCGATCTTGTCAATGATGCCGGGGAACATCCCGCCGATAACGTCCTTGAGCTTCTCCTGCTCGCTCTTCACGAACCTCTGGTCGTTCATCATATCCACCGGGAGGGGGCGGAACCATGCCGTCAATTGCTTGCCCTCCGGCGCGGTATCAGGGTCCATGTTAGAGGTGAACTGACCGAAGAAAACAGGGTCGGGGTTGATCACGGGCCCATCGATGTCGGAGACCTTGTCGCTAAGGCACAGGTCCAGGGATATACCCGCGGTGGGGATGATAGAAGAGCATCTCTCGAGGAACTCATCCGGGAGACCGTCACCGACCATTCCGGGGAACGCCTGGAGCGGGACGGCGAAGATTACCGCCTTGCTGTGGAGCTCTTCCTCCTTTAACCGGACTCCGGTTACTTTACCGCTTGTTATATTGAGCGACTTGACACGGGAGCCGGTGGTTATCTTTCCAGACTGCTTGATCGCCTGTGAGAGCGCCTCGATTAACTGGCTTGTTCCATGCCGGGGATAGGAGATGGTCTCCCTTGTCCTCATCGCCTTTCTTAAAAAAGTGACGAACGCCACGGTGCTGGTGACGCTTATATCGGGTGATATGAGACCGAGGCCGGACAGGAGCTTGAACAGGGAGCCGACCTCCGCCCTGTCGGTGTTATGCGTCACTTCCTCCAACGGTATATCGGCTTTCTTGAAGGTGCGGGCGAAGGACAGCCTGACCATGTCCGATATGATGGCCGCCTTGTCCATCCCGGAGAGGTACTCGGACTTCATAAACGGGTAAACGCCGGTGGGAAACGGCATGAAAGAGGAATCCCTGTAGACCAGCGGCTCCCCCATGGGGATGAAGTCGATCTTGTAGCCAATCCGCTTCAGCGCCTTAGCCGCCGCCCCCTTCTGGCCATAACGGTTCCCGTGCATGCCGTAGTCAACCAGGAACCCGCCCTTTCGGTAGTAAGAAGCCCGGCCTCCGAGGTGTCCGGTGGCCTCCAGAACCTCGACCTCCACCCCGTTGTGGGCAAGTATCGCGGCGGCCGTTAACCCGCCATAACCGGCTCCTATCACTATGACGTCAGAACTCATCCGGACCTCCCCGTTCCTCAACTACGATACTATAATTGATGCTCGATGCCCAGGCTTCCATACCGGCTTCCACGATATAGTATATTATCACCGGTGACGATTACTAATAGCCGGGATTGTGGCGTGAAAAGCAGGTTTCCCGGGCTCCACGAAAAGGGCTGAGATTGAGGTTTGGGACGTCACCCTTCAGGCACTCGCCTTACTATTTCCCGCGACGGCTCCGGGGGCCCGCGCTATGATTTGACCTTTATACCCGGAGTCGCAGTCTGCCTACCCGGCCTCTTCGCTGAGCGTCTCGCGGAGCTCATCGTATAGCTCCGGCAGGTACCCCAGCCAGTCTTCCGGCGGGGGCGCGAGGTCTATCCTGGGGAAAGACTCCTCGACATACTTCCGGAAGAAGGAACCCATGTCGCTCATTATCCTGAGGTACCCCGGTACCGCCCGGAGAATCTCCTCGCTCACCTGGTCGCGGTTCTCCCAGAGCTTCTCCATGGCCTGCGATAGCTTCTCTTCCAGTTCGGGATCGTCGGTGGAGACATAGTAGTCCTCCAGGTGCCCGCACTCCTCGAGGATGTTATAGAGCCTCTCGTCCATCGACACCGCTACGGACGGGACACCCCCGGTCATGGAAAGCACCCGGGCGTGGTAACGGGAGGTAACGAGCATGGACAGGGTGTGGAGTATCGCCGTCATCTGGTGCCCGTCGTATTCACGCGAGCTGAATATCTCGGCCGGCGAGTCCAGCGCGGCTTTGAGAGCAACGCAGGAGTCATAATCGGTCGCATCCATTCCGATGATGACGGTGTGAACGTCGTGATCGGCGCGGAATCGGTTGACCGCGTTGGCGATCCCGTTGATGTACGCGGGGTACTTCCCCTCCCGCTCCGAGCCGGCGAAGAAGTACAACTTCTCGTAGTGGTTTTCCCAGTTGCGCGTGACGGCGGCCCGCGCTGTCTTCGCCAGGCTCGGCTTGACCGGGTAGGAGTACGGATCGATGACGGCCACGCCCAGGATGGGCTTCTTGCCGTCCCATCCCGACTTCTCGCGAAGCTCTTTTTCCGCCCAGGACCGGTCCGCCGGGGGGAAGGTCCAGGCGGTGTCGGTGCCGAAATGGCCCTCGAGCCCCATATCCTCGATTATCTTCAGCGATGACTCCGTCCTGGCGATGAAGTAGGTGTCGCTGCATAGCTTGGAGGCCGTCTTTCGCACGAACTTATCCATATATCCGGCCTCGGAACCGTAGGCGATGCAGGGCTTGCCCTGCTTCTTCATAACGCCGGAGGCCTCGCAGAAATACAGGGTCAGGGCGTTTGAGAACTTGCTTTTCAAGGTGCTGCCTTCGGAGATGACGGCAATGTGGTGATGGCTGCACTCGTCCAGGAGGTCCTTAAAGTAAATGGTACTGATAGGGAGCAGCTTCGTGGAAGGATCGAAGTAGGCCTTTATATTATCAACTTCGAGAGCGATGACACCGATCTCGATTTGGTCCTTGCCAAGCACGCGGTTGAACTGCTTGACCAACTCCGCCACGCGGACATCCGCCCCGGTGTTCCGCTTGCCGTTGTAGCCGACAATCAGGATCTTGAGCTTGTCCCCCGGCTTCCAGACCTCGAACTTCGGGAGGCCGGACACGGCTGCGGCACCAGACACTACCCACGCATTAACATGATCCATATTCAGCATTTTTCCTCCTGTGACTGTGTTTGCTGGTGATATGCTATTGACTATGATGTGAGGTGTCAAGGATGCGTTAGTCTATCAAGTAGCTGGAATCGTGCCAATTCGCCCGTTTTCCCTTACCCATCAGTATGAATAACCATAATAGGTGATAGAGAGAAACACGGTATCCGAATTCTTGTTGAGGGAGCGTGGAGCGGCCCTTCATGCCCGGCGTTTTTACCCAGGCTCCTCGCTATAGCAACTCGCTGAGCTCCTCGCGAAGCTCCGGCAGGTATCCCAGCCAGTCTTCCGGCGGGGGCGCGAGGTCTATCCCGGGGAACGACTCCTCGACGTATTCCCGGAAGAACGAGCCCATGTCGCTCATTATCTTGAGGTACCCCGGTACTGCCCGCAGGATCTCCTGGCTCACCTCGTCGCGTTTCTCCCAGAGCTTCTCCATGGACGCCACCAGCTTCTGTCCCAGCTCGGGTTCGTCGGCGGGGAAGTAGTAGTCCTCCAGATGTCCGCACTCCTCGAAGATGTTGTAGAGCCTCTCGTCCATCGATACCGCTATGCAGGGGACACCCCCGGGCATGGAAAGCACCCGGGCGTGGTAACGGGAGGTAACAAGCATGGACAGGGAGTGGAGTATTGCCGTCATCTGGTGTCCGTCGTAGAAGCGCGAACTGAAAATGCCGGCTGGCGAGTCGAGCGCGTCGCTGAGATCTTGACAGGCGTCATAATCGAGCGCCTCCATTCCGATGATGACGACGTGAACGTCGTGGTCGGCGCGGAAGCGGTTGACCGCGTCGGCGATCCCATCCATGTAGGCACGGTATGCCTTTTCACGCTCCTCCGACCAGGAGAAAAAGTACCACTTCTCGTAGTGTTTTTCCCAGGTGCGTGTGACGGCGGACTTCGCCAGCTTCACAAGGCTCGGCTTGACCGGCCAGTAGAAAGGATTGATGACGGCCACACCCAGAATGGGCTTCTTGCCGTCCCATCCCGTCTTCTCGCGAAGTTCTTCCTCCGCCCAGGCCCGGTCCGCCGGGGGGAAGGTCCAGGCGGTGTCGGTGCCGAGGTGGCCCTTTAGCCCCATGTCCTCGATTATTTTCAGTGACGGCTCGGTCCTCGCGATGAAGTAGGTGTCGCTGCACAGGTTGGAGGCCGCCTTGCGGATAAACTCATCCATTTCTCCCGCCTCGGACCCGTAGGCGATGCAGGGCTTGCCCTGCTTCTTCATCACGCCGGCGGCCTCGCAGAAGAACAAGGTCAGCGCGTTCGCGAACCGGCTCTTGAGGGTGCTGCCTTCGCAGAGGACGGCCATGTGGTTTTGGCTGCAGGCGTCCAGGAGGTCCTTGAAGTATATCGTACTGAACTCGATTAGATTCGTGGAAGGATCGAAGTAGTCTTTGATATTGTCAACGTCAAGAGTGAGCACGCTGATCTCTATGCGGTCCTCGCCCAGCGCGCGGTTGATCTGTTTGACCATCTCAACCACGCGGACATCCGCTCCCGTGTTTCGCTTGCCGTTGTAGCCGACAAGGAGGATTTTCAGCTTGTCACCCGGTTTCCAGGTTTCGCATTTCGGTAGCCCGGCTACCGCGGACATACCCAGAGCCCCCAACGCGGTTACATGATCCATGTTCAGCATCTTTTCCTCCCGCAACGATCTTGTGATTACAGTACGCTATGCATTATAACGCGAAGCGGAAAGGATGTGTGTGGTTCACGAGATAGTTGATACCACGTTTTCCTGCCTGCTTTCTCCTACCTGTATAATTCAGGTACTGGATGACATCCACCGTGGACGGCCGCCTGGGACTGGTTTCGCTTTGATGCGGGCGCGTTTTCCTGTGTTATAATCCCACTGATTTTGACCGTTAAGGGTTGCCGGTCGCGCGTGAAGGCCGGGCACCCAACGGGACCAGCGGCTTATTATGAACCGTTCGTTGGAGAGGGTGAGCTACATGACCGGTGGAAAGGAAAGCCCGGGATCAACCGGCAACAAGCGTGAGAAAAAGAGGAAGCCCGGGGCAGGGAAAGCACGGCCCAGGAAAGACAAGCAGAGGGCGGCGAAAGATGCCGTTCCCAACGCCCGAAGGGCGATGCTGATCATCAATCCGGTGGCGGGGACCGGAGAAGCGGTCGAGATATGGGAGGACCTCCAGGAAACCCTGCGCCATTTGGGTTTGGACTTTGATTATCATTTTACCGAGCACGGCGGGCACGCCGTCGAGATCGCCCGGGTGGCGGCTAAGAAAAGGTACGGTATCGTGGCGGTGGTCGGTGGGGACGGGACAGTCTGCGAGGCGGTAAACGGGCTGATGTCGGTTGGCAGGGAGAGCCGCCCACGCCTGGGGGTCATCCCAACGGGGCGCGGGAGCGATTTCTGCCGGACTGTTGACATACCCAGGGATTGGCGGACCGCGGCCTCGTTGCTGGTGTCGGGGAGGCACAGGGCCATCGACGTCGGCTGGATGGAGTACAGGACCACCGACGGTATCGAAACAGGGTACTTCATCAATATCGCCGGGCTGGGGTTCGATGGTGAGGTGATGGAGCGATCCAACAAATTGCCCGAGAAGCTGACAAGGGTTGTGGGCGGGATAGGCGCCTACGCCCTCAGCCTCGTTGTCACCTTCGCAAGGTACCATGAGAAGGACATGGAACTGAACGTGGACGGCGAGGAGCACCGGGTGCTAGCTACCACCGTGATCATCGCGAACTGCCGGCACTTCGGTGGCAGGATGTGCGTCGCGCCCGAAGCCGAGCCTGATGATTCGCTTTTCGACGTGGTGGTAATAGGCGCGGGCTTCGGCTCGCCCGCGCTGGAGTGCGCTTCCGGGCAGGCGCCTCCGACTCATTCCCGCATCGAGAGGGGCGTTGCCAGGTTGAAGATGGCGAGGAACATTCCCCGCGTCTTCAAGGGGACCCACCTGCGCGACGAGTCCATCATGGTCACCAGGTGCAGCAAGGTCAAGGTCTCATCAGACGACCGGATACTCCTCCAGGCGGACGGAGATGTCATCGGCGAAGGCCCGTTCGCCGCCAAGGTGATACCGGGAGCGCTCGAGATCATCGCTTAGTGCCCCATGCTGTTGCATAACACTCCCCTTGTAGCGCCGGCATCTTGCCGGCAGAGGAACGCGCCAGTGGTGCCAGGGACCGTTTGTATGGGGCGACGAACGGCAACACCTGAGCCAGGCACCTTCGGTAATCGTTCAGGACAGGAGTTTTTCAAAGAGTTCCTGTATCTCCTCCGATTCGGCCTCGTGGGGGTTGCTGAACATCTGCGCGTCCCCCATCGCCTCATCGGTCAGTCTCTCCGCGAACGACGGGTCCGCGCCGGCCTCCTTCAATGTCCTGGGGAGGCCGAAGTCCGCGATGAACTCAGTTATCCTCTCGATTACCTTTCGGGCGGCGTCTATCTCCGAAAGCCCGGAGGTCTTGACACCCACTGCCGGGGCGAGGTCCGCGTAGCGGTCCGGGCAGTGCTCCAGGTTGAACTCCATGACCACCGGAAGGATGATGGCGTTGGCTATCCCGTGCGGCACCGAGCAGAGCCCGCCCGCCGCGTGGGCCATCGCGTGGCAGGCGCCGATCGACGCCGTGGTTGACAGCGCCGTCCCGCCGAAACTCGCCGCGATGAGCATGTAACCCCGCGCCTCCATGTCGTTCCCATCCTCGAAAGCCCTGGGCAGGTACTCCAAGATCATCTTTATAGCGTAGAAGGAGAGCGCGTCCGACGGCGAGCAGTGATCGAGGCTGGAGTACGACTCCACCGCGTGGGTAAGAGCGTCCACTCCGGTAGCCGCGGTCAGTCGAGGAGGCATCGACCGGGTGAGAACCGGGTCGAGCATGGCGACGTCCGGTATGATGAACCTGCTGTTGAACGAGATCTTCTGGTTGTCAGGCGAATGCTTGATCACCGCTCCCACACTTACCTCGGCGCCGGTCCCCGCGGTGGTGGGGATGGCGATGTGCTTCTTGAGCGGCTCCGGAACCAGGTAGGTGCCCTGCCAGTCCTCGAGAAGGTCACCACCCACCCCCAGGAGGATGTTCACGCCCTTGGCGGTGTCGATAACGCTGCCCCCGCCCACCGAGACCAGGGTATCGACGCCCTTCTCCCTGCCCAACTCGGCTATCTCGTTGCAGATCGCCACCTCGGAGTTGACCGGGATGTCGGAGTATACCCCCGCGAACTCCAGGGAGCTGCCCTCGAGGCTGTCCTTCACAGGCTCGACCAGGCCGGCCTCCATCACTCCCTTGTCGGTGAGGATCATCGCGCACGTCCCCCCCAAGGTTTCCGCCACCTCGCCTGCGTCCTCGGATATGCCCTCGCTGAACATCACCTTCGTCGGAGCGAAGAACTCGTAGTAATCCTTTAGTGCCACATCAACCTCCTTGGTTACCGCCGCCGGCGCCGCCGGCGCTCCTTAATATGCTTTCTTGAACAACTCCAGGACCTCTTCTTCCTCCGGGTCGCCGGGGTTGTTGAACATGCAGCCGTCTATCATGGCCTCCGATGTCGCGGCCTCGAGGCCGTCCTCGGGGACACCTACCTCGCTCAGCCGCTGGGGAAGGCCTATCTCCACCGTCAACCCCCTGAGCCATTCGATGGCTTTCCTGGACGCGGTGTCGTCGTCGTCGGACGCGACGTCAAGACCTATCGCCTCAGCCACGCGCCTGTACGACGCGGGAATTCCTTCATCTGAGTACCTGAGGTTGAACTCCATCCCATAGGGGAGAAGGATTGAGTTAGCGATCCCGTGAGGAGTACCGAAGTGACCTCCCAACGAGTGGGCCATCGCGTGAATGATGCCCACGAAAGCGTTGGCGAACGCTACGCCACCCATGTTGGCCGCGATGAGCATGTAGGTCCTGGCGTCGACGTCTTCGCCGTCTGCCGTGGCCCTGGCGAGATACCTGGTGATGAGCCGTATCCCGTGCAGCGCCAGCCCGTCACATATCGGCTCGTGCATCTCGGAGTGAAGGGCCTCGATGCAGTGGGTAAGGGCATCCATACCGGTTGACGCGGTGAGGCCCGGCGGTAGCGTGGTGGTCAACATGGGGTCCAGCATGGCCACGTTGGGGGCCATTTCGGGTGCCTGGAAGATCAGTTTCATCTCCTGTTCGTGGTCGGCTATTACCGCCGCGAAAGTAGACTCCGAGCCGGTTCCAGCGGTGGTCGGCACCGCGATATGGGGAGGCATGGGGCCACTTGGAGTGTATACCGCGCTCTGGTGGTCGAGGAGATCGCCGGTCTCCACCATCAGGATGGCGGTCGCCTTGGCGGTGTCCATGACGCTGCCGCCGCCCACCGAAACCAGGCAGTCTGCGTCAGCCTCCTTCACCTTGTCGTAACATCTTTGAACAACCTGTATCTCGGAGTTGGGGGGTACCTCGTTGAACACTCCGACGACTTCCGCCGAGCCGCTGTCCATGCCGTCGATCACTTTCTGTGTCAGGCCGGCGTTCTCTACTCCTTCATCGGTGACTACCAGGACCTTCGACCCGCCTATGTTGTCCATCTCCGTGCCGATGCTGTCGACGCACTGCTGGGCACATATCACCTTACCGGGCACCTGAAACTCGAACCACTCTACCAGGTTACTCATCGAATCCCCTCCTTTAGTACCCAGCTCCATAGATACGCTGGCATTCGAACGCCGCTGCATCCACACCGGCCGCGTTCCGCTCCCTCGACGTACTACAGGAGTACGTCTCGGTCGCGCGCCTTGCCGGAGCGGCGCTTCGACGCTCTCGGTGCTCAACCGTATCCATGGAACGGGGCACATAGTCCGTCACCCGCGCTTAACACGTTTCGCCACGGCACTTATGATAACCGATTCCCGACTGCCATGTCAGGGGAGTGTCAGGCCTCCCCGCTCGATAAACGAGCCTCCCAGCAACTCGTCACCCCGGTAGAAGACCGCGGACTGGCCCGGCGCCGCCGGAGGCCCCGTTTCACGGTAGCGCACGATACCCCTTCCGCCACTGTCAAGCTCGAGTGATGCCGGGAGCGCTGGCCCTCTGTACCTGGTCATGACCTGGCAGGAAACAGTGCCCGGCGACCACGCGCCGGAGGAGAAGCGAACTCCCGCCACCGGGAACTCGCGGCAAAACAGGCGCTCCCGGGGGCCGACCACCAGCGTGTTGTCATCCGGCCTGATCTCGAGGACGTAGAGCGAGCCCGGACCGCCGAGACCCAGGCCCTTTCTCTGTCCTACCGTGTAGCGGGCAAGGCCCCTGTGCTCTCCCAGGACGTTGCCGCCGGTGTCCAGTATCGGCCCGGGGCGCACCCGCCCCGGCGCCCTGACTGCCACCAGGTCGGCGTAGGGGCCTCCGTCCAGGAAGCAGATATCCTGGGAGCCCATTGCTCGGCAGGTGATGCCGGCTTCGCTGATCGTCACGGCCACATCCTCCCTGGTGAGCGTGCCCAGGGGGAACAGGACGTGCTTCAGGGTAGCTTGGCCCAGCGTCCAGAGCACGTAGGTCTGGTCCCTGCCACGGTCAACCGGCCGTTTCAAGGTAAAAGGGCGGTCGCCCCCGCCGGTGATTCCGGCGTAGTGCCCGGTAGCGAGGTACCGGCAACCGATTCCTTGCGCCTCCCGGAGCAGGAGTGTGAACTTCATCTCGCGGTTGCAGTTAACGCAAGGGTTGGGGGTGAGGCCGGACGCGTAGGCCTCAACGAAAGGACGTACCACCAGGCGCTCGAACTCGCTTCGCAGGTCGATAACGCGGTGCTCTACCCCCAGCGCCAGGGCCACACCGGCCGCGCAATCGACGGCCGAGTCGTCATGTTCGGCCAGGCGCATGGTCAGCGTTATCACCTCGAAGCCCCGGCCCTTCAGGATGACGGCCGCCGCCGCACTGTCGGCGCCCCCGCTCAAGGCGACCGCGATCCTGTCGCCATCACTCATCCGCGGCCTCCCTGTTGTTGACATCCACAGTATTCGCTTTCCTCCCGGCCAGGCCGGGAAAAGGCCGACAGGTTATTCTACCAGCCCGCTTTTTACTTGACACTGCCCCGTCTAGACGGTACGTTTACTACTGCGTATTCGCGGAAGCCTTTCGTCCCCGTGGTGGAAGGCTTGTCGTGTTTATAGCACCAGGGATAGTATCACCGGGGAGGTGAGAGCATGGCAAAGACGTACGAGGAGATAAATCAGAGAATACGGAAAGGCGAGGCCGTGGTGCTGACGGCCGAGGAGATGACCGAACTGGTGAAGAGCGAGGGCGTCAAGAGCGCCGCAGGGAAAGTAGATGTGGTCACTACCGGGACCTTTGGGCCGATGTGCTCCTCCGGGGCGTTTCTGAACTTCGGCCACAGCGATCCTCCCATAAGGATGAGCAAGGCCTGGCTCAACGATGTGCCGGTCTGTGCCGATATCGCGGCGGTCGACGTCTTCGTGGGCGCGACGGCGGTCTCCGAAGGCGAGGGGGCGAGATACGGCGGGGCGCACGTTATTCAGGACCTCATCGACGGGAAGTGGATTAAGCTTCGTGCGACCGGGCCCGGGACCGACTGCTACCCGCTCAAGGAGATCGAGACCTGGGTTAACAAGGACACCATCAACCAGGCGTTCCTGTTCAACCCGAGAAACGCCTACCAGAACTACGCCTGCGCAACCAACAGTTCCCAGAGTGCGCTATACACTTACATGGGGGTCCTGCTGCCGGCCTACGGCAACGCGACCTACTGCAGCGCCGGGCAGTTGAGCCCGCTTCTGAACGATCCCCTGTACCGCACCATCGGTGTCGGCACCCGGGTCTTTCTGGGGGGGGCGGCGGGGTTCGTGGCCTGGCCGGGGACCCAGCACAAACCCTCGGTGGAGAGGACCGAGCAGGGGGTACCACGCGGACCGGCCGGCACCCTGGCGCTCATCGGGGACCTGAAAGAGATGGACTCACGGTTTATCCGCGCGGCCCGGTTTCACCGCTACGGGGTGAGTCTGTACGTGGGGGTAGGCATACCGATACCGGTGCTCGACGAGGAGATGGCCGCTTTCACCGGCGTCTCCGACTACGACATCGAGACGCAGGTGTTCGATTACAGCAAACCCACCAGGGCGCGAGAACCGGTTAGGTCGGTCAGCTACGCCGAGCTACGCAGCGGACGGATAACTATCGGGGAGAAGAAGGTGCATACCGCGCCTATCTCCAGCTACAAGGTGGCGCGGTTGATAGCCGAGACACTGAAAGGCTGGATAAGCGAGGGCAGGTTCCAGGTCTCGGCGCCGGTGGGCCGGCTACCGCTGGAAGGCGGTCTGAACGTCCTCGACCAGCGAGAGGAGGGGGTATAGGTGGCAAAGAGAAGACTGGTGCTTACGTTCCCTCCGGAGGTAGTGGAGAGGCCGGTGGTCTCGCTCATGATCAAGGAGTTCGATGTCGTCACCAACATCCTCCGGGCGGAGGTCCACGAGGGTGAGATCGGGCGTATGATGGTCGAACTCGAGGGCGAGGGGCGCAAGCTCAAGGATGGGGTGCGGTACCTCGAGGAACAGGGCGTCGAGGTCGAGGAAGCGATCAAGGATATCGTGCTGGACGAGTTGTCGTGCATCAGTTGCGGGGCGTGCACCGCGGTATGCCTGCCGGGAGCGCTCAAGGTCGAAGCCCCCGATTGGGAACTGGTGCTGGACAAGGACCGGTGCATCCTCTGCGGTCTGTGCGTGGACGCCTGCCCCCTCCAGCTCATAACTGTCATGTTCTGACACTATGCAAGGCGAGAATGACACAATGGTGCCAGGCACCATTGTGTCATTATGGCGTTTAGTCCAACCGGACAGACAGCCACCGGCAATGAGAAATGGACCGCACACGGGTTGGGAACGCCCAGATAACAATGTATAGTGATACACAGGTGGTAATGAGAAGCCACTTGATACAAGGAAGCGGAAAGAAAAATGAAAAGGGGTCGCGGGGTCATGAGGCACAGGAAGCAGGCGGGAATAGCAATCAGCGTGTTGGTGACACTGGGCATGGTCTTGTCCATGCTCCTCATGTCGGGGATAGCACTCGGCGACACCCGGGGCCGGAGTGACACCCCGGCGGGAGGCTTCGCGGCGGAGTACCCGGCCCCCACCGTGACGTCCGTCACCCCGGACAGCGAGTATAACGACGGCACCGTCAACATCACTGACCTCAAGGGCGCCAACTTCAGGGAGGGGGCGCAAGTGAGGATGGAGGGCCCATCGGGCTCCGGTGATGCCGGCGCGGGGATCATTCACGCCTACAACGTAGAGGTGGTCTCATCGTCCAGGATAACCTGCACCTTCGACCTCCATAGAGCCCAGGCGGGCTCTTACACCGTCACGGTCACCAACGCCGGTGATTGGGTGGGCGGGAGCAAGGAGGACGCATTCACGGTGGAAGAGGCTCCTCCCGCCACCCCAACCTGGTACCTGGCGGAGGGCACCACCGACTGGGGGTACTCCTGCTACATAACGATCCAGAACCCCAATAGAGATCCAGTGAACATCACCATTACTTACATGACCGACTCGGGTGACCTCCTGGAAAGGGACATAGGCTTGTACGCCGATTCCCAGGTCACGGTAAGCCCGGCCGACACCCTGGGGGCCAAGGACTTCTCCACTAAGGTGGAGTGCAAAGAGAGTAAGACGATAGCGGTGGACCGTACCATGACCTGGACCAGAGAGGCCCCCCTCTCCCTCGACGGGCACTGCTCGATCGGTGTCACCTCCCCCGCCAAGACCTGGTACCTGGCGGAAGGCTCAAGTGACTGGGGGTTCGAGTGCTGGCTGCTGATACAGAACCCCAACGCAACCGAGGCAACAGCACAGGTCACTTACATGATAGAGGGTGCGGAACCGCAAGTCTTCGAGAAGAAGATACCCGCCAATCGGCGAGAGACCTACAACATGGCAGACGACATAGGTGAGGCCGACGCCTCCATCAAGGTCCAGGCGGACATCCCGGTGATCCCCGAGAGGGCGATGTACAGGAATATCAACAACAAGAGATCGGGCCACGACTCTATAGGCACCACCACACCGGCAACCACCTACTACCTGGCGGAAGGCACCACCAACTACGGGTTCACCACCTACGCACTGGTTCAGAACCCGAACGACACCGCAACCGAGGTGAACGTGACCTACCTGACAAACTCGGGTCCCGTTGCGCATCCGGAGAACCCGATTGCCATGGCCGCCAACTCCCGCCACACCATAGAGGTGAACAAGTTTCTGCCCGGCTCGGACTTCTCCACCAAGGTGACCGGCTCGAACCCCATAATCGCCGAGAGGGCCATGTACTGGGACTACGGACTGGGAGAGGCGTGCCACGACTCCATCGGGATGAGCGAGCCCCATACCACGTTCTACCTCCCCGACGGCCAGACAAGCGACGGGCGCGAGACCTACACCCTGGTGGCCAACCCCAACGACACCCCCGTAACCGTGGAGATAAGCTACCTGACACCGGGCGGTACCGACAACGTCACCTTCGAGGAGACAATCCTCGCCAACTCCCGCATGACCTACAACATGGCCGACAAGGGCATAAGTGACCGCGCCGCTGTCACGGTCACCTCGAAGACAGAAGGCAAGAAGATAATGGTGGAGCGGGCCATGTACTGGAGCATCGGGGCAATCAGGGCAGGAGGTACGGATACGATCGGGGGGTACACGGACCCCTATTCTGAATAACACACTGGTGCCAGGCACCAGACGTGAAAAACGCAACAATGGTGCCAGGCACCATTGTTGCGTTTTGGACTCCCTACCTCTTCTTACGGGGGGCGACGTGGATCGCCCTGCCGTGGGCGGCCTCGGCGGCCTCCATTATCGCCTCGGGGAGCGACGGATGCGCGTGAATGGTTGTCGCGATGTCCTCAGCGGTGGCTCCGAGCTTTATCGCTACCGCGGCCTCGTGGATAAGGTCGGAAGCGTGAGGTCCCATTATCTGGGCTCCCAGCAACTTGTCGGTCTCAGGATCTATCACCAGTTGCACGAAGCCGCGGTCTTCCCCCATGGCCATCGCTTTTCCCAGGGCGCCGAACGAGAACCGGCTGACGTTGATCTCGATCCCCTGCTCGGCCGCCTTGTCGGTGTTAAGGCCAACGCTTCCCACCTCCGGCGAGGTGAAGATGCACGCCGGGACCACTTTGTAGTCGATGACGGAGCTCCCACCGGTGGCGTTCGCGGCCGCGACCAGGCCCTCGGCGGTCGCGGTATGGGCGAGAAGTATGCCCCCTACCACGTCCCCGATGGCATAGACCCCGTCCACGTTTGTTTCCATGCGGTCGTTGACCACGATCGTCCCGCGCCTGTCGAGCTCCACGCCAACCTCCTCCAGGCCCAGGCCCGAGGAGTTGAGTCTGCGGCCGATGGACACCAGCAGCTTCTCGGCTTCCAGGGTGTCGCCGCTGGAGAGCTCGACCTTTATGTGGTCGTCACCGTACTCGAGAACCTCGCTCACAGTGGTCTCGAGCCGGATGTCGATGCCTTCCTTGCGGAACGTGCTCCGCATCTGCTTGGCCACCCTGCTGTCCTCGGTGGGGAGCATGCGGTCCATCAGTTCCAGCATCACGATCTCGGTGCCCAGCGGCTTGAAGATGCCGGCAAACTCGCTTCCAATTACACCGCTACCGACGATAATAAGGCTTTCCGGGATGTGGTCCAGCTCCAGCGCGTCGGTCGAGGTCATCACCGTGGGCTGGGAAAAGTCGAAAGTGGGCAGCTCCGCGGGGTCGGACCCGGTGGCTATGATTATTTTGTCGGTCTCGAGGACCCGCTCACCGTCGGCTGATTTCACCGCCACGTTCCTCTCCAGCGTCACTCGCCCGGTGCCGCTTATCAGGTCGACGCCGTTGGCCTTCAGGAGATGGGTGACCCCCTTGACCAGCGTATCGGTAATCTTCTGCTTGCGCTCCATTATCGCGGTCCAGTCCGGCTCGACCCCCTCGATCTTCACCCCGAACTTATCCGACTCGCGGGCAAGGGTGACAACCTCGGTGGAGGCCAGCAGCGACTTGGTGGGAATGCATCCCTGGTTGAGGCAGGTTCCGCCGACCTTTTCTTTCTCGACAACCGCTACTTTCGCCCCCATCTGGGCGGCCCGTATCGCTGCGGGGTACCCACCGGGTCCCGCACCTATGACAACAACGTCATATTTGGATTCATTACCTGACATCGCAGACCCCTTTCTTACCGTCCTGTTACAGGTGGAAAACACGCTGAAAAACGCCATTACTCTCTCATATCAGTGAGGGGCAGTCAAACATAGATCTACGCCGAACCTGCCGTTATACAGGGGGAAGAAGCCGTCCCGTGGATGCCTTTTCGCCTTGCTTGCAATAGGGTGGGGCATCTAATATAATTTCCGGCAGCGTGCCTCCGTAAGGGAGGCCCTATTTGTGTTCATATTTGAGAAGACGGCCCGGGAGCAGGCGGAAAGGGGTTGATGCCAGGGCGCGGATGGCTTGCTGATTATTCAGGGCGGGAGTTACCCGTTCTAAGCGGATTTGACCGGTAAATGGTTGATAAGAAGGAGGGGCAATGGCAGCAGTACCCAGTGACATCGAGATTGCGCAGGCCGCGAAGCTGAAGCCGATTACCGAGATCGCGAAAGAGATAGGGCTCCAGGAAGATGACCTGGAGCTTTACGGGAAGTACAAGGCCAAGGTCAATCTGAATGTTGTAGACAGGATAAAGAACAACCCAACCGCCAAGTACATCGACGTCACCGCCATCACCCCCACGCCTCTCGGCGAGGGCAAGACGGTGACCTCCATCGGCCTCGACGAGGCGCTGAACAGAATAGGCAAGAACGCGATAATCTGCATCCGTGAGCCCAGCATGGGCCCGGTGTTCGGTATCAAGGGAGGCGCCGCCGGCGGGGGATACAGCCAGGTGGTCCCCATGGAGGACATCAACCTCCACTTCACCGGCGATATCCACGCGATAGGTGCCGCGAACAACCTGCTGGCGGCGTACATAGACACCAGCGTCCTGCTCAAGAACCCGTTGAACATCGACCCGTTGACAATATCCTGGCGCAGGGTCGTGGACATCAGCGACCGCGCGCTGCGAGATGTCGTGGTGGGCCTGGGCGGAAGGGCCAACGGCTACCCGCGCCAGACCGGTTTCGATATAACCGTCGCGTCCGAGGTAATGGCGATCCTGGCGCTCGCCGACGGCCTGGAGGACCTGAAGGAGCGCCTGAACCGCATAGTGGTGGCGTACACCTACGAGGGCAAGCCGGTCACCGCCAAGGACCTCAAATGCTCCGGGGCGATGGCGGCCCTGCTCAAGGACGCCATTAACCCCAACCTGATACAGACCCTGGAGGGCAACGCCTGCTTCATGCACGCCGGCCCGTTCGCCAATATCGCCCAGGGGAACAGCTCGGTGGTGGCCGACATAATCGCCACCAAGCTGGCGGATTACGTGGTCACCGAGAGCGGTTTCGGCGCCGACTGCGGGGCCGAGAAGATGATGGACATCAAGGTCCGGGCCATGGAGAAGTACGGAATTCGCCCCGACTGCGTGGTCATCACCACCACCATCAGGGCGCTCAAGATGCACGGCGGCGCGTTCCCGGCGGTACCGGGCAGGCCCATCCCCGAGGACGTGCAGGCCAAGGAGAACTACGGGGCCCTGGAAGAGGGAAGCGACAACATGGTCAAGCATATCGAGAACATGAAGCTGTTCGGCATCCCGGTGGTGGTCACCATCAACCGCAGGACCTCTGACCGTGACAAGGAAGTCGAGATGGTACACGATATCGCCTTGAAGGCGGGGGCGGACTTCTGTGAGCCCATCGACGTGTGGGCAAAGGGGGGCGAGGGTGGCATCGCCGCGGCCGAGGCCCTGGTCAAGGCTTGCGAGCTGCCCAGTGACTTCAAGTACCTCTACAGCGACGACGACTCGATCAAGGAGAAGATAGAGAAGGTCGCCACCAGGATATACGGCGCGGACGGCGTCGATTACTCACCGGTTGCCGAGGCCTCGATCAAGCGCCTCAACGACGGGGGTTTCGACAAACTGCCGTTGTGCATGGCCAAGACCCATCTCTCGCTTTCTCACGACCCGACCAAGAAGGGCCGCCCCACCGGCTGGCGCCTGCCCATCCGGGATATCCGTCCCTCTGTCGGCGCAGGGTTCATCTTCCCGCTCTGTGGGGACATGAAGACCATGCCGGGCCTTCCCACCACACCGGCCGGCAATGCGGTAGATGTCGAGGCGGACGGCAGGATAGTAGGCCTTTTCTAAGCGACTTGACAGAAATCCCTCGACGCGGCCGGCTTCATACCGGCCGCCGGGGGAATAGGAAGTGTAGGGCATGGAGAAGTGCAAGGTTTGTTTTCACCCGGAGGACCGGTGCCTGGAGGTCGACAAGGGGGAGAACCTGCTTCGCGCGGCCATGCAGGCGGACGTTCACATCAACGCCTCCTGTGGAGGGGAGGGCTACTGCGGCAAGTGCCGGGTCATCGTCGAGAAAGGCGAGGTGACCCATAAGCTGGGGGTGAAACTCACCGAGGAGGAGGTAAAGCAGGGCTACGTCCTGGCCTGCTGCGCCACCATCGAGTCGGACCTGGAGGTCCGGGTGCCCCTGGAGACCCAACTGGGGGACAAGAGCGCGCTGACCAGGCGTCCCCCGATACCGCTCAAGGGGTACACGTTGACCGCCAGGGACTGGGCGGAGCGCCTTCCACAGTGGGAGCTCAATCCACCCACCGCCAAGTTCCACCTCATGATGGACAAGCCCACCCTGGAGGACAACCTGAGTGACGCCGAGCGCATCAAGCGTGAACTGTCCAGGCTGGCGGACATGAAAGACGTTGTCATGGATTACCCGATGCTCCAGTCGCTGCCGGGGTTGATAAGGGCCTCGAGCTTCGACGTTACGGTAACGGTGCTGGACCGGGGCCGGGACCTCCGGGCGGTCCGCATGGAGAAGGGTGATACCTCGCGCCGGCAGGCCGCGATAGCGGTTGACCTTGGGACCACCACGGTGTCGGCCCAACTGGTGGACCTGCAGACCGGAGAGATAATCGCCGAGGCCTCCGATTACAACGGGCAGATATCCCTGGGGGAGGATGTCATTGCCCGCATAATATACTCCACCCGCTCCACCGGCCTGGCCAAGTTACAGTCGGCGGCGGTGAACACCATCTGGAATCTCATTCAGCAGATGGTGGAGAAGACGGACATCGAGTTTTGCAGCATCACCCACATGTGCCTGTCGGGAAACACCACCATGATTCACCTGCTCCTGGGGCTCGACCCCCGCTACATCAGGGTGGACCCCTACATACCGGTGGCGCAGCATTTCCCCTGGATCAAGGCCAGCAACATCGGCATCAGGATAGCGTCCGGGGTGTACATGCGGTGCACTCCCGGTGTTGCCTCCTACGTGGGGGGGGACATCGTTTCCGGGGTGCTGGCCTCGGGGATGTTCAACTCGGAGAAACTGACTCTTTATATAGATATCGGCACCAACGGCGAGATGGCGCTGGGAAACAAGGAGTGGATGCTCTCCTGCTCCTGCTCGGCCGGTCCCGCCTTCGAGGGTGCCGGGGTCAAGCACGGCATGCGCGCCACCAGGGGGGCCATAGAGCAGGTGCGGATAAACGAGGTCACACTGGAACCGATGATAATCACCGTGGACAACAGGCGCCCGCTGGGCATCTGCGGTTCCGGCCTTATCGACACGCTGGCGGAACTGTTCCTTACCGGGATTCTCGATGAGCGCGGAAAGGTCAATCTTGATCTCGAGACCCCGCGGGTGCGGGAAGGGAACAACGGCGGCGAGTACGTCCTGGCCTGGGCGGACGAGAGCGGGACCAACCGCGACATCGTCATCACCGACGTGGACGTCGATAACCTGATGAGGGCAAAGGCCGCGGTTTACGCCGGCATCAGCGTGCTCCTGGAAGAGGTGGGGATGGAAATCGACGCGGTCGAGGAGATGCTTATCGCCGGCGCGTTCGGCAGGTACCTGGAGATCGACAAGGCGATAATCATCGGGCTGCTCCCGGACATGGATATCGAAAAGATCAAGTTCGTGGGCAACGGCTCGCTACTTGGAAGTTACCTGATGGTCCTCTCCAAGAACCTGATTGCCGAGGCGGACCGGATCGCCGACATGATGACCTACCTCGAACTGTCCACCAGCAATCGTTTCATGGACCAGTACGTCTCAGCGATGTTCCTGCCCCACACTGACATCGAGAAGTTCCCCACTGTGAAGCGACGGCTCCAGGAAGCGCGGGAGACCGCCCGCCTGGGATCCACCAACCCAGGGGGTGGAGAGGATTGAGTACGGTTATTGCCATCTCCGGCAAGGGTGGCACCGGAAAGACCACCTTCGCCGCCCTGGGCGTGAGGTACCTCCTGGAGGAGGGCCTGGGGCCGGTCCTGGCGGTGGACGCGGACTCCAACAGCAACCTGGACATGGCCCTGGGGATCGACCTCACCTCCACCATAGGCGCGGTCAGGGAGGACCTGAGCGAGAAGGTCCAGAAGCGGCAGTTACCGGCCGGTATGCCCAAGCAGGACCTGCTGGAGATGCAGATCGAGCAGGCGCTGGTGGAGACGAAGGAGTTCGACCTGATGAGCATGGGCCGGGCGGAGGGCCCCGGATGCTACTGCGCCATTAACAACATGCTAAGGGTTTTCCTGGACCGCCTTGTTGAGAACTACCGGTTCGTGGTCATAGATAACGAGGCGGGAATGGAGCACCTGAGCCGCCGCACCGCGCGGGGGGTGGACATGATGTTCGTGATGAGCGACCAGTCACGGCGCGGCCTGGAGACGGCGGTCCGCATCAAGGACCTGGCCCGGGAAATGAAGCTGGAGATAAGGAAGGTGTTCCTGGTGGTGTCACGGGTAACGATGCCCGTGGAGGGTGATCTGGAGAGGTCTATAGAGAGCACCGGCATGGAGTTGGCGGGAATCATTCCCGAGGACGACCGGGTGGGTCGGCTGGACCTGGCGGGAGAGCCGCTGGTCGGACTGGCCAGGGACTCGCAGGCTTCCGTGGCGGTGCGAAACATAATGGAGAGCGTGCTCCAGGGGGTGATGTGCTAATGTCCCGTCTCATAAATACGCTGGCATTCGAACGCCGCTGCATCCACTCCGGCTTCGTTCCGCTCCCTCGAAGTACTCCAAGAGTACGACTCGGTCGCGCGCCTTGCCGGAGCGGCGCTTCGACGCTCTCGGTGCTTAACCGTATTTATAAGAAGGGACAGTATGTGCTTAACCGTACTTATGAGAAGGGACACTGTAGATGATGTACCTTGAAGGTTCGATTCTGGGTTTCATGGACAAGCTGGCATCAAGTTCGCCCGAGCCGGGCGGGGGCGCGGCCAGCGCTCTTGCAGCGGCGGTGGGGGCGGCGCTGGTCAGCATGGTGGCCAACCTGACGGTGGGCAAGGAGAAGTACTCAGGCGTACAGGACCGCGTTCGCGAATTGCTTACGTCCTCGGAGGAGGTCCGGGGGTCGCTCCAGGCCCTGGTGCAGGAGGACACCGAGGTGTACGGGGTGCTGTCGGTGGCGTTCAAGATGCCACGAGAGACCGATGAGGAGAAGGAGAAACGGCGACAGGCGGTCCAGGCGGCGTTGAAGGAAGCGACGTGGGTGCCGTACCGGATCGCGGAGCAGTGCCTTCAGGTGGCCCGCTTGAGCGAGATCGCGGCCGATATCGGCAACGTCAACGCGGTGAGCGACGCCGGGGTGGCGGTCCTGCTGGCGGAGGCAGGCGCGCAGTGCGCTGCATTAAACGTGAAAATAAACGTCAACAGCATTGACGACGAGATATTCACCAGTGAGAAGTGGGCGGGAATACAGGATATACTCTCACGTACGGGAGAGTTGCGGGAAAAGGTCGTAGGGGTCACCTACGACAAGCTTGGTTGAGGAGGTAAAGATGGCGGAGATTATTGATGGAAACGCGATTGCGGAGGAGATCAAGGCCGAGATAGTCGCAGAGGCCGGGAAGCTGAAGGAGAAAGGCATCAGTCCCGGGATAGCCACACTGCTGGTGGGGGACGACTTCGGCTCCAGGATGTACCGCAAGCAGGTGGAGAGGAACTGCGAGTCGGTGGGGTTCAACTACATCGAGAGGACCCTTCCCGCGGAGACCACCGAGGAGGAGGTCGTCAAGGTGGTCCAGGAGTTGAACGACGATCCGGCGGTCAGCGGGATACTTCCCCTGCGGCCGTTCCCGGAGCACATCTCCGACTCGGCGGTCATCAACACCATCAGGGTGGACAAGGACATCGACTGCTTCCACCCGTTCAACATGGGCCGCCTGATGCTGGGGGAGCCCACGCTTACCCCCTGCACGCCCGCGGCGTGCATCGAGTTGCTGGAGCGAGTGGGAGTCGAGTTTGAGGGCGCGGAGATAGTGGTGGTGGGCCACAGCAATATCGTGGGGAAGCCGGTGGCCATGCTGGCTCTCAACCGTAACGCGAACATTACCGTTTCCCACATATTCACCTCGCAGGCGGGGAACCTGGCCAAGCACACATGCGGCGCCGACATCCTGATAGTGGCCGCCGGCAAGGCCGGGCTGGTTACCGCGGACCTGGTGAAGGACGGTGCGGTGGTGATAGACGTAGGCATCAACCGGGTGAAGGTGCTCGACGATGAAGGCAACCCGGTGACCAATGAGAAGGGAAAGCCAAAGACCAGGACGGTTGGCGACGTCGATTTCGACAACGTGAAGGACAAGACCAGGGCGATAACCCCGGTCCCCGGTGGGGTTGGGGCGGTCACCAACATGATACTGCTGGGGAACGCGCTCACCGCCGCGAAGATGCAGGCGGGATTGGAGTAGGTGCGCTCGAGTGCGCGTTTGGGTAAAATCAATAAGTTTGTGGATGGCCGGATGCAGGAAGGAAGTGAGAGTTGATGGCGTTCGAGATGCCTAAGGAGACAACCGATTCAAGGATAAGGGAGGTAACTCTTGGAACCACCGACGTCAAGGTCGGCGGGGAGAACGTGATGCCTTTCTGTCTTTTCGAGGGCGAGATGCCCAACCGGCCGCTTATCGCGGTCGAGGTCTACGACGACAACCCTCAGGAGTGGTCGCCGGTGGTGGCCCAGCCGCTGGCGGACGTCCTGGCGGACCCTGTGGCCTGGGCCAGGAAGGCCCAGGACGAGTGGGGAGCGGACATCATAGCGCTGCGCCTCAGGAGCACAGACCCCAAGGGTGACGATAACTCCCCCGAGGAAGCGGCCCAGACCGTCAAGGCGGTGGCCGAGGCGGTGGATATCCCGGTGATCGTCTACGGCCCCGAGGACGTGGATAAGGACGGCGACGTCCTGAAGGCGGCGGCGATAGCGGCTGAAGGGAAGAACGTAGTGCTGGGGCCGGCCATGGAGGACAACTACAAGACCATTGGAGCGGCCGCCCTGGGATACAAGCAGACGGTCGCCGCCAAGACCCCCATCGACGTCAACCTGGCCAAGCAGCTGAACATCCTGCTTTCCAACCTGGGTGTCGACACCGGGAAGATCATCGTGGACCCCACCACCGGGGCGCTGGGTTACGGGCTGGAGTACACCTACTCGGTGATGGAGCGGCTCAAGCTCGCAGCCCTGCAACAGGACGACACCATGACCCAGATGCCGCTCATGGCGGATGTCGGAGTTGAAAGCTGGAAGGCGAAGGAAGCCAAGTTTCCCGCCGCCGATGAGCCGGCCTGGGGCGATGAGAACAAGAGAGGCGTGATGTGGGAGATAATCACAGCGACCACCCTGCTGGTGGCCGGGGCGGATATCGTTATCATGCGCCATCCCGACGCGATAAAGACAGTCAGGGAAGTAATCGACAACCTGATGGGGTAGAAGCGGGCCGCAGTTGGCCTTTGACAAGCTCAAGAAGAGCGAGGAGTTGAGGTAAGTTGGCAGATTCAGGAGAAAGAAGCGCATGCGAAGCCACCATCGAGATGCTCCAGAAGGCTTGCGAGGAGGACCAGTCCACGGCGTTCAGCAGGACCGAGAAGATGAAACCCTGCACCATAGGCGCCAGCGGCATCTGCTGCAAGAACTGCGCCATGGGGCCGTGCAGGCTTACCCCCCCCAAGAAGGAGGGCGACGAGCCCAAGCGTGGCATCTGCGGGGCTACCGCTGAGGTTGTCGCGGCGAGGAACTTCGTGCGAATGATAGCGGGAGGCTCGTCGGCCCACTCCGACCACGGCCGGGCGGTCGCTGAGACGATGATACTGGCGGCCAGGGGCGAGGCCGAGGGATACCGGGTAAAGGACCGTATCAAGCTGCTGGAGGTGGCCGCCGATCTGAGCATCGAGGTCGCCGACCGGCCGGTCGAAGAGATAGCCCTGGACGTCGGCGAGAAGTGCCTGGCCATGTTCGGGCAGCAGGAAGGCGAGCTGGCTTTCGGCTGGAGGGCGCCCGAGGCCCGCAAGGAGATATGGCGCAAGCTCGGCATCTTCCCTCGGGGCATCGACCGCGAGGTGGTCGAGACCATGCACCGCACCAGCATCGGCGTGGACCAGGAGATGGAGAACATCATACTGCAGGGCTCCCGGTGCGCGCTGGCCGATGGCTGGGGCGGTTCCATGATAGCCACCGAGCTTCAGGACATACTGTTCGGTACCCCCACCGCGATAAAGTCCAAGATCAACCTTGGGGTGCTGGAGGAGGACCAGGTCAACCTCATCGTTCACGGGCACGAGCCGCTTCTGTCGGAGATGATACTGCTCGCCGCCCGGAGCGAGAAGATGATAAAGAAGGCGGAGGAGAAAGGCGCCAGGGGTATCAACCTTGCCGGGATATGCTGCACCGCCAACGAGATACTCTCCCGGCACGGCATACCGATCGCGGGCAACGTCCTGCAACAGGAGATGGCCATCCTGACCGGGGCGGTGGACGCGATGGTGGTGGATGTCCAGTGCATCTACCAGGCGATAGGGGAACTGTCTCAGTGCTATCACACGAAGATAATAACCACAAGTCCCAAGGGCAGGATGCCTTTGGCCGAGCACATAGAGTTCCACGAGTCCGACGCTATAGCTATAGCCGAAAGGATAGTGGAAACCGCGATAGACAACTTCCCCAACAGGGGAAAGGTGGATATCCCCGATGTTAGCAGCGACTTCACCGGTGGCTACGACCACGAGTATATCAACTACATGCTGGGAGGCCGCTTCCGCGCCTCCTATCGCCCCTTGAACGACGGCATCATCGACGGCCGCATCCGCGGGGTTGTGGGCGTTGTCGGATGCAACAATCCCAGGGTGCCCCACGATGCAATACACGTGCAGGTGGTCAGCGAGCTGGTGGCCAACGGATGCCTGGTGGTAATGACCGGCTGCGCCGCGCAGGCGGTGGCCAAGACTGGCCTCATGAAACCGGAGACGGCGAAGGACGTTTGCCCCCAGGGGCTCTACGAGATATGCGAGGCGGTCGGGATACCGCCGGTCCTGCACATGGGCTCCTGCGTTGACAACAGCCGGATACTCATAGCACTCACCGAGATGGTCAAGGAGGGAGGGCTGGGAGACGACATATCAGACCTCCCCGCGGTCGGGTGCGCGCCCGAGTGGATGAGCGAGAAGGCGATATCCATCGGCCATTACTTTGTAGCGAGCGGCGCGGCGGTGGTGTTCGGGGTGGAGTGGCCGACATCCGGCAGCCAGGAGTGTACTGACTACCTGCTCGAGGGGATCTTCGAGCAGTACGGGAACTCCTGGCACTACGAGCCGGACCCCGACAAGATGGTAGCCAAGCTGCTAAGCCTGATAGATTCAAAGCGCGATGCCCTGGGCATCCTGGGGAAGCGCGAGCGCGTCCTGTTCGACATGGCCGCGAGACGCGAGCTGTCGATAGACTGACACTGAAAGTGTTCAGAAGGGAACGGCAAGTAGCCGGACCCGTCACAAGGAGGGAATTGGATGTCCAAGATCATAGCAAGCGCGGCGATCAGAGGTACTCACGCCATCCGTGAGAGGGTAGGCAAGAGGCTCGATGAGGCGCTGGAGAAGTACGGTGAGAAGCAGGAGATAAGCTTCCCCAACACCGGCTACTACCTGCCGATAATATTCGGGATGACAGGGGAGAAGGTTGAGAATCTCGGTGACTGCCCCAAAGTGATGGCAATAGCCGACGACCTGATACCCCCGGTGCCGGCCGAGAACCTGTGGACGCCGTACCTGGGCCCCACCCTGGACGCGGGCATGGCTACCCTGTTCATGGAGGAGATCGAAGAGGCCATCAAGTACCTCGACGGCCCCAACCCGGTGGACGGGATATGGCTGGGCGCGGCGGATGACGTAATAATGCGCGAGCGCGGGGTGGAGTTCGTGGACGGGTCCGCCCCCGGTTTCTGCGCGCTGGCCGGTTCCGCTCCCACCCCCGAGATTGCCGAGGCGGTCGTCAAGGAACTGCAGGAGAAGAACCTCTACATCTGGTGCAGCGGGAACTTCAACGGCACCACCGTGTCGGAGCAACTGGACAGCCTGGGCGTGCAGCTCGGCTGGGAGACCCGGATCGTTCCCTACGGGCGGGAGATAGGGTCGGCGGTCTATTCCCTGGGGTTCGCCGCCCGCGCCGCCCTGAGCTTTGGAGGGGCCGAGCCCGGTGACTACCGCAAGGTACTCCTGTACAACAAGAACCGGATATTCGCGTTCGTGCTGGCGCTTGGCGAGGTGACCGACGAGTGGTACGCCAACGCCGCCGGTGCCATCAGCTACGGGTTCCCTACCATAGCCGACACGCCTATACCCGAGATCCTGCCGACCGGTGTCTGCACCTACGAGCACGTGGTCTCGAATATCCCCCACGACGAAATCGTGCAGAAGGCGATAGAGGTCCGGGGTCTGAAGATAATGGTAGACAAGGTCCCCATACCCATGGCCTACGGTCCCGCTTTCGAAGGGGAGCGCATCCGCAAGGACGATATGTACTGCCAGTTCGGCGGCAACATAACCCCCGCGTTCGAGTTCGTCCAGATGAAGGAGATGGACGAGGTCGAGGACGGCAAGATCGAGGTCATCGGCCCCGAGGTAGATGACATCGGCGAGGGCGACGCCCTCCCGCTGGGGATCGTGGTAGACGTCGCCGGCCGTAAGATGCAGGAGGACTTCGAGTCCATACTGGAACGCCAGATCCACCACCTGATAAACGGTGCCGAGGGAGTCTGGCACATGGGGCAGCGCGACATCGTCTGGACCCGTATCAGCAAGAAGGCCAAGGAGAAAGGTTTCAAGATAAGGGATTACGGGACCATTCTTCACACTAAACTGCTGGGTGAGTTCCCCTCGATTGTGGACAAGGTCCAGATAACCTTATACACCACCGAGGAGGATTGCCTCCAGTGGCAGGAGAAGGCCAGGGCCAAGTACAAGGAGCGTGACGAGAGGACCGCCGGCATGACCGACGAGACCACCGAGATATTCTACTCCTGTACACTGTGCCAGTCGTTCGCTCCCACCCACGTGTGCGTGGTGACACCCGAGCGCCTCGGGCTGTGCGGGGCCTACAACTGGCTTGACTGCAAGGCCGCCTACGAGATTGACCCCACCGGCCCCAACCAGCCGATACCCAAGGGCGACACGATCGACGAGAGATTGGGGCAGTGGAAGAACGTCAACGAGTTCGTGTATAACAATAGCGGCAAGGCCCTGGATAAGTTCAACGCCTACTCCATGATGGAGGACCCGATGACCTCCTGCGGCTGCTTCGAGTGCATCGTGTCGTTCCTGCCCATCTGTAACGGCGTGATGATCGTCAACCGCGAGTTCACTGGAAAGGAAACCCCCTGCGGGATGTCGTTCTCAACGCTGGCCGGCACGGTCGGCGGAGGGAACGTGACCCCGGGGTTCGTGGGAATCGGGAAGGTCTATATCACCAGCAAGAAGTTCATCAGCGCCGACGGGGGTTTCCACCGCATAGTCTGGATGCCCAAGGCCCTGAAGGAGACGCTGACCGACGAGTTGGCGAAGCGGGCTGAGGAGTTGGAGACCCCCGACTTCGTAGACAAGATAGCCGACGAGACGGTAGGTGTAACCGAGGACGAGATACTCCCGTTCCTGACCGAGAAAGAGCATCCCGCCCTCACCATGGACCCGATGCTACAGTAAGTAATTCTGAGCGCCGACCGTTCCCCTGGCGGGGGATGGCGGCAGGCGAAAAGATAAATAGGTGAAGGAGTAATGAAAGGAGTAAGCAGATGGCACTGAGTGGTCTTGACATCTTCAAGATGCTCCCCAAGACGAACTGCGGTGAGTGCAAGTTGCCGACCTGCCTGGCGTTCGCCATGAAACTGGCCGGCGGACAGGCCAAGCTCGATGACTGCCCCTACGTCTCTGACGAGGCCAGGGAGGCGCTTGCCGAGGCCTCCGCGCCGCCGATAAGGGGAGTCACCGTCGGGACCGGTGACAAGGAGTTCCTCACAGGGGAGGAACTGGTCCTGTTCCGCCACGAGAAGCGGTTCGTGAACCCGGCCGCGATCGGCGTCATGTTATCCGACGCGATGCCCGACGATGAGATAGAAGCGAAGGTACAGGAGGCCGGCAAGGATTCCTGGGAGCGGATAGGGCAGCAGCTTGAGGTAAAGCTGCTGGCGGTCAAATGCGAGTCCGGCGACGCGGGCAAGTTCAAGGACGTGCTGGCCAAGGTCAAGGGTGCTTCCGACCTGGCGATGATGCCCATGACCGAGGATCCCGCGGTGATGTCGGCGGCCCTGGAGGTGGTGGGTGACGACAACCCGCTTCTCTACTGCGCCACAGAGGCGAACCTGGACGAGATGGGCGCCCTGGCCAAGGAGAAGGGGCTGCCGCTTGTCCTCAAAGGCACCGATATTCATACACTGGCCGCACTTTCCGAGAAGGCGATGGAGATGGACCTGGCTGACCTGGTACTGGACCCGGGCACCCGAAACCTCAAGGACACCCTCGAGTCGCTTATCGGGATCAGGAGGGGCGCGCTGAACTCCAAGTTCAAGCCGTTCGGGTTTCCGTCGATAGCGTTACCCTGTGAGGAGACCGATGACCTGTTCTTCGAAGGCGCGCTGGCCAGCATCTACATCGCGAAGTATGCCGGCATAGTAGTGACCTCCAGCCCGGAGCCGTGGCTGCAGTATCCGCTCCAGGTGGAGATACAGAACATCTACACCGACCCCCAGAAGCCGATGGCGGTCGACTCGGAGTTCTACGAGATAGGCAGCCCGGGACCCGATTCCCCGGTGCTGGTAACCACCAACTTCTCGCTGACCTACTTCATCGTCTCCGGTGAGATTGAGGCCAGCAAGGTGGACGCCTGGCTGGGCATCGTCGACTCCGAGGGCCAGTCGGTACTGACCGCGTGGGCGGCCGGTAAGTTCGTACCGGACATAATCGCCAAGTTCATCAACACCAGTGGCATCGCCGACAAGGTTGAGCACCGGAAGCTGATAATCCCCGGTTATGTGGCCCAGATATCCGGTGAGCTCGATGAGGAGCTCCCCGACTGGGAGGTCCTGATAGGGCCGCGTGAGGCGGCCGATCTATCTACGTACCTGAGGCAGTACGTTTCCGCCAGCTAGGCCGGCGAACCAGTGGATATAACAGGAGGAGCAGATGATTATCACCAAGCAGAAGCCCTTCGAGGTGGTACTCGAGGAGCTCGGAGACGCGAAAAGCGTCTTCCTGGTGGGTTGCGGCGACTGCGCCACGCTCTGCGAGACCGGTGGTGAGGACCAGGTCAAGGAGATGGGCCAGAAGCTGGAGTCCGAGGGTAAGAAGGTGGCGGGATCGGTGGTGCTCGAGGTGGGCTGCCACGAACTGGACGCCAAGAAGCAGTTCCGCGTCCAGAAAGACGAAATCGCTGAAGCGGACGTAATCCTGGTCATGTCCTGCGGGGCGGGTACCCAGGCGGCCCGGGCGGTCACCGACAAGCCGGTGTTCCCGGCGAACGACACGCTGTTCCTGGGCAACATCCTTCGCTACGGAAACTTCGAAGAGAAGTGCAGCCTCTGCGGTGACTGCATACTGGACGAGACAGGGGCGATCTGCCCGGTTACCCGGTGCCACAAGGGAATCCTGAACGGCCCCTGCGGCGGCACCGACAAGGGCAAATGCGAGGTGGACCCCGACAAGGAGTGCGGCTGGACCCTTATCTACCAGCAGTTGGAGAAAGAGGGAAGAGTGGAAGCGATGAAGGAGTACCGGCCGGCTAAGAACTGGAACGCCGTCCTCAAGCCGGGCAATTTCGTGATTCCAAGCAGGCGGAAGGGCGGTGATGAGGGTGAGTAACGTGTTAGGGATAGAGAACAAGAAGCCTTCCATAGAGGAGATACTGGACTCCGGGAAGTTCCTGGTATCGGGAGAGATAGGGCCGCCCAAGGGGCCGGACATCGAGGAGATGATAGGTCACATCGACCTTCTCAAGGACAGAGTCCACGCCATGAACATCACCGACAACCAGAGCTCGGTGATGAAGTACCCGTCCCTGGCGACCGCGCTCATAATACTGGAGCACGGCGGCGAGCCGATCCTCCAGGTGACCTGCCGCGACCGCAACCGAATGGCCATCGAGTCCGACCTGCTGTTCGCCTACACCCGCGGAGTGCGCAGTGTCCTCTGCCTGACCGGCGACTCGGTCCCGGTGGGCGACCACAAGGAGTGCAAGTCGGTGTTCGACCTGGAGTCGGTCCAGCTCCTCAACCTCTTCCGGACAATGGAGGAGGGCAACGACATGGGCGGAAACGAGATGAACGGCCCGGTGAAGTTCTTCCCGGGCGCCATCGTGACCCCCGAGGCGGACCCGCTTGAGCCGCAGCTTCTCAAGTTCGAGAAGAAGGTCGAGGCCGGCGCCAGGTGGTTCCAGACCCAGGCGATTTACGACATGGACCACTTCGCCAAGTTCATGAAAGGGGCCAGGGAGTACCCGGTAAAGATACAGGCAGGGCTCGTGCTCCTGGTATCCGCTGGTATGGCCAAGTACATGAACAAGAACGTGCCGGGCGTGTTCGTGCCCGACGAGCTGGTAGGCGAGATGGCGGCGTCGGAGAAGGGAAAGGCCCTGGACACCGGCATCAGGATAATGGCAAGGCAGATAAAGAGGATCCGGGAGGAAAACCTCGCCGACGGCGTGCATATAATGGCCATCGGCAAGGAGGGTGTCGTACCCCGGATACTCGAAGAGGCCGAGCTGGATATTAACGACCTGTAGGCGAGACCCGGGGAGCGTTCGAGTGGAGCCAAGGTTCATGGCGACCGCCATCGGAAGCCTGCCGCATACTGACACCGGGGCGGCGTGCCGGTTGATGCTGGAGAACCTCACCGGGATGCCCCCATGGCCGCAACTGCCTGCGAGATGCTTCCTGGAAAACATGTACGCCCAGTACAGCGAGGGCCTGCCCGGGATACGGGTGGACGAGTCCGCCCGGCGGGTCTGGTTCCAGTCCGACGAGATGACCGCGGACGAGCTGGAGGAGTTCTACCGGTTGGTCATCGAGGAGGACCTGGATTCATTCGCGGTGAGCGAGCGTTACGCGGCCGGGCTGGCGGGCTTCCTTGGAGGGGAGTTCGAGGAGGAGCTCGAGGGGAGGCCGTTTATCAAGGGCCAGGTCACCGGTCCTGTCACGTTCGGCCTGACCGTTAGCGACCAGGATGGGAGGGCGTCTCTATACGACGGGACGCTGGAGCAGGCCATAGTCAAGGGCCTCAACCTCAAGGCCAGGTGGCAGAGCCGCGAGCTCAAGCGGGCGGCGCCGGAAGCCGACGTGGTCCTGTTCTTCGACGAGCCGTACCTGGTGTCGGTGGGCTCGGCGCTGGTGGGCGTCACCAGGGAGCAGGTGATAAGGGATATCAAGGAGTGCATAGCCGGCTGCGGGGCGGACGTGACCGGGATACACTGCTGCGGAAACACTGACTGGTCGATCTTGTTCGAGGTGGGGGTTGACATAGTAAACTTCGACGCGTTCGGTTGCCTGGAAGGTTTCACCGCCTACCACCGGGAGATAGAGGCACACATAAGCCGCGGAGGTGTGATCGCCTGGGGGGTCGTCCCGGACAGCGAGAAGGCGATCGGCCTCTCCGCCGGAGGACTGGCCGACATCCTGGAAGGCGCGTTCGACACGCTGGAGGGCAGGGGGATAGACCGCGAGACGCTTGCCCGCCAATCGATAGTGACACCGGCGTGCGGGTTGGGCCCAACGTCGGTGGAGGCGGCCGGAGCGGCGCTTTCCCTGACCGGGGAGCTGTCGAACCTTCTTAGGATGAGGTACTTCTAGATGGCACGGGTCGAGAAGGCCAGGATGCCCCGGTGGATGCGCCGCCGGGTGGTGTATGGGCCGGCGCTGCGCCGGGTCGAGGAGGTATTGGCCGAGGAGGGTTTGGCTACAGTGTGCGTAGGGGCACGCTGCCCCAACCGGGGGGAGTGTTACTGTGCCGGTACGGCCACCTTCATGATACTGGGTGACCGGTGCACCCGGGACTGCCGCTTTTGTGCCGTGCCCTTTGGGCCGGTCTCACCGCCGGACCCCGGGGAGCCGGAAGCGCTGGCCCGGGCCGCGTCCAGGATGGGTCTGAGGCACGTGGTGATTACGTCGGTCACCCGTGACGACCTCCCCGACGGTGGGGCAGGGCAGTTCGTGAGGACGGTCAAGGCGGTGAGGGAGGCGCTGCCGAAGGCGACGGTGGAGGTTCTCATCCCCGATTTCAACGGGGACCGTGCCGCCGTTGATAAGGTAATCGGGGTTGGGCCGGACGTCTATAACCACAACGTGGAGACGGTCAAGCGGCTGTATCCCCAGGTAAGGCCGCGGGCCGCCTACGAGAGGTCTCTGGCGGTGCTGTCAATTGGCCGGGAGGCGGGGCTTATCACCAAGAGCGGCTTCATGGTAGGCCTCGGCGAGTCTGAGGCGGAGACCGGTCGGTTGCTGGGGGACCTGCTGGTGGCGGGCTGTTGCCTGCTGACGGTGGGACAGTACCTGCGGCCGACCGCGGAGAGCGAAACGGTCAGACGCTACTACCGGACGGAGGAGTTCGATGCGCTGCGCGAGAAGGCGCTCGACATGGGGTTCGAGGCGGTGGCCGCCGGGCCTTACGTGAGGAGCTCTTACTTCGCGGGCGAGATGCTTCAGAGCGTGCGCGAGAAGCGCACTGCTGATAGACGGAAACGGTGTTCACAGGACGAGATGGCAAGGAGGTAGGCATGTTCACGATCGCGGAGAAGGTAAACGTCATTACCACCAGTATCAGGGACGCCATGAAGGCGGAGGACAAGAAGCCCATCCAGGAGATGGTGGAACTGCAACTCGAGGGCAAGCCGGACTGCATCGACATCAACCTGGGCCCCGCCACCAAGAAAGGCCCCGAGACAATGCAGTGGATGGTGAAGATTATCGAGGAGGTGACAGACCTTCCCCTGTCCCTGGATACCATGAACATGGAGGCGATGGAGGCGGGCCTTCAGATAGCGTCCAACCAGGCAATCCTCAACTCGATATCGGCGGCGCCGGAGCGGATGGAGAAGCTGATACCGATGGCGACGAAGTATAACGCCAAGGTTGTCGGTTTGTGCATGAGCGAGGCGGGCGTTCCCAGGGACGAGAACGAGAGACTGGAGAATGGCTATAACCTGATGATGGCGTTCGAGGCGGCCGGCATCGGGATTGACGACTACTGGATCGACCCTATCGTCCTGCCGATCTGTGTGACCCAGGATCATGTTCACGCACTTATCAAGGCGACCAAGATGTTCAGTGAGCTTCCCGAGAAGCCGCATATGGTATGCGGGCTGTCCAACGTGAGCAACAACTGTGACCCCAAGGTACAGGACCTGCTGAACCGTATCTACCTGGCGGTACTGATGGGCTACGGCATGGACGCCGTAATACTGGATCCCAACGACGAGAAGCTGATGGCGGTAGCCCGAGGTGAGAGCCCGGAGAACGAGTGGGCTTTGATAGCCGCGGGCATAAAGGAAGGAGAGCTTGACCTCTCCGACCCCGACCAGCTCGCGGTAAAGAAGACGGTGAAGCTGTTCTTCGAGAAGACGCTGTACGCCGACTCCTACCTGGAACTGTAAGACGAGCGACGATCAGGCCCGAGGGCCGGAGGCGGGAGCGTAAGACGATAAGCCGACAGGGGGATGGCAAGATGGCTGGCAAAGCCGGCAAGGTAACGGACGAGGAGAAACAGCGAATCGCGCTGGACAGGGTGCTCAAGAAGTACAGTAAACAGAAAGGCGCGCTCATCCCCGTCCTCCAGGAAGCCCAGGAGGGCCTGGGGTACCTCTCCGAGGAGACGCTTGGGTATATCGCGCGGAACACGGGCAGGACGTTGGCCCAGGTCTATGGCGTGGTCACGTTCTACACCCAGTTCCGCCTGGAACCGATAGGCCGCCACCTGGTACGCATCTGCCACGGCACCGCCTGCCACGTGGGCGGGGCCGAGGACATAGACGCGGCGGTCTGTGGTCATCTGGACCTTGACCAGGAAGGGGGGACCACCCCCGATATGGAGTTCACCGTGGAGAAGGTGGTATGTGTGGGCGCCTGCAGCCTGGCCCCGATAATATTGGTGGATAACGTGGCCCACGGCCGGCTCGATTCCGAGAAAGCCCGCAAGGTCATCAGGGAGTACCAGAAGCGGAAGCAGGGGGCGAGGGGTTCTTGAAGAAGAAAGACAAGGTCGTTGTGGGCCTGGCCACCTGCGGCATAGCCGCCGGCGGTGTCGAGGTGATGGACGAGATCGCCCGCGAGCTGAAGAAGCGGCGACTCGACGTCGAGCTCGACGAGACCGGATGCATCGGATGCTGCTTCGCCGAGGTCTTAGTTGATTTCGAGAAGGAGGGAATGCCCAGGGTCACCTACGGGGACGTACGGCCCGAGGACGTGCCCGCGCTGGTGGAGTCCCACCTGGTGAACGGCAAGATACTAAAAGAAAAGGTGCTCCTCATAGAGGGAAGAAAGACCACCGAGGCAGACTTCCTCAAGAAGCAGACCCGTATCGTTCTTGGCAACTGCGGGATCCTCGACCCCGAGGACATCGAGGATTACATGGGAATCGGAGGGTACGAGGGCCTCCGAAAAGCGCTCTCAGGGATGACCCCCGAGCAGGTGCGTAAGGAGGTCCTGGACTCGGGACTCCGTGGCAGGGGGGGCGCCGGTTTTCCCACTGGGGCCAAGTGGAACTTCTGCGCGCGCGCCGAGGGCGAGGACAAGTACATCGTCTGCAACGCCGACGAGGGAGACCCGGGCGCGTTCATGGACAGGAGTGTGCTGGAGGGCGACCCCCACGCGGTGCTGGAGGGCATGATAATCGCCGGCTACGCCATCGGGGCGACCCACGGATATATCTACTGCCGCGCCGAGTACCCGCTGGCTGTGAAGCGCTTGAAGATGGCTATCCGTGACGCGACCGGGAAGGGGTTCCTGGGTAGTGACATCCTTGGTTCCGGATACAGCCTCGACATAATCATCAAGGAAGGGGCCGGGGCTTTTGTCTGCGGTGAGGAGACAGCCCTGATAGCCAGCATCGAAGGGGTAAGGGGGATGCCACGTCCCCGCCCGCCGTTTCCCGCCAACAAGGGTATCTGGGGCATGCCCACTAATATAAACAACGTGGAGACCCTTGCCAACGTGCCCTGGATAATCCGTGAGGGTGCCGGGAAGTTCGCGCGCCTGGGCACAAAGGGCAGCAAGGGCACCAAGGTTTTCTGCCTTACCGGCAAGGTAAGGCGCGGTGGGTTGGCCGAGGTGGCCATGGGGACCACTCTCCGGGAGGTCATATTCGGCGTTGGTGGCGGGATAAAGAATGATCGCCCGTTCAAGGCGGTCCAGATAGGGGGCCCTTCGGGAGGATGCCTTCCCGCCGAACTGCTGGACACACCGGTGGATTACGACTCGCTTCCAGCCGCGGGTGCCATAATGGGTTCCGGGGGGATGGTGATAGTCGACGACACCACCTGTATGGTCGACCTCGCCAAGTACTTCCTCACGTTCACCCAGATGGAGTCGTGCGGCAAATGTACCCCCTGCCGGATAGGTACCAAGCGGATGCTGGAGATACTTACCCGCATATGTGAGGGGAAGGGGGAGCCGGAGGACATCGAGCGACTGGAGAAGCTGGCGGTGGATATCAAGGACGGGTCACTCTGCGCTCTGGGGGGAACCGCGCCGAACCCGGTGCTTACCACCCTGCGCTACTTCAAGGATGAGTACGAGGCCCACATCTTCGATAAGCGGTGCCCGGCGGGCCTGTGCTCGGAACTGGTGACGTTCCACATAGACCCCGAGAAGTGCAACGGATGCACCGTCTGCGCCCGCAACTGTCCGACGGGCGCAATAACCGGGGAGAAGAAAGAACCGCACGGGATAGACCAGGAGAAGTGCATAAAGTGTCGGGAGTGCCTGAGGCGTTGCCGCTTTGACGCGGTATACACCGTGTAGGCGCCGGTAACCCGGGAGGAGACAATGTCCGAGGATATGAAGCTGACGATAGACCGCAGGAAGTGCGTCGGGCGGAAGGGCCAGACCATCGTGGAGGTGGCCCGGGAGAACGATATATGGATACCGACACTGTGCTTTGACGAGCGGATGGAGCCTTATGGGGCGTGCCGCGTCTGCCTGGTAGAGGTGGAGGGGGCGAGGGCGCTGCTCCCGGCGTGCACCGCGGAGATAACCCCGGACATGGTGGTCACGACCTCCAACGAGCGCATTGACTCGATAAGGAGAACGGTTATCGAGCTGATTCTCTCCGACCACCCGAAAGACTGTCTGACCTGTGAGTCCAACGGCTCCTGCGCCCTGCAGGACCTGGCGTACCGGTACGGTGTCAAGGAGTCCTCCTTCGGGGGGGAGGCACACAGCTACCACTTGCTCGACGACAACCCGGTGATCGAGCGCGATCCCGACAAGTGTATCCTCTGCGGACGGTGTGTCCGGATATGCGAGGAGATCGTGGGGGCGGGCGTCTACGGGTTCGTGGGGCGGGGCTTCGATACGACGGTCGGTACACCGTACGAGCATCCGCTGGAGGAGAGCCCGTGCCTGTTCTGCGGGCAGTGCATTTCCACCTGCCCGGTGGGGGCGCTGGCTTCGAAGCTCTCCAAGGGTGCCGGAAGGCCGTGGGAACTCGAAGAGACCGACACCACCTGTCCGTACTGCGGGGTAGGGTGCACGTTGACACTGTGGACACGGGACAACAAGGTGGTTAACATCACGGCCCCGCTTGACAGGGGTGTCAACAGGGGGAACCTCTGCGTCAAGGGGCGGTTCGGGTTCCAGTATATTGATTCACCCGAACGGTTGAAGCACCCGATGATCAGGGGCAAGGACGGTCGGTTGCGGAAGACGAGCTGGAACAAGGCGATATCGTTGGTGACCGAGCGGTTCTCCGGGATAGTGGAAAAGCACGGAGCCGACGCCGTGGGAGGGCTTTCCAGCGCGCGGTGCACCAACGAGGAGAATTACCTTTTCCAGAAGTTCATGCGGGCGGTGGTGGGCACCAACAACGTGGACCACTGCGCCAGGTTGTGACACAGTCCCACGGTCGCCGGTCTGGCGGCCACGTTCGGGAGCGGTGCCATGACCAACTCCATCGATGACCTCGCCTGCGCTGACGTTACGCTGATAATCGGGTCCAACACCTCGGAGAACCATCCGGTCATCAGCATGGAGATCATCAAGGCGGTGAAGGCGGGCAGGAAGCGCCTCATCGTTATCGATCCCAGGAACATCATGATGACCGAGTTCGCCGACGTGGTGCTCAACCACCGGCCGGGCACCGACGTGGCCGTTCTGAACGGGATGATGCACCAGATAATCAAGAAGGGGCTTTACGACAGGGAGTTCGTGGAGGCCCGGACCGAGGGCTTCGGGGAACTGAAGAAGCTGGTAGCCGCCTATACACCGGCGTATGTCGAGAGGATATCCGGCGTACCCGCCGCCAAGCTCAAGGAGGCCGCGGAGCTGTTCGCGGGAGCGGACCACGCGAATATCCTCTACGCCATGGGCATCACCCAGCATATAACAGGCACCGACAACGTGATGTCGGTCGCCAACCTGGCTTCGCTCACCGGGAACCTGGGGATACCCGGGGGTGGTGTCAACCCGCTGCGGGGCCAGAACAACGTACAGGGGGCGTGCGACGTGGGCGCCCTTCCCAACGTCTACACCGGCTACCAGAAGGTCGCCGACGAAGGCGTGCGGCACAAGATGGAGTCGGCGTGGGGCGTTGAACTGCCGGATACCCCCGGTCTTGTAGCCACCGAGATGGTGCGAGAGCGTTCTAAAGGCGGGGTCATGGCAATGTACATCATGGGTGAGAACCCGATGGTCTCCGACCCGGACCTCAATCACGCCGCTGCGGTTCTGGAGGACCTGGAGTTCCTGGTGGTCCAGGACATATTCATGACCGAGACCGCCGAGATTGCCGACGTGGTCCTGCCCGGCCTAACCTACGCCGAGAAGGACGGCACCTTCACCAACACCGAGCGGCGGGTGCAGCGCGTCCGCAAGGCGGTCCAAGGCCCGGGGGAGGCGAGGGACGACTGGCGGATAACCTGCGATATCGCTCGCGCGATGGGTTACCCGATGGAGTACGATCACGTATCCGATGTGAAGAGGGAGATCTGCGCTCTCACCCCGAGCTACGCCGGGATAACCTGGGAGCGGCTGGAGGACGGGGGCGTGCAGTGGCCGTGCCCCACACTGGAACATCCCGGAACGCCGATACTGCACGTGGGGCAGTGTACCCGCGGCAAGGCCAGGTTCATGCCGGTAGAGTTCAAGGAGCCGGCGGAGAAGACCAGCAAGAAGTACCCGCTGGTGCTCACCACCGGTCGTGTGCTCACCCACTTCCACACCGGTTCCATGACCAGGCGCTGCGAGGCGCTCGACGAGCTGGTGCCCCGGGCGGTGGCGGAGTTCAGCCCTGAGGACGCAAAGAAGTACCGTATAAAGGACGGCGACACCGTCTGCCTCACCAGCCGCCGCGGGACGATAGATGTAACAGTAAAGGTCACCGAGAAGTCGAACCCGGGCGTGGTCTTCATGCCGTTCCACTTCGCCGAGTGCGCGGCGAACGTGCTGACCGGCGGTGCGCTCGACCCGGTAGCCAAGATCCCCGAGTACAAAGTAAGCGCGATAAAGGTCCGGAAAAAATGACAAAATAGTGCCAGGCACCATTTTGTCATTCCTTCCAATGCACCATTGGTGCATTCCCAAGAGGGGGCATAGCGATGATCGATAACCGGGCGTACCGGGGGGTAATGGAACCTGAGGGACTCGACTGCTACCGGGTGGTCATCGGTGAGAGTGACCTCTACATCTGTACTGAAGGTGAGTGGAAGTCCCGGGCCCGCGAATCACTGGCGGAGCGCAGGAGGGAGCTGGAAGAGTACCTGGAGAGTCATCCCTCTTTCGGCATGAGCTTCAAGCCGGTTCCCGCTACCGGTGACGCGCCCGGTATAGTCGAGGAGATGGCACGGGCGGCCTCCGTTTTCGATGTCGGCCCCATGGCTTCGGTCGCGGGGGCTATCGCACAGAGAGTGGGGCGCGACCTCCTGAACCTCTCGAGCCAGGTGATAGTGGAGAATGGCGGCGATATTTTCATGGCAGGCGGCCGCAAGCGAAGAGTCCGGGTGTTCGCCGGGGAGGGGGCGCCGGCCATCGACATAAAGCTCGCCTGTTCGCCCGGGGGGATGGGCCTCTGCACGTCCAGTGCCACCGTGGGCCCGTCGGTATCGCTGGGGGCGGCGGACGCGGTGGCCGTGCTCGCGCAGACAGCCACGCTCGCCGACGCCGCGGCAAGCGCGTTCGGTAATATGGTCAACTCGACGGAGGAGATCGGGGACGTCCTTACCGGGGCGTCCGAACACGCCGAGGTCCTGGGCATCGTCGTGGTGGCGGGGGGTTCCGTTGGCGTATGGGGTGGGCTGGAGATAGCTTGACCTACCGGACTGTCGGTGGCTGCTGGTACGATTAGATATATTCACAATGACCGTAAAGGGTTTCAACAGTTGAAATAATCATAGACATAATATGTTATATCATGTAATATATAGCCACAATGAAGTTATCAGAATGGGCCAGAAAACAGAACGTGTCCTACAGGACCGCATGGCGCTGGTTCCACGAGGGAAGGCTTCCCGTCCGAGCCGAACAGGTCGGTGAAGGGAAGACCATTCTCGTCTTTGAAGACGAATCCGGACCTGCTTACGATGAGAGCGTAGTTATTTACTGCCGTGTATCCGGTCACGACCGGAAGGATGACCTGGGGAGGCAGACCGAAAGGTTGAAGTCCTTCGCCTCGGCAAAAGGCTGGCCGGTCAAACAGGTTGTCGAAGAGATCGGCTCCGGGCTCAACGGCAAGAGGACGAAGCTCTTGAAGCTCCTCTCCAGCCCGGAAGTGGGGAGAATAATCGTCGAGAACCCCGACCGCCTGGCGCGCTTCGGTTTCGAGTTTATAGAGGCCGCAATGATGTCACAGGGCAGGAGTATCATAGTAGCAGATGAGACGGAAGAGACAGCGGACATATGGGCCGACTTCATTGACGTGGTGACATCCATGTGCGAGAGAATTTACGGCAAGCGAGGAGCACGCGACAGGGCGAGGAAAGTTCTGGACACGCTGAAGAGCGAGGACAAGGAAACCAAATGATGAGATTTGACGTAAGGCTAACTGAACTCATAACGTTAATCAGGGGAACGTTTGCTAACGAGAGCATTTACCTGACCTGCCGCCCATTGAAACAAGGGGAGGCACAGCACCCCTCCACGTTCGCCGCCGATAACATCACAGACCTGGATATCTGGACGCTTCTCATGCAAGCGAAGATCTGCTCGGGAAACATCGACGCCGTAGCATTGGTCTTGCGCATATTTCGAAACGAGAAAACACATATTCAGAATGAAGAGGGAGTAAGGGTCGAAGTCCCCTACAAAGACCTCTACATGTTTCTCGCAGAAGAAGCCGGAGTGACTGGCTTTGACCTTCAAACAACTCTCGATATGCACTGCACCTACGCCCCATCGGGCGAACCCATATCCCCCGAGCCGGCCGTTAATTATAAGGCGTCGATCGACCTATTGACAGAGGCCGGATACCAGCCAAGAATGATGATACAAGAGAAGAAGGAGCCGTGATGGCCGTCAGTAGTAACGGTTCTGTGACAAGGGCTTACGATTATCGTCTGCCCAGAGAGATTCAAAAGGACTGCCTGCGGACCCTGGGCCTCGTACTGCCCATCGAGAATGACCTACTCGAATCCCTATGGTCGGAGAGCTTTCTGGAACAGCTCGGCTTGACGTGCGACACGAAGTACGTCTGGAAGTGGCTGGAGCCCAGGATGGAAAGGCCCGAAGGCCTTCCGTCACGCATATGGAGAGGCATACTGGAACAGGTCGGAAGGATACTCAAGGCACAGGCGGTCAGGCTCGACCTGTTCCGCTTTCTCAAGTCCATAACCACCAACGAGCAGGAGTGGTGCTGGCAGCTCTGCCGGGACAACGGCAAACCTTTCGTCAAGGCGAACCACATATACTCGATAAAAGAGGCTGTCTGCCGGTACAGGTGCAAGAACGCGGGCAAGTTCCCCGAGAGATACTTCGACATCACGGGTTGCCCCAGACTGAGGAACGGCATCATTACCTACGCCCCCGACGACGGACAGGCGATACGCTACGACCTGGAGGGAACCACCTTCAAGGTCCGACTGAAAGTAATTGACGAAGAAGGCACCTGGACCTGGAGGGAGACGTCATTCGAGCTTCCCGGCATCGTTCTCGAACGGCTGGGGGACGGGACCATGAGGTCTCCCGACCTCAGGTGCAAAGACGGCAAGGCATTCCTCGATTTGAAGGTGGAGTCCAAGAACAGCGGCGCCCGCGATAATTGCCCGCGCAACAAGCTGTTCGCGGACTGGGGGACCACCAGGAAGCTACTGGCTATCATAGCCGTCACCCCCGGGGGTGCCCAGATGGGTCCCCCGATCTTCTTGAAGTACGAAGGTGTCTTCGGGAAGCTCCATCGAATCAGGCAGCATATCGACCACTTGAAGAAGGCAAGGGCCAAGGTCGCCAGGAGGAAAGACAGGCGGCGTTGGGACAGGTACACGGCCCTGATAGGACAGGCATGGAGTAAGTACCATGAGCTACAGAAGGAGCTGGCGCACCTCGCCTCCAACGCCCTGGTGGACATAGCAGAAGCGTACGGTTGCGACGCAATCTACGTGGAAGACCTCTCCACGTGTAAGTCAAAGAACTTCAGCAGGAAACTCAACAGGATAATCAATAACACCGTTCGATCGCAGATCTATAACAAGGTGGCGTACAAGGGAAAGCTGAAGGGCCTGAGCCTCCACTACGTAAAGGCGTGGTGGACCTCCCAGACGTGTCCCTTGACAGGTGTTCGAGGAAAGAGATTTACGGCCCCCGATGGCATCCGGCGCGCGGGAGGCGGCTGGTTCATCTCTGAGGCCTGCTCTTTGGACGCTGATTATGTGGCCTGCAAGAACCTGGCTCGAAGAGCCTTGTTTGATTTCTCACTCAACAGAGCAAAAGCCCTTGCCTACAAGGAGAGGGCTACTCTTGCCAAGCAGTTCAGGCAAGGCACTGGAGGGCTACGGAATCTGCGGAAGGCTCTCTCCGGATGGAACTACGGCGTCAAGATAGTGCCCGGTTCTGTTTTCTATCCGTTGAGGGCTTGACGTGGTGAACGTGGGTGTTGTGGAACAGATGTACACATTTGTTGAACGGTTTAACGCATGTCGCCGACGAAGATATTAAGCGATAAGTACGATTTGAACGGAACCTGGTGACGCACGGTAAGGGCGGGTAATGGTTTGAACGGGCAAAGGTATGCGGGCGGGAATGGGTCATGGCCGAACTCCCAGTGGGTGCCACCACCGGGGCCGTACGGAATGCCACCCGGAATGCCACCTATGGCGCCGATTCCGCCACCGGAGCAACCCCGGATAAGGCCGGGGCTCATACGGTGGCTCTGCCTGTCCCTTATCCCGTTCGTCGCCTTGTTAGTACTGTTCCTCCTGCTGTTTGTTGTCGGGAGACCGTACGTTGTTGACGGGCAGTCGATGATGCCGACGCTGCTGGACGGCGACAGGGTCTTCGTGGTGCCTTACCGTGGAAACACAACAGAGGACAGGGGGGACATTGTCGTCGTCAAGTGTGTGACCGGGATGCAGGAGTTGTTGATAAAGCGTGTTGTGGCGATATCCGGGGACAGGATCAAGTCCGGTGACGGCAAGATCGTCGTGAACGATACTTTCATATACAAGGACACCAACGGGTCTGGTTCCGAGGAGTACGACACCCTGGTGCCGGACGGGCACGTATTCGTGATGGGAGATAACGAGAGCAACTCATTCGACAGCCGGTCTTTCGGGCCTGTTCCGAAGAGCGATATCATCGGGAAGGCAATGTTCATTTTCTGGCCGCCGGGAGACATCAAGAGCTTATAGCTCAAAGGCCAGGGAACCTCGGGAAGGGCGGAGTCAAAGAAAGCTGTTTTCAGGTCCCGGTTTTTATCCCTACCTCCTTCCCCTTGAGGACCATGTATCTCACGATTGTAGTGATAAGACCAACAAATCCTACTCCAGCAATGGATATCCCCAATATTATAAATGGTTGTGCTTCCAACAACAGAAGCATAACAATACCAACAATTAGAAAGACCATGCAGATAATCGTGTTTTGCAGTTCGATCCTGTACGGTTGCCCGAGGTCCCTTTCACTCAACTCGAGAAACTTTTGCAAAATTACGGAAAACACCACGTACCTGTATTCAGGCCGTTCGGGATTCGGGCTTATCCTTTCTATCCGTACCCGCTCCCCTTTCCGGAAAGCGAGCTCACCCTTAATATGAATATTCTTTTTGATACTACCAAGATCTCCCGGACTGAGTGTTTTCCTCATTTCATCCCATTTTCCAATTGGCTTTTCCCATATCTTCCTCTTGACCCATATGTTACCACCATCTTGAGCACCGCTCCAGGTTCAGGTTGGAGCGGCTGCCTTGCGGCGGCGTTCTGTTATCATATCGGGGAAAGTGACCATGAGCGGTGGAAAGGACCCGGATGGCCGAAAAGCAGGTCCCCGAGAGCGCGAGAGCGCGGGCAAGTGGGCTTAGAAAGAAGCTTAACTACCACATCTACCGCTACTACGGTCTTGACGACCCGGTGGTAAGCGACGCGGAGTACGACTCACTCTACCGTGAACTGGTGGACCTGGAAAGCAGGTATCCGGGCCTCACCCGCCCGGACTCGCCGACCCGGAGGGTTGGGCCGCCACCGGCGGACGGGTTTACCCCGGTCAGGCACCGGGAGAAGATGCTCAGCCTGGACAACGCATTGGGCAGGGACGAGTTGGTGGCTTTCTCGGACAGGGTTTTTCGCGGCCTGGGGTTCGGCCCGGAGGGAGTCGAGTTCGTCTGCGAGCACAAGATGGACGGAATCGCGGTGGCGTTGACCTACGAGGACGGGGTGTTCGTCCGGGGGGCGACCAGGGGGGACGGGGAGGTGGGTGAGGAGATAACACCCAACCTGAGAACCGTTCCGGCGGTGCCGCTGGCGTTGCTGGTGGACCCCCCTCCGCGCCTGATCGAGGTGGTCGGCGAGGTTTTCATGCCCGAGGAGAGCTTCCGGAGGTTGAACGACGAGCGTCTCCAGCGTGGCGTGTCACCTTTCGCCAACCCCAGGAACGCCGCGGCCGGTTCCCTCAGGCAACTGGACCCAGCGGTCACATCACGAAGAAACCTGTCGATGGTGACGTTCGCGGTCGGTTTTTCTACGGACACTGTACCACCGACCCAGTGGATGCTGTTGTCGTACTTGAGAGAGCTGGGGTTTCGACTGGGCAGGAACGCGGAGAAGGTGCCGACGATCGAGGAAGCGGTGCGGTTTTGCCTGGAGTGGCAGAAGAAGAGGGAGGGGCTCGACTACGAGATAGACGGGGTGGTCGTCAAGGTAAACTCGCTGGAAAAGCAGGAATCGCTGGGGGCTACCAGCAAGAGCCCGCGGTGGGCGATAGCGTATAAGTTCCCCCCCGAGGAGAAGACCACCACCGTGGTGGACATACAGGTGGGTGTGGGACGGACCGGGGCACTCACGCCGGTGGCGGTGCTGGAGCCGGTGCTGGTGGCGGGCTCCACGGTCACCCACGCCACCCTTCACAACGAGGATGAAGCAAAGAGAAAGGATGTCCGGATAGGGGACAGGGTGCTGGTGCACAAGGCGGGCGACGTAATACCGGAGATAGTCAGGGTAATCGTTGATACGCGGACCGGCAGGGAGAAGCCGTTCCACATGCCCGACAGGTGCCCCTTCTGCTCAGCGGAGGTCCTGCGGGAGTCGGGGGAGGCGGTAACACGATGCACCAACATCGCCTGCCCCGCTCAGACGTTCGAGAGGATACTCCACTTCGCCGGCCGCGGCGCGATGGACATAGACGGCATGGGCGAAGTCACGGTGAGCGAGTTGCTGGGCGGGGGCTCGATCGAGGACGTGGCCGACATCTTTTACTTGAAGCCCCGGGACCTGTTCGGGCTGCCGGGCTTCAAGGGGAGCGAGTTGACCGCCGAGATGGAGGAGTTGGAGGACTCCCGGGATCGGGCCCTGTTCGTGCTCATCTCCGGGCTCGACATCCCTTACGTCGGCGCCAGGACCGCAAGCGCGCTGGCGGTCGCGTTTCACACCGCAGACGCCATGATGGCGGCCGGAGAAGATGACCTGGCAGCGGTGAGCGGGGTGGACGGCACCGCCGCCGGAGCGATTATCGAGTTCACCGGGGATAGCGAGAACAGAAAGCTCATCGAGCGGCTGGCGGGACTGTCCGCCGGGGAGATCCAGGAGCAGCCGGAGATGTTGGAGAAATCGGTGGTCAACATCCTGGGCGCGATAGACGCGTCGCGGGACAGGCCGCTGTGGCGGCTTCTGTTCGGGCTGGGGATACGGCACGTGGGGAGTCACATAGCCAAGCTCCTGGCAGGGCCTTCCCCCTCGATTGACCTGCTGGCAGCCGCCGGTGAAGAAGAACTACTCGAGATCGATGGAGTTGGGCCCGGGATCGCCGAGAGCGTGGTGCTGTTCTTCGGGCAGGAAGAGAACATGCGGGTGATAGAGAAACTGCGCCGGGCGGGGGTGCGAATGGCTGACGAAGCGGAACTCCCGGCGTCCGGGGGGCCGTTCGACGGGAAGAAGTTCGTGTTGACCGGGACCCTGCCGGGGTATACCCGGGAGGAGGCTTTGGAGATAATAGAGGCCCTGGGAGGGCGCGTGATCGGGTCGGTCAGCGGGAAGACCGATTACGTGCTGGCAGGGGAAGACCCGGGCTCCAAGCTGGAGAAGGCCCGCGCCCTGGGAGTGCCGATCGTGGACGAGGAAGAGTTCAGGAGGATGGCTGGAAGATAGGGGGTCCGGATGGCGATCAGCATGGAGGAAGTCGAGCATGTGGCAAAGCTTGCCAGGCTTGCGCTGAGTGGCGAAGAGAAGGAGGCGATGAGGTGCCAGCTTTCCGACGTGCTGGAGCATGCTCACAGGGTATCCGAGGTTGACACCGAAGGTGTATTACCCACCAGCCATGTCGTACCACTGGTGAACGTCTTCAGGGAGGACGTGGTACGGCCGTCCATCACTCCCTTCGAGGCCACCGGCAACGCGAGTTGGGCCGAGGAGGGCGCCTTCAGGGTGCCGAGGATACTATGATGTCCCGTCTCATAAATACAATGGCATTCGAACGCCGCTGCATCCACTCCGGCTGCGTTCCGCTTCATCGGCGTACTACAGAGTATGCCTCAGTCGCGCGCCTTGCCGGAAGCGGCGCATCGACGTTCTCGGTGCTTCACTGTACTCATGAGAAGGGACACTAAGCGGGGATGGGAATGGATATCATCAACCTGGACGCGCTGGCGATAGCGGAGTCCATACGGGAGGGGGAGATCAGCGCGGTGGACGCTACCACCGCGTTCCTGGAGCGGATCCGGGAGGTCGAGGCGATCGTCAACGCCTATATCAACGTATCGTACGAGGAGGCCGCGCGGCGCGCCGAGATGATAGACGCGATGCTCGCGGAGGGCCGGGATCCCGGGCCGCTGGCTGGTGTGCCGATAGCGGTGAAAGACCTCCTTTCCACCAGGGGGTTCACAACCACATGCGGGTCCCGGATGCTCGAGAACTTCGTTCCCGTCTATGACGCTACGGTGGTTGGGAGAGTGGGCGAAGCGGGGATGGTCATGCTTGGCAAGGCGAACATGGACGAGTTCGCCATGGGCTCCTCGACCGAGACCTCTTACTTCGGGCCGACGCGAAACCCCTGGAATCCGGACACGGTTCCCGGAGGTTCCAGCGGCGGCTCGGCGGCGGCGGTGAGCGCCGGGGAGGCCCCGTGGGCCCTGGGTTCGGATACCGGGGGGAGCATAAGACAGCCCGCCGCGATGTGCGGGATAGTGGGGATGAAACCAACTTACGGCCTGGTTTCCAGGTACGGCCTCGTCGCCTTCGCTTCGTCACTGGACCAGGTAGGCCCGATGGCACGGAACGTTGGAGACTGTGCGGCCCTCCTGGGGGTCATCGCCGGGCACGACCCGATGGACTCGACGTCAATCCCCGCGGAGAAGGTGGATTACCAGGGTAGACTCGACGGCGAGGTGCGCGGGCTCAAGGTGGGGGTAGTAAAGGAGATATCGAGCCGGGGCATCGACGAGGGGGTGCTGGAGCGTTTTCGGGCCGCCGTCTCCAAACTGGAGGGGCTGGGCATGGAGGTGGGGGAGATATCGCTTCCCAGTTTTGAGTACGCGCTGTCGGCGTATTACGTGATTGCCCCGGCGGAGGCGTCCAGCAACCTGGCACGCTTCGACGGGGTCAGGTACGGTTTCCGCGCAAGCGCGGAGGGCGAAGACATCTGGGAGATGTACGACAGGACACGCTCCATAGGGTTCGGTAGCGAGGTAAAGCGGAGGATAATACTCGGCACCTACGTGCTTTCGGCGGGGTACTACGACGCCTACTACGGGCAGGCGCGGAAGGTGAGGACCCTTATCGTCAAGGAGTTCGAGCGTGCTTTCCGGACCTATGACGTGCTGGTGTCGCCGACAACGCCGTCGGTCGCGTTCCGCCTGGGTGAGAAGGTTGACGACCCTCTGACGATGTACCTCTCCGACATGTGCACGATACCGGTGAACCTGGCGGGAATCCCGGCGATAAGCCTGCCTTGCGGCCTGTCGGAGGGTATGCCGGTGGGGTTCCAGTTGATGGGGCCCGCGCTGGGGGAGGCAACGGTCCTCAACGTGGCCTACGCGCTGGAGTCCGAGCTCGGGTTCGACCAGCGCCCCCCGATCGGCCGCAGTTAAAAAAAACGCAACAATGGTGCCAGGCACCAGACGTGCAAAACGCAACAATGGTGCCAGGCACCAGACGTGCAAAACGCAACAAGTTTAGACGTAAAATAAAAAAAAGAGGCGAGGGGAATAGATGGAGTTCGAGACAGTCATAGGGCTTGAGATACATGTCGAGCTGTCCACCGATTCAAAGATGTTCTGCTCATGCTCCGCGGGGTTCGGTGGCGAGCCGAACACCAAGACGTGTCCGGTGTGCCTGGGACATCCGGGCTCCCTGCCGGTGCCCAACCGACGGGCGGTCAATGACACCATACTGCTGGCGCTGGCATTGAACTGCGATATCACCGGCTGCTCAATATTTCACCGCAAGAACTACTTCTACCCGGACATGCCCAAGAACTTCCAGATATCCCAGTACGACATCCCGATCTCCTCGGGCGGCACTCTGGAAATCGACATGGGGGAGTATACGCGTACGGTGGGGATAACCAGGGTCCACCTGGAGGAGGATACCGGCAAGAGTGTACACGTGGGGGAAAGCGGGCGAATTCACGGCGCGGAGTACAGCCTGGAGGACTTCAACAGGGCGGGCATACCGCTGGCCGAGATAGTTTCCGAGCCCGACCTTCGCACGCCGGATGAGGCGCGGAAGTTCATGCAACTCCTTCATTCCACTATTCGGTACCTGGAGATAAGCGACTGCAAGATGGAGGAGGGTTCCCTGCGCTGTGACGCCAACATATCGGTGGCGGTTGATGGCTCCATGGGGACCAAGGTGGAGATAAAGAACATGAACTCCTTCAGGGCTATGCACAGGGCGCTCACTTACGAGGAGCAGCGGCAGCGGCGGACCATCAGGGACGGGGGCGAAGTGGTACAGGAGACCCGTCACTGGGACGACGCCCGGGGCACCACCAGCCCGCTACGCAGCAAGGAGGAGGCGTTCGACTACCGTTACTTCCCCGAGCCGGACCTGGTGCCGCTGGAGCCGGACGAGGCATGGGTGAGAGAGTTGCGGGAGGGACTGCCGGAGCTTCCCGGAGACAGGGTGCGGAGGTTCGTCTCGGAGTACGGACTTTCCCGGGAGATAGCGGAGACGCTCACCGGCGAGAGGGCGCTGGCCGATTACTTCGAGGATGCGGCGGGTAAAGGCCAGGACCCGGTGGCGGTGGCAAAGTGGATTGCCGGGGACCTGGGGGCGCTCCTCAACGATGCCGCCGTTACTATCCAGAGTTGTCCGGTCGGCACCGGTGGGCTTTCCGAACTGGTGGAACTGATAGATGGCGGCGTCATCTCGGGCAAGATGGCCAAGGACGTGCTGAAGGAAGCGTTTGAGACCGGCAACTCTCCCCGGCTGATAGTAGAGGAGAAGGGCCTCACCCAGATAGCCGATGAGTCTGAGCTCGATACACTGGTTGACGAGGTCATTGAGGAGAACCCCGGGGCGGCCGACGACATGCGCGACGGAAAGGAGCAGGCCCTCAAGTTCCTGATGGGTCAGGTCATGAAGAAGACGCGCGGCAAGGCCAACCCGAAGGCCGCGTCGGACATCATCCGCAAGAGATTAACCTGATTTTCCCGGTAACGCTATCTGTCAACGTCGTACCAGATGGGCCGGCAACGAACGGGGTCCCTGACTTTCCTCTTCAATCCCCACATCATAGGCAGGCGGGTTCTCAACATCTTCCACCTGGGCGCGACCCTTCTGGCCGACGTTACAACGCGGCAGTCGGAGATGACCACGAACCTTTTACCCGACAGCTTCCCGTCCGCCCTGAGGAGTTTCGCCAGTGCGACGTCCTCCAGCCCGTACATGGTTTTATCGAAGCCACCGGCCCTCTCGAACGCCGCCCTTTCGCAGAACAGGAAAGCGCCCCACTGTTTTCGGAACACGAAGCACAGGTAGTTCATGAGTCTCGCGAGCACTCGAAGGTCCCAGTGGGCGTCATAATCGATGAAGACACCTCCACCTATGACGGCGCCGCTTTCCAAGAGTCCGTCCACCCTCCGGAGAAGGCTCGAGTCAATAGTCGTATCGGCGTCAAGGAACACCAGGTACTCGCCCCTCGAAGCCCGTGCTCCCGCGTTCCGCGCCTTCGCTATCATATTCTCCCCCTCGAATACCACCCTGGCGCCGTACCCGGTCGCTACGGCCGCGGTTCCGTCGGTGGAGTTGTTGTCGACCACGATTACCTCGACGCCACCGGCGTTGCCGTACGCGCCTATGGCCCGCTTCACGGATTCGAGGGTATTCCCGATGTAGCCCTCCTCGTTATAGGCAGGAATAATCACTGATAGGTGAGGTTCTTTCACTGTTTAACCGGTGCGGTCATGACGCGGCGTGTGCATTTAGCCCTCTTCCCCGGAGACCAGTTCCTTGTACTCGGCCGCGGACAGGAGACTCTCCAACTCGCCGGCGTCACTCATTTCGATTATGGCGACCCAGCCTTTGCCGTAGGGGTCCTCGTTGATTAGCTCAGGCTCGTCCTCAACCTCGGAGTTGACCTCTTTGACGGTCCCCGATACCGGGGCGTAGAGGTCGGAGACTGACTTACGGGACTCTATCTCACCAAACTCCCCTCCGGCCTCGACCTCGCTGCCGGCCTCCGGCACCTCCAGGAACACTACCTCGCCAAGCTGGTCCTGCGCGAAGTAGCTGATCCCAACGGTGCCGTCACTCCGTACCCACATGTGCTCCTTGTGATACTTCAGATCCTCGGGAAAGTTATCCATCCTATCTACCTCCTGTTGTTGTACCGAAAGGAATATATCAAATGGCCGGTGATATTTCAATCACGATCAGGACCCGGAGAACGTTCCCGCATGAGTCCCTACCGGCAAAGGGTCAACGCCTGTACCAGTTAACCCCATCGGGGTCCACGATATGCTTACCTTCATACAGGATCTTGTACTCGACGGTCTGTCCCGACAGATTGGGTACCCTCTCCGCCTCTCCGAAGACCGCCGTCAGCTTGTCGCCTTCCACCTCGTACGTTCCGGTGATTGTTCCGGTGCCTCTTGATGTCATGACCTTGTACACGAACGTACCGTCGGGCTTGAGCCCTATGGTCCTGATTCACAGCGACTCACAGTCCCCACTCTTGCCGATAGTTTATAATGTTACTGGTCGAGGTGTTATCTGGAGTCGAATTCCAGGGCATCATGAGCGAAGGGGGTGTAGATGCGTGACATAAGGAACATTAGAAGCCTCGTTGAACGCGTGAAGCGGGGCCTTGTCGACCTTCACGGTAATGGAATAAAAGAGGTCCTTGTCTACGGGTCATTTGCGCGCGGGAACGCCACCGACGATTCGGACATCGACATAGCTGTTATTGTCGACGCGAGCATGAGTCCCCCTGAAGTGGAGTCAAGCATCAGCGACCTGCTGTTCGAAATCCTCATCGAGGATGGCGAGCTTGTCTCGCTGATAGCGATTCCGGAGGAGATGTACAGGGAGTACGATTCGCCGTTTCTGATGAATGCTCGGGTGGAGGCTGTTACGGTTTGAGCGCCACGGAAGACCTGACGATAAAAGCGGGCAGATTCATCAAGACGGCGGAGCTCGCCCTCAGTGACGGGGATTATGATTCATGTGTCTCGCGTTGCTACTACGCGATGTTCTTCATGGCAGAGGCGCTTCTTGCGAAAAAGGGCTTGGCGGCTTCCTCGCACAAGGGTGTCATCAGCCTCTTCGGCGCCCATTTCGTCAAGTCCGGGGCGATGAAGCCGGAATTCGGAAAAGCCCTCAGAAGGGCGTTTGACCTCCGGCAGAAAGGCGACTATTCTACCGGCCTTGTTGTAACCAGGCAGGAGGCAGAGGACTGCCTGCAGAGGGCCAAGGACTTCGTATCCAAGGCTGACTCCCTCTTGGGATGAGACGTCACCGCAGCTCAATCTGAGCGGGCCCTGTGTGTCAACGTGAGTGAGACACTTACCCCCCAAGAGCTTAGTGTACAACTGAGGGCGGGAAGGGGTAGCACGATTATCCAGGTTTGATACAATGCTTCGTTTTAGTAGTATTCATACAGGTAACAGCAAAGCAGCCGGTTAATGCGATAAAAGCGCTTCCAATAGCTGCTTGAAACCAATACAATATGTTGTCAACCAGTTCCCCGCCGGGGCCCGGAGGCTCCAGGGGGGAACATCGATTATTGGAGGGATATTCTGCTGTGGGAAAGACAATATCCGAGAAGATACTGAGCGCGCACTCGGGCCGGGACGCGTGCGCCGGTGACATAGTGATAGCCGAGCTGGATTTCATGATGGCCCAGGACGGGACCGCGCCGCTTTCCATACGGTCTTTCGAGGGCATGGAGGGCACGGCGGTCGCCCATCCTGAGAGGGCGGCGTTCTTCATCGACCACAGCGCGCCGAGTCCACTGCGGGCGGTCTCCGATCTGCACGACCTGATGCGCGCCTTCGCGTCCAAATACGGCTTCGAGTTGAGTGATGTTGGCGAGGGGGTCTGCCACCAGGTAATGCTGGACAGGGGACACGCGCTACCCGGCGGCCTGGTGATAGGCGCGGATTCCCACACCTGCACCTACGGCGCAGTCAACGCTTTTTCCACCGGGGTCGGCTCTACCGACCTCGCGGCGGGACTGCTGTCCGGCTCCCTGTGGTTCAGGGTCCCCGAGACGATGAAGGTGACAGTGAGCGGGGCGCTACGGCCGGGGGTTTTCGCCAAGGACATAGCGTTGATGATGGTGGGCGACATCACCGCCGACGGCGCCACCTACCACGCGCTGGAGATAGGCGGCGAGACGATCAGCGCCATGGAACTGGACGGTCGGATGACCATCAGCAACCTGGCTGTCGAGATGGGGGCCAAGGCAGGACTCATGGAGGCGGACGATAAAACGCTGGCGTTCTTCCGGGGGAGGACCGATGCCGCGCTGAAGCCGGTATCACCGGACCCCGACGCAAAGTACATAGAGGTGGTCGAATTTGACGTCTCGGACCTGGTTCCGCAGGTGGCAAGCCCGCATACCGTGGACAACGTCGGCGCGGTGGGGGAGGTCGAGGGAACACCGGTGGCCGAAGGCCTCATCGGCACCTGCACCAACGGGCGGCCCGACGACCTGAGGGTCGCGGCGCGGATAGTCGAGGGAGGGAAGGTGGCACCGGGGGTGCGGCTGATCGTTGCCCCGGCGTCGAGGGAGGTCATGCTGAGGGCGCTTGCCGAGGGGCTCATAGAGGTGTTCGTCGAGGCGGGCGCGGTAGTGGTGCCCCCCGGGTGCGCCTGTTGCGTGGGGACGCACCAGGGGGTGCCGGGTGACGGGGAGAACGTGATATCGACCGCCAACCGGAACTTCAAGGGGCGCATGGGAAACCCCGAGGCTTTCATATACCTGGCCTCGCCGGCAACGGTCGCGGCCAGTTGCCTGGAGGGCAGGATAACGGACCCACGGAGGCACTTTGACTGACGGGCCGCCATCAAAGAGGGTACGGATAGTAACGTTTGAGAGGTTGAGATGGTTATAAAGGGAAAGGCGCACCGGTTCTCAGACGATGTCAACACCGATTACATCATATCCGGGCGGTACAAGTTCAAGACGCTGGACATGAACGAACTGGGACGCCACGTGATGGAGGACCTCGACCCCGGGTTCCATGCGCGCCTGGAGAAGGGGGACTTCCTGGTTGCGGGAAAGAACTTCGGGTGTGGCTCGTCCAGGGAGCAGGCGCCCCTTGCGCTGAAGGCGGCGGGGGTTGCCGCGGTGCTGGCGGAGTCGTTCGCCAGGATCTACTTCCGCAACTCGATAAACAACGGGCTTCCGGCGCTGGTCTGTGACACGTCGCAAATAGCGGACGGGGACCAATTGGAGATTGACCTGGAGAGCGGTACGATAAGCGATGTGGCAAGCGGTGCCACGGTGGAAAGCAGCCCCCTGTCCGGGGTGATGGTGGATATACTGTCGGAGGGTGGCCTGGTGGAGTACATCAAGAAGCATGGTGGGTTGGTAACGGAGTGAATAGACGAAAATAATGGAGGGAAGCATGGCCAGGAGGAGAGTAACGCTCATCCCCGGTGACGGGATTGGTCCGTCAATCGTGGAGGCGGCGCTGGCGGTGATGGACGCGGCGGGGGCCCAGGTTGAGTGGGACCGGCAGGAGGCCGGCGCCGACGTAATGGACAAGTACGGAACACCGCTTCCCGAGGCGGTACTCGATAACATCCGCGAGAACGGCGTCGCCTACAAGGGGCCTATCACTACCCCGGTGGCAAGCGGATTCAGGAGCGTCAACGTGGCGCTGCGCAAGAAGCTGGACCTGTACGCCTGTGTGCGTCCGGCGTTCTACATCGAGGGTGTGCGGACCCCGTACAGGGACATCGACCTGGTGGTGGTGCGGGAGAACCTGGAGGACCTGTACGCGGGCATCGAGCACATGATTACCCCCGATGTGGCCGAGTCCATCAAGGTTATCACCAGAAAAGGGTCAGAGCGGGTAATCCGCTTCGCGTTCGAGTACGTGAGGAGGTACAACCGCAAGAAACTCACCGTGGTCCACAAGGCCAACATAATGAAGATGACCGACGGACTGTTCCTGGAAACCGCGCGGAGTCTTTCCGGGGAGTATCCCGACGTGGAGTTCGAGGAGCGGATCGTGGACAACATGTGCATGCAGCTTGTCCAGAAACCCCAGATATATGACGTGATGGTAATGCCTAACCTCTACGGTGATATACTCAGCGACCTGTGCGCCGGCCTGGTGGGCGGCCTCGGGATAGCCCCCAGCTCCAACCTGGGGGACGGGGAGATGGCGGTGTTTGAGCCGGCCCACGGCAGCGCCCCCAAGTACCTCGGCATGGACAAGGTCGACCCCACCGCGCAGATACTCTCCGGGTACCTCATGCTCCAGCATATCGGCCAGCAGGAGGCGGCCGAGAGGGTTCTCGCGGGGGTTTCCGAGGTGATAGGGGAGGGCAAGGTCGTCACCTACGACATTGGCGGCGACGCCAGGACCAGCGAGATGGCCAGCGCAATCGTGAGCGCGATAGAGAGGATGTAATGGAGCGGCTGAAGGTGGGGGAAAAACATGCGTAGCGATATGATGAAGAAAGGTCGCGAGAGGGCGGGGCACCGCTCGCTCCTGCGGGCGCTGGGGCTATCCGGCGAGGAGATAGACCGGCCGATAATAGGGATCGCCGGCTCGGCCAACGAGCTGGTGCCGGGCCACATCCACCTGGACAGGGTGAATGACGCCGCCTGCGCCGGGGTGCGGATGGCTGGGGGTACCCCCCTGGTGTTCAACACCATAGCGGTTTGCGACGGCATAGCCATGGGCCATCCGGGGATGAGGTACTCACTCCCCTCGAGGGAGATAATCAGCTATACGGTGGAGATAATGGTCAGGGCACACGCGCTGGACGGCGTGGTCCTGGTACCTAACTGCGACAAGGTCGTGCCGGGGATGTTGATGGCCGCAGCCCGCATGGACGTCCCGGCGGCGATGGTAAGCGGCGGGCCGATGATGGCGGGCCGTATCCAGGGGCGCAAGAGCGACCTTATCCAGGTGATGGAGGCGTCCGCCTCGGGGGAGGTCAGCGACGAGGAGCTTGCACGGCTGGAGGAGTGCGCCTGCCCGGGCGCCGGTTGCTGCTCCGGCCTGTTCACCGCCAACAGCATGAACTGCCTGTCGGAGGCGCTGGGTATGGCGTTGCCCGGCAACGGCACGATCCCCGCGATAGACGCGGCCAGGACCAGGATCGCCACCGCCACCGGCGCTGCGGCGGTACGGCTGGCGAAGGCGGAGACGGCACCCGCGGCCATACTGACCGAGAGGGCGTTTCACAACGCACTTGCGGTGGACATGGCGATAGGGGGCTCGACGAACTCGCTGCTCCACCTGCCCGCGATCGCCCACGAGGTGGGGATATCGCTCGACCTGGAGGTCGTGGACAGGATCTGTGCCGCAACGCCGAACCTGTGCCGGATAGCACCGTCGGGCGGCAGCAGGCACCACATGGAGGACCTCTACCGTGCGGGAGGGGTCCCGGCGGTCCTGGGAGAATTGGATTCGATAGGGGCGGTAGACCTCGACGTGCCCACCGTGACCGGGAAGACACTGGCCCAGAACATCGCCGGGGCGCGGAGCCTTGACACAGAGGTGATAAGGCCCGCGACAGATCCGTACTCAACCAGCGGAGGGCTTGCCGTCCTCAAGGGGACGCTGGCGCCGGACGGCGCCGTGCTCAAGGAGGCGGCGATCGGGGAGAAGATGCGCCGTCACCGAGGCCCGGCCAGGGTGTTCGATTCCGAGGAGGATGCCATAGAGGTAATAAGGGGCGGCGGCATCAACAACGGCGATGTCGTACTCATAAGGTACGAGGGGCCACGAGGCGGCCCGGGTATGAGGGAGATGCTACTGCCTACCGCCACCATAGCCGGGATGGGCCTCGACGACGAGGTGCTCCTGGTGACCGACGGCCGTTTCTCGGGGGGGACTAGAGGGGGGGCAGTCGGGCACGTGTCGCCGGAGGCGGCGGCGGGCGGGCCGATCTCGCTGGTGGCCGAAGGGGACATGGTGGAGATAAACGTGGAGGAGCGGAGGCTGGACCTGCTGGTCGAAGACCAGGAGTTGGAGCGCAGGCGGCGGAAGTGGAGTCCTCCCGAGGGAGAGGAGGGCAGCGGCCTGCTGGCGGTCTACTCTAGAATCGTGGGAAGCGCGGCGGGTGGCGCGGTAGTGGACGTCAGGAACATCAGGCCGGATTGATAAGCACCGGTGGAGTGCGGAGCATCGAAGCAGAGAGGAGGTCGGCCAACGTGAGGATGAGCGGCGCTGAGGCCATATTGAAGAGCCTGGAGAAAGAGGGAGTGGACGTCATCTTCGGCATCCCCGGGGGCGTGATGATACCGTTGTACGACGTGCTGATGGATTCGAAGAATATCAGGCATATCCTTACCAGGCACGAGCAGGGTGCCGCGCACGCAGCCGACGGTTACGCCCGGGCCACCGGGAAGGTTGGTGTGTGTATGGCGACCAGCGGGCCCGGGGCCTGCAACCTGGTCACCGGACTTGCCACAGCGAACATGGACTCGGTGCCGGTCGTCGCGATAACCGGACAGGTCGGGACCCACGTGATAGGCACCGACGCCTTCCAGGAGGCCGACACCACGGGGATAACGTTGTCCATGGTCAAGCACAACTACCTGTTGAAGGACCCCTCCGAGATACCGGAGGTCATGCAGGAGGCTTTCCTGATAGCGTCAACCGGCCGCCCCGGCGTGGTGGTGGTGGACCTTCCCGTCGATGTCTGCAGGGGAGAACTCAACTTCAAGTACCCCGAGAAGCGGACAAGACTTCCCGGCTACAAACCTACGACAACAGGTAACGCCCGCCAGATAAAGGCGGCGTCGAAGCTCATCGTTTCCGCCGAGCGTCCCGTCCTGTACGCCGGCGGCGGCGTGGTGGCCTCGGGCGCATCTCAGGAGTTGCGGAAACTTGCGCGCTTGCTCGAACTGCCGGTGACCACGACGCTACTGGGCAAGGGCGTGTTCCCCGAGACCGATAAGCTGTCACTGGGCATGCTGGGGATGCACGGGACCTCTTATGCCAACTTCGTGATGATGGAGACGGACCTCATAATCGCGGTGGGTGCCAGGTTCGACGACCGCATCACCGGGCGGCTGGACACGTTCGCGCCCCACGCGAAGGTAATCCACGTGGACATCGACCCCGCCGAGATAAGCAAGAACGTGAAGGCGGACATCCCGATCGTGGGGGACGCCGGGAAGGTCTTGAAAGAGATGCTGACGGCTCTTGAGCCGGAGGTCGAAGCGGGCAAGGGGAAGGACCTGAAGCCGTGGCACCGCCTGATAAGGGAGTGGAAGAAGGAGTACCCCCTCCTCGTCCCCGAGGGGGGCTTGAGGCCCCAGTTCGTGGTAAGCGAGATATACCGCGTTACAAAGGGGAAGGCGTTGATCGTGACCGAGGTAGGGCAGAACCAGATGTGGGCGGCCCAGTTCTACAAGTCGACGAAGCCCCGTCACTTCCTGTCCTCCGGCGGCCTGGGAACGATGGGGTACGGCTTTCCGGCGGCGATCGGGGCCAAGGTGGGGTGCCCGGACTCGCTGGTCATCGATATCGCGGGCGATGGGTCCATACAGATGAACGTCCAGGAGCTCGCCACCGCGGTCATCGAAAAGATCCCGGTGGTAGTAGCCATACTCAACAACGGGTACCTGGGGATGGTAAGGCAGTGGCAGGAACTGTTCTACGACAGGCGTTACTCGCATACCGACCTGCAGACAAACGTGTCTCCCGACTTCGTCAAGCTCGCCGAGGCGTACGGGGCTATGGGGTTACGGGTAACCAAACCGGAGGAGGTCGCGCCGGCGCTTCGCCGGGCGTTCAAGGCACGCGTACCGGTTTTCATAGATTTCGTGGTCGAACCCGAGGAGAACGTCTTTCCGATGGTGGCACCGGGGGCGTCACTGGACGATATGATTGGGGGTTAGGGCGGTGAAACACACCCTGTCGATACTGGTGGAGAACAAGCCGGGGGTCCTGGCGCGGGTGGCGGGGCTTTTCTCCCGGAGGGGTTTCAACATTGACAGCCTGGCGGTGGCGGTGACCGAGAAGCCGGAGTTGTCCCGCATGACCGTGGTCGTTGATGTGGAGGAGCACTCCCTGGAGCAGGTGCACAAGCAGCTCAATAAGCTGATAAACGTCATCAAGGTCACCGACCTGCCGGCCGAGAACAGCGTCCAGAGAGAACTGGTGCTGTTCAAGGTGAAGACGAACCCCAACACCAGGGCGGAGATCATAGAGATAGTGGATATCTTCCGGGGGAAGATAGTGGATGTAGGAAGCGGAACTCTGGGCGTTGAGATAACCGGTACCGGCACCAAGATAAAGGCTCTGGAGGACCTGCTGAAGCCGTACGGAGTGGTCGAATGCGCGCGCACAGGCATGGTGGCACTCCCCAGGGGCTAGTGTTCCGTCTCATAAGTACGGTGACGCACCGAGAGCGTAGAAGCGCCGCTCCGGCAAGGCGCGCGACTGAGACGTACTCCTGTAGTACGTCGAGAGAGCGGAACGCAGCAGGAGCGGATGCAGCGGCGTTCGAATGCCATTGTATTTGTGAGACGGGACACTAACTGAACAAGGAGGCGTGATGGCGGCGAAGATATACTACGAAGACGACGCGAACCCGGAGGCGCTTAGAGGGCAGAAGATAGCGGTCATCGGCTACGGGAGCCAGGGGCACGCGCAGGCGCAGAACCTGAACGATAGCGGGCTTGACGTGGTTGTCGGCCTCCGCGAGGGGGACCCGGACGTGGGGGCGGCACGCGACGCGGGCCTGGAGGTGGCGACGGTGGAGGAGGCGGCACGTTCGGCCGACATCATAATGATGCTTATCCCCGACGACCAGCAGGCGAAGGTCTACAGGGACTCCATCCGCCCGGGATTGAAGAGCGGAAACGCGCTGTTTTTCGCGCACGGATTCAACATCCATTTCGACCAGATAACACCGCCCGACGACGTGGACGTGATAATGGTTGCGCCCAAGGCCCCGGGCGTCATGGTACGGAAGACTTATGTCGAAGGGAACGGCGTTCCCTGCCTGCTGGCGATCGAGCAGGATTACACCGGCAAAGCGCACGAGCGCGGCCTGGCATACGCCCGGGGGCTCGGGGCCACTCGCGCCGGCGTCCTCGAGACCACGTTCGCCGAGGAGACCGAGACGGACCTGTTCGGGGAGCAGGCGGTCCTGTGCGGAGGCGCCTCGGAGCTTATCAAGGCCGGGTTCGACACGCTTGTGGAGGCGGGCTACCAGCCGGAGATAGCTTACTTCGAGTGCCTGCACGAGTTGAAACTGATAGTTGACCTGATACACTACCACGGTATCAGCGGGATGCGCGCCCGCGTGAGCGATACCGCCGAGTACGGGGACCTGACCAGGGGCAAGAGAGTCATCAGCCCCGCCGTGCGCGCGGAGATGCGCGCTATGCTGGAGGAGATACAGACCGGAAAGTTCGCCACCGAGTGGGTGCTCGAAAACCAGGCGAACCGGGCGTCGTTCAAGGCGCTTGAGCGGCTCGAGGCGGCCCACCCCCTGGAGGAACTGGGAGAACGCCTGCGGTCGATGATGAAATGGCTGGATTGAGGGGCGACTTCAGTCGCCCGACCCCCCACTTGAGAGGCGACGCCCGTTCGCCCGATTGGGCGGGAGAAACAAAGGAGAAAAGACATTGAAGAAGGACCGTATATTCACGCCGGGCCCGACACCGGTGCCGCTCCCGGTGGGCCTGTCGCAGGTGAGGATGGTGCACCACCGCTCCCCCGAATTCGGAGAGCTGCTCGGGCGGGTCCTGGATGGGCTCAAGTACGTTTTCCAGACTGACAACGAGGTGCTCCTGTTCACGTCCAGCGGCACCGGTGCGATGGAAGGGGCGGTGGCGAACTGCTTCAGCCCCGGCGACAGGGTGGCGGTGTTCTGCGGTGGCAAGTTCGGAGAGAGGCTTGCCGACATAAGTGAGTCATTCGGGTTGGACGTTATACGAGTGTCCTATGAGTGGGGCCAGTCCGCGGACCCGCTCACAGCCGAGAAGCTCCTGGAGGAGAACCGTGACCTCAAGGGGGTCATGCTGACCCAGAGTGAAACGTCCACCGGGGCAGTGAACGACGTTGAGGCGTTCGGGCGCGTGGTGAGCGGGAGCGACGCGCTCTTCGTGGTAGACGCGATAAGCGGGCTGGGCGCGGTTCAGTTCAAGACCGACGACTGGAACGTGGACGTGGCGGTGAGCGGCTCACAGAAAGCGTTGATGACACCGCCGGGGCTCGCGTTCGCGGCGTTGAGCGATAAGGCCTGGAAGGCGGTGGAGCGCGCCACGCTGCCGAGTTACTACTTCTGCTTCAAGACAGCCCGCGAGACGCAGCAGAAGAAGCCGCCCCAGACCCCTTTCACCCCGGCGATAACGCTGGTGCAGGCGCTTGACCAGGCGATCGAGATGATGAAGCGGGAGGGCCTTACACAGATATTCGCGCGTCACCGCTTGCTGGCGGAAGCCACCCAGGCGGCGGTGGAGGCGCTGGGTCTCAGGTTCGTGGCAGCAGACCGCTCCCGGGCGTTCGTGACCACCTCGGTGTGGTCCCCCGAGGGCGTCGACTCCGGAGACCTGGTGCGGCTGATGCGGAACGAGTACGGGGTATTCATCGCCGGAGGTCAGGGGAAGCTCAAGGGAAAGATATTCCGGCTGGGCCACGTGGGGTACTTCGACGGCTTCGATATCGTGGCCCAGGTAAGCGCGTTGGAGATGGCGCTGGGGCGACTGGGGTACCGGTTCGAGGTCGGGAGTGGGGTCGCGGCCGCGCAGGGAGTGCTGGTAGACGGGCAGGAAGTCCAGTGACCCGTCTCACAAATACAATGGCATTCGAACGCCGCTGCATCCGCTCCCGCTGCGTTCCGCTCCCTGCGACGTACTCAGTGAGTACGCCTCAGTCGCGCGCCTTGCCGGAGCGGCGCACCGACGCTCTCGGTGCGTCACCGTACTTATGAGACGGGACACTACTAGATCGGAGGGGAGTATGGGCGATACGCCCACGTACAAGGTGCTGGTCGCGGAGAAGATATCTCTCGAGGGAATCGAGAAGCTGAAGGAGAGGTTCGAGGTTGACGCCTACACCAAGATGTCCGGAGAGGACCTGCTCGACTGCATAGGACGGTACGACGCCCTGGTGGTGAGAAGCGGCACCATGGTCGATAGCGAGGTCATCGAGAAGGCGGAAAACCTCAAGATAATCGGCCGGGCGGGCATCGGTATCGATAACATAGACGTGGAGGCCGCCACCAGGAAGGGCGTGATGGTGGCCAACGTCCCCGAGAGCAACATCATCTCCGCCGCCGAGCACACGATGGCGATGCTGATGGCGGTAGCCAGGAACATACCGGAGGCCAACATCTCACTTTCCGGCGGCGAGTGGAACCGGTCGGCGTACCAGGGTGTGGAGCTTTACGGCAAGACGCTGGGCATCATCGGCCTGGGCCGGATCGGGGCCCTGGTGGCGGAGAGGGCGCTGGGGTTCGGCATGAAGCTGGCCGGGTTCGACCCGTTTATCTCCGCCCAGAAGGCGAAGCATCTCGGCGTGGAGTTGAAGGGGAGCCTGGACGAGGTCCTCCAGGTGGCGGACTTCATAACGTTGCACGTGCCCCGCAACGAGGAGACGTATCACCTCATCGGAAAAGACCAGCTGGCGATGGCCAAGGACTCGGTGAGGATAGTAAACGTCTCCCGGGGCGGTGTGGTGGACGAGGAGGCACTGGCCGAGGCGATGGATAGCGGCGTGGTCGCGGGGGCCGCCATCGACGTGTTCGAGCATGAACCACCGGTGGACAGCCGCCTGTGCAAGATGCCGGGAGTGGTGGTAACGCCGCACCTGGGCGCCAGCACGACCGAGGCGCAGTACAAGGCCGGCGTGGCCATAGCCGAGCAGGTGATAGCGGCGCTGGAGGGCGAGTTCGTGGGGGGGGCGGTCAACATCGCGATGCCCCACAAGGAGGTGGTGGAGGCGCTCAAGCCGTACCTGCCTCTCTGTGAGAAGCTTGGCAAGCTCATCACCCACCTGGTGCACGGTGTCATCGACGAGATCGAGTTCGAGACGCTGGGGTTGATAAGTGAGTACGATACCTCCCTGCTCACGGTCGCGCTCTTGAAGGGGTTTCTGGAGAACGTGTCGACCGAGTCGGTCACCTACGTGAACGCGCCGATGCTGGCGATGGAGCGCGGCATCACGCTGAAGGAGAGCAAGAGCCGGCAGTCGAGGGATTACTTGAACCTCATCAACGTCTCCGCCCGCGACGATAGAGGAAGGGTAACCGCCGGCGCCACGCTGGTCGGGAAGGACCAGGAGATGCTGGTCAACGTCCTCGATTTCAGCATTGATATCGCGCCAAGCAAGCACCTGGCGTTCATCAGGTACGAAGACCGGCCGGGGATGATCGGGAGGATCGGCAGCATCCTGGGCGAGAATAACATCAATATCGCCAGCCTGCGGGTGGGGCGAAGGAAGATAGACGGTGACGCGGCGATGGGAATTACCCTGGACAGGCCGATCACCCCTGATATCAAGGACCAGCTCAACTCCGAAGAAGGCATCGTAGATGTCATATTCCTCTTCCTCTAGGAGTCATCATGGAAGACCGGGTTCGCGTTTTTGACACGACGCTCCGTGACGGCGAGCAGTCTCCGGGGATAAGCCTGGGGGTGCGGGAGAAGGTCGAGATAGCAGAGCAGTTGCAGCGCCTGGGGGTGGATGTGATCGAGGCCGGGTTCCCGGCAACCAGCCAGGGCGACTTCGATGCCGTAAGCCTTATAGCCGGGAAGCTCCCGGAGACGGTCGTCTGCGCGCTTGCCCGGGCCAACACCGGCGATATAGACAGGGCCTGGGAGGCGGTCGCCGGCGCGGAGAGGCCGCGCATTCACACGTTCGTGAGCACCTCCGACATACACCTCGAGCACCAGCTGCGAAAGTCGCGCGACGAGGTGCTGGAGATGACCCGGGAATCGGTGGCGCGGGCGCGCAGCCACTGCCCCGACGTGGAGTTCTCACCGATGGACGCCACCAGGAGCGACCCCGAGTACCTCTACCGGGTGCTAAGGGTCGCTATCGAGAACGGAGCCGGTGTCTTAAACATCCCCGACACCGTCGGGTACGCGGTCCCCCGGGAGTTCGCGGAACTCATCCGGGGGATCTTTGAAAACGTCGAAGGCATCGAGGGAGTCACTGTGAGCGTTCACTGCCATAACGACCTGGGACTGGCGGTGGCGAACTCGCTGGCGGCGCTGGAGGTGGGGGCCAGGCAGGTGGAGTGCGCCGTCAACGGCCTCGGGGAGAGGGCGGGCAACGCCAGCCTCGAGGAGATAGTCATGACGCTCAAGGTGAGAAACGACAGGTTGGGGCTATGTACCGGGATAGACTCCACCGAGATAAGCAGGACCAGCCGCCTGGTCGCTTTGCTGACCGGGTACCCGGTGCAGCCCAACAAGGCGGTGGTGGGGAAGAACGCCTTCGCCCACGAGTCGGGCATACACCAGGACGGGGTACTCAAGGAGAGGATCACCTACGAGATCATGGACGCGGCCAGCGTCGGTCTCGTGGAGAGCCACATCGTCCTGGGCAAGCACTCGGGCAGGCACGCATTCCGGGAGCAACTGGAGAGGCTGGGCTACTACCTGGAAGACGAGGAGTTGAACCAGGCGTTCACCAGGTTCAAGGAGCTTGCCGACAAGAAAGGGTCGCTCAGCGGCGAGGACATCGAAGCGATCGCCGTAGAGTACATCAGGACCGAGGGACAGGAGTGGAAACTGGGCGGATACGAGGTCCACAGCGGTGGCAGCCAGGCGCCGCCAAGCGCCACCATAACGCTCGAGCGGGGGGAGGAGCACGTGACCGAGCGCGCCATAGGGGACGGTATGGTTGACGCCGCCTGCAAGGCGATACGCGCGGCGCTGGGCATCGAGGCGCGGCTGTGCTCTTTCACGGTGGAGGCGATTACCGAGGGGCTCAACTCCCTGGGGGACGTAACGATCCAGCTCGACGTAAAAGGGCGAAGGGTAGTGGGGAGAGGGGTCTCGACCGACATCGTCGAGGCCAGCGCCCGCGCCTACCTGAACGCCGTTAATAAAGTGCTACGCTAGCATGCGAAAAGTGGACTTGATATTTACATGTTTAAGGTAAGGACCGGAAGATGAGTCAATCGAGAAGGATACTGGCGGAGCACGCGGGCCGCGACAACGTCGAACCGGGGGAGTTTATCGAGATCCCGGTGGACCTGGTGCTGGCGAACGACGTGACCGCGCCCCTGGCCATCAAGGAGTTCGAGCGGCTGGGCTCGGGGGGACTGTTTGACCCGGAGAAAGTGGTGATGGTGCTGGACCACTTCACCCCCAACCGCGACATAGCCTCCGCCGAGCAGTGCGCGCTCATACGGCGCTTCGCCGGAGAGTACGGCCTGAAGCACTTCTACGACGGCGGGGAGGTGGGGATCGAGCACGTGCTCCTTCCCGAGGAGGGGCTTATCAGGCCGGGGAGCGTGGTGATAGGCGCGGACAGCCACACCTGCACCTACGGGGCGCTGGGCGCGTTCGCGACCGGCGTCGGCTCAACCGACGTGGCCGCCGCGATGAGCAGCGGCATGATATGGCTGAAGGTCCCCGAGGCGATACTGGTGGAGGTAACCGGCTCCCTGGGCCGGTACGTCGGGGGCAAGGACATCATCCTGTACCTCATAGGGCAACTGGGGGTCGACGGGGCCACCTACCGCTCGCTGGAGTTCACCGGGGACGGCCTGGAAGACCTGGGGGTGGAGGGACGGTTGACGGTGGCGAACATGGTCATAGAGGCAGGCGCCAAGAACGGAATATTCCCGGTGGACGACAAGACCGTTCGGTACCTGGCGGAGGTCGGGGTCGAGGCGCGGGAGGCCGAAGTTGAGCCTGACGAGACCGGGTACGCCGGCCGGATAGAGATTGACCTGGGAGAGCTCCCGCCCCAGGTCGCGCTTCCGCCGCTTCCCAGCAACTCGGTACCGGTAGGAGAGGCCCCCCGGGAGAAGCTGGACCAGGTTGTCATCGGCTCCTGCACAAACGGGCGAATCGAGGACCTGCGCCTGGCGGCGGAGGTCCTTGCCGGAAGGAAGGCGGCTCCCGGAGTGCGGCTTGTCATAATCCCGGGATCGCCCAGGGTGTACCGGGAGTCGATGACAGAGGGACTTTTCGACGTGTTCCTCGATGCCGGTGCGATAATATCGCCCCCCACCTGCGGCCCGTGCCTGGGTGGCCACATGGGAGTGCTCGCCGCCGGCGAAAAGGCGCTCTCCACCACGAACCGTAACTTCGTGGGACGGATGGGGCATCGCGAGAGCGAGGTCTACCTGTGTAACCCGGCGGTGGCGGCGGCATCCGCGGTCACCGGCAGGATTACCGACCCCGGGGAGCTGACATGAGTGGGGACGGGGCGATGATAGAGGGCAGGGCCCACAGGCTGGAAGACCATGTGAACACGGATCTCATCATACCGGCCACATACCTGGTGGCGTCCGACCCGGCCGAGCTGGGGGAGCACCTGTTGGAAGGCCATGACCCCGAGTTCAAGTCACGGGTGAGGCCGGGCGACATCATCGTGGCCGGCGAGAACTTCGGCACCGGCTCCAGCCGGGAGCACGCCCCGCTGGCGATAAAGGGCGCCGGCATCGCCTGCGTAATCGCAAGTTCGTTTGCCCGGATCTTCTTCAGGAACGCCATCAACGTGGGGCTCCCGATACTGGAATCGCCTGATGCGGTCAAGGTTACCGGAGAGGGGGACCGGATCAGGGTTGACCTGGCGGCCGGGACAATCGAGAACCTGACCACGGGGGACACGTTCACTGTCCCGGCGTACCCGGAGTTCATGCGCCGCATCGTGGACGAGGGCGGGCTGATAAAGTACGTGATGAGCAAGGATTCGTAGCGCCGGCACCTTGCCGGCATCCGCGGGGAACGTAGCGCCGGCACCTTGCCGGCATCCGCGGGGAACGTAGCGCCGGCACCTTGCCGGCATCCGCGGGGAACGTAGCGCCGGCACCCTGCCGGCATCCGAAACTGATCGTGGTGGCTGATGGGGGACGGAGACAAGGAGGATACTTGCACAGGATAGCGGTGATACCGGGGGACGGAACAGGCCCGGAGGTGGTGGTAGAGGGATTGAAGGTGCTGGAGGCGGCGGCCTCCCATGCCGGCTTCTCCTACGATACGACCACGTTCGACTTCGGAGGTGAAAGGTACCTGGCCAGCGGGGAGACCCTGCCCGAAGGAGCGATAGACGAACTGAAGTCGTTTGACGCCATATTCCTGGGCGCGATAGGCCACCCCGACGTGAGGCCCGGAATCCTTGAGCAGGGAATACTGCTCGAGATAAGGTTTGCGCTGGACCAGTATATAAACCTGCGGCCGGTCAAGCTCTACCCGGGGGTTGAGTGCCCGCTTCGTGATAAGGGGCCCGAGCAGGTGGACCTGGTGGTGGTGAGGGAGAACACCGAGGGCCTGTACGTGGGTTCGGGAGGGTTCACCCGCAAGGGGACCAAGGATGAGATAGCGATCCAGGAGTCGGTCAACACCAGGATGGGGGTGGAGCGCTGCATCCGCTACGCGTTCGAGTGCTGCCGGGCCCGCGACAGGGACAGGAAACTGACACTCTGCGGCAAGACCAACGTACTGACGTTCGCCCATAACCTGTGGGAGCGGGTCTTCAATGAGGTCGCGGAGGAGTACCCCGACATAGAGACAGACTACGCGCACGTGGACGCGATCTGCATGTGGTTGGTGAAGAACCCGGAGTGGTTTGACGTGGTGGTGACCGATAACATGTTCGGGGACATCATCACCGACCTGGGGGCGATGATACAGGGTGGGATGGGCATAGCCGCCGGGGGGAACATCAACCCGGAGGGCACATCGATGTTCGAGCCGATAGGTGGTTCAGCGCCCAAGTACACCGGCAAGAACGTCATCAACCCGCTCGCCGCGATATCGGCGGTGCAGATGATGCTGGAGTTCCTGGGGGAGGAGGAGGCCGCGCGGCGAATCGAGGGAGCGGTTATCGAGGTGCTTTCAACCGGTAAGGTGAGGAACCTGTCCGCCGGCAAGATGGGAATGGGCACAGGCGAGGTCGGTGACCTCGTTGCGGGTTACGTCAGCAAGGGAGTACCTGGCGTCTAGTGTTCCGTCTCATAAGTACGGTGATGCACCGAGAGCGTCGGTGCGCCGCGCCGGCAAGGCGCGCGACCCAGGCGTACTCCCTGAGTACGTCGCAAGGAGCGGAACGCTCACAGGAGCGGACGGGAGCGGTGTTCGAATGCCATTGTAGTTGTGAGACGGGGCACCAGTAGCGGGCACGGCCCGCCGGAAGGAGAAAAAATGGGGCTTCAGGTTTACCTCGATGGGGAGTTCGTACCGGAGGACGAGGCCGGGATATCGGTCTTTGACCACGGCCTGCTCTACGGAGACGGGGTCTTCGAGGGGATCCGCATATACGGAAGAAAGCTGTTCATGCTGGACGAGCACCTGAAGCGCCTCTATGCGGGGGCAAAGGTCATCATGCTGGAGCCGCCGCTTACGATCCGGGAGATGGAGGACGGGATACGCGAGACCGCGCGGGTGAACGATATCAGTGACGGATACGTGAGGCTTATCGTGACCCGTGGCAAGGGGGACCTGGGCCTCAGCCCCTTCAAGTGCTCCAACCCAAGCGTGATAATCATCGCCGCAACCATCAAGATATACCCCGACGAACTGTACCGGAAAGGCCTGAAGATAATAACGGTCGCCACCCGGCGCAACAATCCCGACGCGCTCAGCCCCCAGATAAAATCGCTCAACTACCTGAACCACATCCTGGCCCACTTCGAGGTGGTGCATGCCGGGGCGGATGAGGGCCTCATGTTGAACGACCAGGGGTACGTCACCGAGTGCGTCGTGGACAACCTGTTCGTGGTCAGGAACGGGGTGGTGGTGACACCGCCCTGTAACGTTGGAGCCCTGGATGGGATAACCCGCGAGGTGGTCTTCCGTCTGTGCTCCGACCTTGACGAGAAGATAATTGAGCAGAACCTGAGCCTGGTTGAGTGCTACATGTCCGACGAGTGTTTCCTGACCGGGACCGCGGCGGAGATAGCGCCGATAACCCATATAGACGGCAGGGCCATCGCCGACGGTACTCCCGGCCCGGTGACCAGGAAGTTGATGAAGGCATTCAAGGAGTTCCGGGAGAGCCACGGCACCCCGATAGATTGACGGGAAAGAAAGGAAGAGTTATTTGCCGGACGTATTGATCTACGACACAACCCTCCGTGACGGCGCGGCGCGCGAGGGATTGACGTTCTCACTGGAGGACAAGCTGAAGATACTCAGGCACCTGGACGCCTTCGGCATTCACTACGTTGAGGGCGGCTACCCGGCCTCCAATCCAAAGGACCTGGAGTTCTTCGACGCCGCCTCCGAGATCGACCTCCAGACCGCGAAGCTGGTGGCTTTCGGGTCAACCCGGCGCGCCCTTATCTCCGCGTCCCGTGACAAGGAGATGCGAGCGCTGGTGAAATCAGGGGCGAAGGCAGCCTGCATCTTCGGGAAGTCGTGGGACTTTCACGTGGAGACCGCCCTCAAGATATCGCTTGATGAGAACATCTACATGATCGAGGAATCGGTGAAGTACCTGAAGAAGAAGGAACTGGAGGTCATCTACGACGCCGAGCACTTCTTCGACGCGTTCAAGGAGAACCCCAAGTACGCTCTGCGGACGGTCGAAGCCGCAGCCGCCGCGGGGGCGGATTGGGTGGTCCTGTGCGACACCAACGGTGGGACACTCCCCCACGAGATAGCCGGAATCGTGAGGGAGGCGCGTGAAAAGGTCTCCGCGCCGCTGGGCATACACGCTCACAACGACAGTGAGTGCGCGGTGGCGAACACCCTCTCAGCGGTAAGGGAGGGCGTTCGTATGGTCCACGGCACCATCAACGGCTACGGAGAGCGTTGCGGAAACGCCAACCTCTGCTCGGTGATACCGGACCTGGTGCTGAAGATGAACGTCGATTGCATGAGCCGGGAACGGCTGGCCAACCTGACCGAGTTGTCCCATTACGTGAGCGAGGTGGCGAACCTTACGCCCGACGCGCACCAGCCATTCGTGGGGCTTAGCGCGTTTGCCCACAAGGGCGGCATACACGCCAGCGCCGTCGCCAGGGAGGCGCGAACTTACGAGCACATCAGGCCGGACCTGGTGGGCAACATACAGCGCGTAGTGGTCTCCGAGCTGTCAGGTAAGTCCACCCTGATAATGAAGGCGAAGGAGATGGACATCGACCTGGAGGAAGAATCCAAGACGCTCTCGGAGATACTGAAAAAGATAAAGCAACTGGAGCATGTCGGTTACCAGTTCGAGGCCGCCGACGGCTCGTTCGAGATACTGGTCCGAAAGGCCCTGGGCACCTACAAGCGGTTCTTCCGCCTGGAGTCGTTCAGGGTAATAATGGAGAAGCGTGAGGACGGCAAGGTGATGACTGAGGCCACCGTCAAGATACACGTGGGCGGTAAAAGGCTGATAGCGACCGCCGAGGGAAACGGGCCGGTGAACGCGCTGGACCGCGCGATCCGCCTCGTATTAGCCAGGAGCTTCCCGGCGATCAGGAACATCGAACTCACCGATTACAAGGTCCGGGTACTCGATGAGAAGAAGGGGACCGCCGCGGTCACCCGGGTCCTCATCGAGACATCCGACGGGGAGAAGAACTGGGGCACCATCGGGGTTCACGAGAACATTATCGAGGCGAGCTGGGAGGCGCTTGTGGAAAGCATCGAATACGGCCTGATGCACAAGAGACAGAAGCCGAAAGAGTAAGGGGTGTTGGAGTGCGGCTGGTACGGTTCCGGTCCGGTGATCGTGACGGCTTTGGGATTCACCACGGTGATTTCATCCAGCCGATATCCTGGGAGCCGTTCGATGATGTGTCAGGCGACCTCGAGAAGATAGACGCCGGGTCGGCGCGACTGCTGGCGCCGGTGCTCCCCACCAAGATCGTCGGGGTCGGGCTGAATTACACCGACCACGCGGCGGAACTGGGGATGGAGACGCCGGATGAGCCGATACTTTTCTTGAAGCCGGCGGAAACGTTGCTGGGGCCGGGCGGGACCGTCGTATACCCCTCCCAGTCAGAGAGGATCGATTACGAGGCGGAACTCGCGGTTGTGATAGGGGAGAGGACGAGGTCGGTTGAGCCACGGGATGCGCTGGATCATGTCCTGGGGTACACTTGCGGGCTCGACATCACGGCAAGGGACCTTCAGGTGACAGACGGGCAGTGGACCAGGGCCAAGAGTTTCGACACGTTCTGCCCGCTTGGGCCGTGGGTCCAGACGGAGCTGGACCCGGGAGGATTGGCCATCGAACTGCGGCTGAACGGCGAGGTCCGGCAGTCCTCCAACACCTCGAGGATGATCTTCGACGTGCCGTTCCTTGTCTCTTTCATCTCGTCGGTAATGACTCTCAACCCGGGGGATGTCATCATGACCGGAACGCCTCCCGGGGTGGGCGAAATTTCACCCGGCGACGACATAGAGGTGTCCATCGAGGGCATAGGCACGCTTGGGTGCTCCGTCGGCATCCCGGGAGAGTAGGGACCGGTGAAGACCGACGGGTTCGAGGTACTGAAGAGGGCCTGGCTTCACGTCAGGCGGAACCGTTTCCTGTGGCCGTACGCTTTCTTTATCGCCCTGGCCGGTATCGGCCCCCAGGGATTCAGCCTATGGGCGCAGAGCCCGATTCCCAGGGGGATGACCGGCTACAGCCCCATACACCAGGTAGGCGCTCGCATCACCGATTTCGCCCATGGGAACTGGGTGCTGTGGGCGGTTTTCATCGGTCTAGGTATCGTGGTCGGACTCGCGGTCATAGCGGTGGGGTCGTTCGCGCAGGTGGCGGCCATAGGCGGGGTCGCCCAGATAGAGGCCGGTGGTAAGGGTGGCTTCGGTGAGGCGTTTCGCTGGGGGCGGGACCATTTCCGGCGATACCTGGTGTTACTCCTCGCTTACGTTGCCGTACTTGCGCTGGTCGCGGTGCCGTCAGTGCTGTTCTGGTGGTTACTGGGGAGCGGCGACGACGGGTTTTTCTTTCCCTGCGCCGGAGGGCTCATCCTCGGCCTGGTTTTCATACTGGTTTCAATACTGGCCTCAATCATGATGGAGATCTCGGGGCGCTTCCTGGTACTCGAGGACAGAGGTGTGCTCGAATCGGCGCGGATGGCCGGGACACTCATCAAGGATTTTCACAGGGACGTGCTCATCACCTGGCTCTACGTTGCCGTGGTAACAATTGCCGGCGTCTTCTCGATGGCGATACTGATAGCGATTCTTGGGTCGCCCCTCTCCTGGATATTCACCATGGCCAACCGGCACCATAACGGCTTCCTCATCGCCCTCAGCATGCTGGCGTTTCTCATCGCCTGGGCTCTCGCGGCGGCCCTCTCCGCCGTATTCGCCATAACCGCCAGCGCCATGTGGACCATACTTTTCGCCGAGCTCCAGCCGGACGCCCTCCTCTTGCAAAAGGGGCCAGGCCCCAAACGCACATGCATTACGCCTTTAATGTCGCGGTCCCAACACACCGGACGCGCAATGAAGTGCGCACTCAATAGGGGGGGATATCCAATCTCCCTTGTAGCGCCGGCAACCTGCCGGCATCTGCTCCCACGCCGATACTATGGGATATTCTTGAGGGGGTTCAGTCGCCCTCCAGGGGAGGTTGAGAACCCTCAAGGCGTGCGGGGTTTGATACGCCGACCGCTGCGCCGGCATCAAATTAGGTATGTGTTACTGAAGAGGTGTGTAGTCAATTGCAGGAATCAAGACCAACTGAATTCTCCGCGTTCGAGGAGATGCCTGAACCAAGCGGCGCTACGGTGAACAAGCGGAGTCCACGCACTCGCACACAAGCAAGACCAACGTTACACATCAGAACTGGTGGCGCATAGGGGATTTGAACCCCTGTTACCGCCTTGAGAGGGCGGCGTCCTAAACCAGGCTAGACCACACCTCGTTGTTTCCCAGTCTAACGCCTTTCCATGCCATCCACCGCTGGTTTCACCGGTAAAAACACACCCGCCTTGCATGATCCTTGCAGGACAATATTAGGGATCCTGCAACCTGCCCGAAGGGACAAAATCGCGCTAGAATATCACTGTTAGGGGAGGCATATGGGGAATACCGGGTAAAGATATCTATCCGTGTGTCGATACCCTTAACAGGAGGGCCGTTATGCAAGGGGGATAAGGTCGTGCGTGCTTCGAAGAGGCCGTGGATCGTAAGCAGGGTATTCACGGGCGCTGATTGCGCCGGGTTCACCTTGCTCGAACTCATGATCACCATAATAGTCATCGGCATCCTGGTCGGCATTGCCATCCCCGTTTATCTTAACATTTCATCGAAGGCGGAGACGGCCGTTGCCACCGCGAACGAGAGAATAATCTGTGCCACGATGGACCAAATCTGGTTCAATCTGTTGGGGAACGGGGCCGAGACCTACAGGGACCCGGACCCTCCTCCCGATCTTGCCGGCCCCAGGGAAGTGGACGCCGAATACATGAGCTACATAACGCCAAGCAACAGGTGGGTAGAGCTGGAGGTGTTGGGAGACCGCTGGAGGATAAAAGGAATATGGAAGAACAAGACGCTGGTCCCGGGGTCCAGCGGGCCTGCGAACTACTACAACTGGGACCTGCTCTACGGCAACCTTGGCGTCCTGCAGGACTGGTACTACTGGGACGATTCGAATTGGCGTCCGAACGCCCACCGCGAGTACGTGTTCGTCCTGACGCTCCAGAAAAACGGCGTCGCCAGATACACCCAGTTTTACCAGGGCAAAGTCGACATTTCCGGGGAGTTTGACTGGGATGACGGGTGGGGCCACCCGTGACCTATTGACGTTATTTGAAAAAAACCCCAAATGACTCAATCCATGTAGTACCCTGACTGCAAACGGGCTATAGAGCCTTACACCTTTGAGTCCTGGAGACGGGATGTCCTGCCAGCACGGGAATAGTACGTTGCCAGCTTTTCAACGGTGAGAAGTTGCGCGCGTCACGTGGTTTCTTCTTCGCAACCTGTATCAACTTCTTTATGTCATCGTCAGACAGCACTGCTGGGAAGCGTTGGGACACATGGGGATTTGGGATAGCCGCCATCGGGTCGGACCATAGATAACCGTTCCTCAGAATGATGACAAATGCGCCATCTCTCCTGATTGACGTTTCTCAGGCGTCCGCCTCTCGGAAACGAGAGGTCTTACGTCCCCTCCACGTCCGTTTACCCTCTCCGTCGAACTGACGGCGAGCAATCGTATGTTTTCAGATGCGTTGTCGTCCCTGTCCGCTGTGTGCCCGCCGGAGTCGCACACAAACACACGGTCGGACAGCGTGAGGTCCTCCTTGACCCACCCGCACTTGGAGCACGGCTTGGAGGTGGCCTCAAAGCGGGGGACCACCACCAGATCGATGCCGTACCAGTAGCACTTGTAGGCAAGTTGCCTCCGGAACTCACGCATGGAGGAGTCGGCAACGGCACGGGCGAGCCTCCTGTTCTTCATCATGCCGGACACGTTCAGGTCCTCGACGCCGATCACGTACGGCCTCTCAGACGGCGGCTTGGCTTTCGCCACTATCCGTGAGGTCGCCTTGTGTACGGCGTCTGAGCGCACGCGGGATATCCGCATGTGCTGCCTGGCTATTCTTTTCCTGGTCTTCTCCCGACGATTTGAGCCTTTCTCCTGGCGGGACAGCTTCTTCTGGAGACGGGATAGCTTCTTCGCGCCCGTATAGAGCGCCTTCGGGTTCTCGCAGTGAGTGTGGTTGTCGTTGCCATGCGAGCAGACAGCCAGCGTCTTCACCCCGAGGTCTACACCTGTGGGAGGGCCTGTCGCTTCTTCTACCTCCATCTCCTGTTCTACCTGGAGGCTTACGAACCACCTGCCGGCGCGCTCGGAGACGGTCGCGGAGAGAACGTGAACGCCGGGGGTGCCGTCTGCCGGCAGGTATCCCTTCTCCTTCAGCCTTGTCCAGCCCAGGCAGGGGAGCTTCACCCGCCTGGCTTCCACGTGTATGGAACCGGTGAGGCGGAAGGAGCCCAGGCCCCGCCTGCGACTCTTGAAGCGCGGGAAGCCCACCTTGCCCTTGAGCTTTCCTTTCTTCTTCTCTTTCGCCCTCCGGTAGAAGTGGGTGAAGGCCCTGTCCAGGTCCCGGAGCGCCTCCTGGGGGGCGCACTTGGAGACCTCGTAGAGCCAGGGGAACTCCGTCTTCTTGAGGGCGTTCAGCTCGCGGTGGAGTTCAATAGCGTTTGGGGACCTCCCGGTGAGGCGGTAGCTCTCACTCTTTCGCGCAAGCCCCCAGTTGTAGGCGAAGCGGGCGGCGCCCGCGTGGTTTGCCAGGGCCTTCTCCTGTGTCCTGTTGGGCTTGAGCTCCGTCTTGTAGGCCCGCTTAGTCTTCAGGGTCACTCACCGCCTCTACCGCTTTCTTTGCCCTGTTCCTCGCGCCGCGCTTCCCCTAGATCCTCGCGCACATTGAGGTAACCACGTCTATGAAGTCGGCCCACATGTCTGCCATCTCCTCAGTATCATCGGCAACTATGATACTCCTGCCCTGTGACACCATTGCGGCCTCTATATACTCGAAGCCGAAGCGGGCCAGCCGGTCTTTGTGCTCCACCAGGATCCGACCGACTTCGGGGGTTTGCAGCAACCCCGTGAGCTTTCTTTTGCGGCCATTCAAGCCCGAGCCTATCTCCTCCACCACCTGACCAACCTTCCACCCGTTTGCCGCGGCATAATCCTTGAGCCGCGAGACCTGGCGACCCATGTCTTCCTTTTGGTCGTGAGAGGATACACGGGCGTATATCGCTACCTGGGCTGGTGGCTTCATCCTGAGGGCTTCTTCGTAGACGAGAATCGTGCCTGTTTCCAACTGTTCTGCTCTCGCCGGAAGCGTACCATCGTGATACCAGCGAAGAGCGGTCCTGTAGGATATCCCGTTCTTGCTTGCCCATGCAGACAGTTTCATGTGTATATAATATCATGATAATACACAGATGTCATCATATCAGTGAACTGCTAACAACCCTCCGCTGTCAGCTATCGGTTACCGACGGAGAACGACTCAAACCCGTGTCAGTCGTCAATAGCGGGAACGAGGCTGAACGTGCAACCCCAAATCAATACGGTGCTAAGAATCCACAACTCAAAGACCTGCGCCACGTTACCGGGAATTCCATGGCTTAACATTGACATACACAGCATTATGTGTTACACATAAAGATGTGTTCAAGTCATAAGAATGTGGAAGGAGAATGCTTTGTCCAAGAGGAATCTCACACTCTCCCTGTCCGAGAGCCTCATCAAGAAGGCAAAGACTGAGGCGGCCAGGGAAGGGGTCTCGATGAACTTCTACATCCAGGAAGCGGTGGAGGAACGGCTCAGAGCACGCTCTGGTTACATGGCCGCGATGCGAAGGCAGTTGAAAGACCTCGATGCCGGTCACGACCTGGGGACCAGGGGAGATATTCGGTACACCAGGGACGAGCTCCATGAGCGATAGAGTCTTCGTGGACACGAACATCCTGGTCTACGCGCACGATATCTCCGCGGGGAACAAACACCAAAAGGCCAGGGACATAGTCTCTGACCTCTGGGTTTCCGGGCTCGGCGTAATCAGCACCCAGGTCCTGCAGGAATTCTACAACGCCGTCACAAGGAAGGTTCCGAAGCCGCTACCACTTCAAGAGGCAAGGAGGAAGGTCAGTGACTTCTCAAAGTGGGGAGTGGTGGTGATCGGGGTTGATGACGTCCTGGACGCGATCGACATCCAGGCGAGGTACGGCTTCTCCTTCTGGGACTCCCTAATAATATCCGCGGCGATAACCGCCGACGCGAGAGTCCTCATAACCGAAGACCTGACCGACGGGCAAGAAGTCCGCGGAGTGCTTGTTTCAAATCCGCTGCTGTGAGCAGCCTTGTCCACCGTTCCTCAGAATGATGACAAATGTGACGTCTCTCCTGATTGACGCTTCCCGGGCGTCCGCCTCCCGGAACCGAGAGGTCTTACGTCACCTCCACGTCCGTTTACCCTCTCCGTCGAACTGACGGCGAGCAATAATATGTGTGTAATGACCATAGTAGGGAGCCTGCAACCGTATCGCAACGGGCGGGCCCGGCCTGGTCATGGCATCCAGTTGCTTTTACATCTCACCAAGGCTCTTTGCAACAGGATGCACAATATTCCGAGTTTTGGGTACTGTTCTGGACGGTTGCCATTTCGACTTTTTGGCTTGCCGAAGGCATTGGTGGACAATAGTGTATTTGAACCACTGACTCCAGGCACGCGGAAATCCAGGTTCAAATACACTCGGATGCAATGATATCCAAACGGTCCGCGAGCAAACGCACAGAAGCAAATGAAACGATACACAGCAGAGCTGGTAGCGCATAGGGGATTTGAACCCCTGTTACCGCCTTGAGAGGGCGGCGTCCTGGACCAGGCTAGACGAATGCGCCATGTCTCAATAATGCTTATTCTAAAGGGTTTCTAAGTACCTGCTCGTGACCAAAGCATTATCTTGTACAGCCCCTTACCCTATTCTCCTGTCCATAATGACACATGATAACAAAAAAAACGAACAAACTGTGTAGCTTGTGTGTGGCGAGCGCGAGATGCTGAAAACGGCGGGGCACCTGCGCCCAACCCGCTCAGGCGCTTTTCGAGTGCGGTCGCTCGCTGGTCACGCCGCTCATTCCTGTCACCGGCCTGTGCTAGAATTACCTCGGTCCATCGATGATTCCCATGCTTTCTGGGGTTCGTCTAAGGGACACAAGGCGGCAGTATAGGTTGCTGAAGCAAAACAACGGTCGATACCTGGGGGCCAAATGGATGCTTTCGCTCTTCGCAACTCAGTAATCAGCGACTACAGGAACTATATCGAGGGTTTCCTGACCATCAAAGACCAGCGGATCGACGCTTTCGTCAAAGACAAATTCGAGGCGGGCACTCTTTGGCCTGAGCCCCTTCTCCAACTTAACCCCCAGTACGAGAAACCAACCTCCATCGGTGAACTTGTCGAAGAAGGGGTGCTTCATCCAGAGTGCCGCTCCATTTTCGGTGACTTGAACCTGTACGCCCACCAGGTTCGAGCAATTGAGGCAGCGGGACGCTGGGAACATTACATCCTGACTACCGGGACCGGCTCGGGGAAGAGCCTCACTTATCTTGTCCCCATAGTCGATCACAGCCTCAAGAACCCGTCCGAGGAGCGAAAGGTCCGGGCAATAATCGTTTATCCGATGAACGCCCTGATCAACTCCCAGGAAAAAGCTCTCCGGGAAATGTTAAAAGACACGCCTCAAGTCACCTACGCCCGTTACACCGGCCAGGAGGGTGATGAGAGGAAGAAGGAAATCCAGGCTGAACCGCCTGATATTCTTCTCACAAACTATGTGATGCTCGAACTGATACTCACCCGACCCCACGAGAGCAAGTTCGTCCGGCCTGACGCCGACCTCAAGTTCCTGGTCTTAGATGAATTACACACCCACCGCGGCCGACAGGGCGCTGATATAGCCATGCTTGTCCGAAAGCTCAGGGAACGCTGCAAGAACCCTGACCTGCTCTGCATCGGAACAAGCGCCACGGTTGCCGGGGCGGAAACGCCGGAGGAACGGCGCCGGGAAGTCTCGGTGGCAGCCGAGAAGCTGTTCGGTGTACAAGTCAAAGAGGATAATGTAATCGAAGAAAGCCTGGTAAGCCTGGCGGCATTGACAGGTGAACCGGGCCTGGAACAACCATCCGCGGAAGAACTCCGACACGCACTTTCTGCACCCATTGACGAAAACGCCACCGCGGAGGAAATCGCCCGCAATCCTCTGGCAACATGGCTTGAGGGCAAGTTCGGACTCGAAATCCAGGAGGATGGAAACCTACGGCGGGCAGTCCCGATTGGGCTGACCCAAGGCGTCGAAGAACTCGTGGAACTCACCGGGGAAAGAATTGATACGTGTGAAAAACAGCTGAAGGAACTACTCACCGCCGGCAACCAAATCGAGCTGGAAGACGAATCCCGGCTCTTCGCCTTCAAGCTCCACCAGTTCGTGACCCAGGGAGGATCCGTTTTCGCGACACTCGAAACCCCGGAAACCCGCTACCTCACCATGGACGGGCAGGTTTTCGCGCCGGAGGAACAAGCCGATGAAAACAGATTGCTGTTCCCGTTGAATTTCTGCCGTGACTGCGGACAGGAATACTTCCTTGTCCACTGGGGTGAATCAGAAGGTCGGGTATGGCCACGCCTTCCCTTCGCAACTGAAATAGACACTGATGAGGAGACATTGACCGAAGGATATCTCCTCCTCGACACCGAGGGTCTATGGGAGGAAGGGTTCGAGAGGCTTCCCGACAATTGGCTGAGACCCACAAAGTCCGGCGTAAGTGTCAAGAGCAACTACCAGGAATCCATTCCGCGTAAGCTCCAGCTATTACAGGACGGCACCCGGGCCTCATCTGCTGAAGATGGGATTACCTGCTGGTATTTCCCAAAGCCGTTCAGGTTCTGCATGAACTGCGGCATCGAATACGAGAGGGCCAGCGAATATCGAAAACTCTCCCGTCTTTCGAGCGATGGCAGAAGCACGTCGACTACCTTGATGGGCATTAGCGCGGTTGACTGGATGAAACGGCACGAAACCCCGGAGCCGGAAGCACGAAAGCTCCTGAGTTTCACCGACAACCGCCAGGACGCCTCCCTCCAGGCCGGCCACTTCAACGACTTCGTGCAGGCGGCTATGCTCCGGGGCGCGATATACCGCGCACTTCCCGAAGAAGGCGGTCTTACACATGAAGTCATGGGGGAGAGAGTCATGGAGACCCTGGCCCTGGACAGGAAACTCTACTCAAAGGAAGTCGTTGAGTTCGGTCCAAAAGCCGGTGAGTCGGACAGGATACTCAAGAAATACATCGAGTACAGGGTCTTCGAGGACCTTCAGAAGGGATGGCGGGTCGTCCAGCCCAACCTCGAGCAGTGTGGGCTCCTGAGAATAGATTACAAGGGCTTGGACGATGTCTGCGAACTTGAGGAACCATGGGCAGACAACGAGATACTCGCTAACGCTTCTCCCGATACCAGGAAAAGGGCGATCCGCGACTTCCTTAATCACCTGAGAAGCAACCTGGCGATCGACGTCGGACTCCTTCAGCCCGAATCCCTGGAGAAGCTTTCCAAAGAAGCGGAGCAGGCATTAAGGCTTCCCTGGTCATTTTCAGAAGACGAACAGCAGCAACTGAAAGAGGCTCGTCTGTTCGTGCTCCCGGAGTACTCAATAGACCAGCCCAGGGATAGAGGTACGCTCTTCAGCCTCTCGCCGAGGGGCCTTATCGGGAAATATCTGCGTCGCAAGTCAACCTTGGGCCTGGATTACGACCTCAATCCCGATGAATACCTCACACTGCTTGATGACCTGATCGAAGCACTTCTGAAGTGCGGATTGCTGGTTAGAGGTAAGGCGACTATATTCAACAGGGAGTACGAGGGCATCCGCCTACCGGCTGACATCCTGTTGTGGGGAAAAGGCGACGGAAACCCCCCCGGGCCCGATCCCGTCCGCACAAAGCGCCTGGAGACGGTTGCCTCCCCTGAAACCCGGGCAAAGGCCAACGAGTTCTACAGGCGGTTCTACGCTGAAGTCTCGTCCAACCTGGTTGGAATCGAGGGTAGAGAGCACACGGGGCAGGTCGATGCTTCCAAACGGGAAAAGCGTGAGAACGATTTCAGGGAAGGCAAGCTTGCCTGCCTCTTCTGCTCACCTACCATGGAACTGGGAATAGACATTAAAGACCTGAACCTCGTACACCTCCGGAATATCCCCCCGACCCCGGCTAACTACGCTCAGAGAAGTGGTCGCGCGGGAAGGCAGGGGCAACAAGCGCTCATCCTTGCCTACTGCTCCTCGGGAAGCGGGCACGACCAGTACTTCTTCCGCCGTCAGGACAGAATGGTCGCGGGCAGGGTTGTGCCTCCGAGGCTCGATCTGGCCAATGAAGAGCTCATGCGCGCACACGTGCACTCGGTCTGGTTAAGTAAGGCCGGGGCGTTCCTGGGCAGGTCAATAGACGAGATCGTTATCGACATCGAGATACCTGGGCGACCGCTCAAGGAAGATCTCAAAGACAGGCTTGAGCTATCCGAGAATAGGTTTGCCGGATGCCTCGCCGAATGCCGGGGAATGCTCGCGAACTGCCCGGGCCTCGACGAATCAGGCTGGTACTCGGATGAATGGCTTGAGCGGGTGCTCCTTAATGCCCCCAACGAATTCGACCGCTCGTTCAACCGCTGGCGGGAGCTCGTCGCTACGGCTGAGGCGCACATGGATGCTGCCCATGTCGTATTAAGAAAACCCGTGAAAACCGCTGACAAGAAGCAAGCGGAGTCGCAATACCGAGCGGCACAGCGTCAGATTGACCTGCTCTATTGCAGAAACGTCAAGAGAGATGAATCAGACTTCAATCCCTATCGGCACCTCGCCTGCGAAGGGTTCCTCCCCGGATATAACTTCCCACGCCTCCCGGTGCGGGCGTTCATGGGACGGAGATTCGGGGAAGGAGAGTACATAACCAGGCCCCGTTTCCTGGCTGTATCTGAATTCGGGCCCAGCAACCTCATCTACCACGAGGGAAACAAGTACAGGGTCAGCTTCAGCATGCTCCCTCCCGAAGGGCCCGAGGAACGTATGATCCACGCCAAGATATGCAAGGTCTGCGGGTACTTCCATAGGGGAGATGATGCTAAGAAAGACATCTGCGATAACTGCGGCGCCGAACTGTCAGGCGATAGCTGCGACTATGTTGCCAACCTGTTCGAGATGACCTCAATAACTGCCTTGCGCGCCGACCGCATCACCTGTGACGAAGAGGAGCGGGTTCGTGAAGGATTCGACTTGAGCACACAGTTCAGATACGCCCCCGGCCACGGCGGAAAGCACCTCAAGAAAGAGGCGGTCGTGAACGACGCCGCGGGTTCTCCGCTGCTCGAGCTCACCTATGCCCCCACCGCCCAGCTCTGGCGGATAAACAACGGATGGCGCCGCTCTCGCGAGACCGGGTTCTTCCTCAATGTTAAGACAGGGAAGTGGCGCAGGCCAAAGGAAGGTGAGGATAACCTTCAGGATTTCAAATCAGGCGTTCGTATCATGGCCCGCGACACCCGTAACACGCTCTTCGTCCGGCCTCCCGATATTGAGGAATGGGACAAGAGCCGACTAGCCTCCCTTCAGTACGCGCTCAAGCGAGGCATAGAGACCACCTTCGAACTCGAAGAGGACGAGCTTGCCTCCGAGCGTATCGGGAGCGGCCAGGGAATGGCAATCATGTTCTATGACGACGCCGAAGGAGGCCTCGGTGTACTTGCAAGGCTTATCGAGGAGCCGGGTGCCATCGCCGGGGTGGCGAGAGAAGCCCTGGAAGCCTGCCACTACGACGAGGAAGGAAACGACCTGGCTGGCCCCGGGGAGTGCGCACGTGCGTGCTACGAGTGCCTGCTCTCCTACACCAACCAGCGAGACCACCACGTCCTGGACCGCCGCCTGGTGCGCGATTTCCTTATGACGCTCGCCAGTTCCGTAACACAGCTCCAGCATGAAGAGCGCCCCTACGACGAGCAGTACGGATGGCTCAGGAAGCGCACAGACCCTGATTCGGAGCTTGAGCGAATATTCCTGGACCGCCTCCATGAGAGAAAGCTCCGCCTGCCCGATGAAACCCAGCGAACCATAAAAGACGCGGGATGCCAGGCCGACTTCTTCTACGAACCGTACACCTGCGTCTTCTGCGACGGGAGCGTCCACGACGCGCCGACACAGAAGGCGAAGGACACGGAATGCAGGGGAAAGCTCAAGGAGCTCGGATACCGTGTCGTGGTGATACGCTACGATAGGGACCTCGACGAGCAGATAGCCGAGAACGGCGATGTCTTCGGGGAGTAGTGTTATGGCTAAAGGAAAACCGTCGGCGAAACTGTTCAACCTGTCGCGACTGGTCAGGAACATCGAGGTCTGGGCCTCGGGCGACCCGAAGAAGATCGGACGGCGGTACAAGAACAGGTATATCGGCAGAAAGGTCGTCAGAAAGCTGTGGAAATGGCCTTGACCGGGGGCAACGGGAAAGGAAAGAAGAATATAGAGCACAAACCGGGCTCCCTGGTTAGATACCGCGAGCGCGAGTGGGTGGTCCTGCCCTCCGAGGAAAAGGACGTAATAATCCTCCGGCCCATCGGGGGGAGCGCCCGCGAGGTTACCGGCGTCTTCAAGCCCCTCGCGGACCAGATGGCCCCGTCCCTTCCATACGAGAGAATCGAACCCGCCACCTTCCCACTACCGGATCCCGAAAGCGCCCAGGACCACGCCGCGGTCCGCCTCCTTCAGCAGTCGGCCCGCCTGCTGCTGCGCGAGGGGGCGGCGCCGTTCCGCTCACTCGGTCACCTTTCCGTCAGGCCGCGGCCGTACCAGTTCGTCCCACTACTGATGGCGTTACGCCTGGATAACATACGCCTTCTCATCGCTGACGACGTTGGGGTTGGAAAGACCATTGAGGTCGCGCTCATCGCCCGGGAACTCCTCGACCGTGGAGAGGTTCAAAGGTTCGCTGTCCTTTGCCCACCGTACCTCTGTGACCAGTGGCATAAGGAGATGAAAGAGAAGTTCAACATTAATGCCGTCGTGCTGCGCTCGGGGACTGTCTCCCGCCTGGAGAAAGGCCTCCCGCCGGACCGAAGCATCTTCGGGCATTACCCGTACCTCATAGCGAGCATTGACCTTGTGAAGCAGCAGCATTACCGGACCCAGTTCCTTACCCACTGCCCGAACTTCGTGATAGTGGATGAGGCCCACGGGGCGACCAGGCCCCCCACGTCCGGCAGAAGGCGTGCCCAGCAGCAGAGATACGAGCTTCTGAAAGCGCTTTCGGAGGACAATGACCGCCACCTGGTCCTGATCACGGCAACTCCCCACAGCGGCATCGGTGAGTCGTTTCTTTCTCTACTGGGCCTTCTCAATCCAGAATTCGAGAAGATCGACCTCTCCTCTCCCGAAACAGAAGAATTCAGCAAGCTCGCTAAACACTTCGTCCAGCGTCGGCGCGCGAACGTGAAGCGCTGGATGGGCGAGAAAACGCCGTTCCCCGACTCGGACCCTATTGAAGTGACCTACAAGTTCTCCGACGAATACCGCAAGTACTATCAGTCGGTCTATAACTTCGCGAGCGACCTGGTGCGAGACGCTGAAACCCTCAAGGGCTGGAAGAAACGGATGCGTTTCTGGTCGGCCCTTGCTCTTTTGCGCTGCGTGACATCCTCACCGGCCGCGGCGCAAGCGACTCTTGAAAAGCGGCTCGGGGAAAGGGACGAAGAGTCTGCGGTCGCCCTTGAGAGTATCGAATCGGCGAGTGATGAAGAACTCGAGGAGACCTTCGAGCCTGTCATATTCGACCCGCTCGACATCGAGGCGTCCGTGGACACCCAGCCAAGCAATGTCATTGAAGCCCAGGAGCTCGACCCGGACCTGGGAGACCCCGCCCGCCGGCGCCTCCGCGAGTTCGCACGCCAGGCGGAAACACTCAAGGGAAAAGTGGACAGCAAGCTCTCGAAGCTCGCTGAAGTCATCGAGGGCCTTCTCAAAGAGAAGTACCACCCCATCGTCTGGTGCCGCTACATCGCGACCTCGGACTATGTAGCAGAAGCACTGCAGGAACGATTGGGCAAGAAACACAAGGACCTCAGGGTACTGTCGATCACCGGCGTGCTCTCCGAGGACGAACGCCGCCTCAAGGTGGAAGACCTCGAGCAGCACGAGCCAAGGGTGCTTGTGGCAACAGACTGCCTTAGCGAAGGAATCAACCTGCAGGAGCACTTCAATGCTGTCGTACACTACGACCTGCCCTGGAATCCCAATCGCCTCGAGCAGCGTGAGGGCAGGGTCGACCGCTTCGGGCAGACCTCAAAGAAAGTGAAGGCCGTCCTTCTGTGGGGGCGGGACAACCCGGTTGACGCCGCCGTCCTGGACGTGCTCCTCCGCAAAGCCCGCGAAATCCACCGCGATCTGAAAGTCCGCGTCCCTGTCCCCATCGACAGCGAGACGGTGATGAACACCATCCTCCACTCCCTGTTCATGCGGGCGCGATACGAGGGTGACCAACTCACGCTCTTTGGGGATGACCCGGAAGCGGACCGCCTTACAAGAGACGTCCATAAACGGTGGGTGAACGCCGCCGATCGCGAGAAGGAATCCCAGGCACGCTTCGCCCAGCGCGCAATCAAGCCTGGGGAAGTGGAAGAAGAGCTGGATAGCACCGACACAGTGCTCGGGAACCCTGATGATGTCATGCGCTTCCTCGAGGAGGCCTCAGGTCGCCTGGGATTCGGGTTCCGCAAGCTTAAGAAAGACACTTGGGAAATCGACACCGCGGGCCTGCCTCCAGTCGTCCGCTTCAGCCTGAACGGCGCTCCCGCCAAGTGGAAGGTGACGTTTGACTCCCCGACCCCGGAGGGCGTCTCATTTATTGGTAGAAACCACGCCCTTGTTGAGTCTCTCGCGGAACACCTGGTGGATATGGCTTTCCATCCATCCGACGGTGAGCAACCTTCGGCGCGCTGCGGGGTCATACGCACAAACGACGTTGAAATAAGAACAACACTTTTCGTTCTCCGCCTGCGGTATCTGCTATACGAGCGAGGCGACGATATCCCATCCCTCGCCGAGGAGACAATCTGCTGGGGACTGGCAGGTCTCCCACCTGAGACCGCCATGCTCGATTCGGACAGAGCCCAGGCCCTTATCGATACCGCTTCCGCTTCCGCTAACGTGTCTGCTGCCGAGAAAAAGGCACTCCTCTCTGAGACAATCGACTGGTGGGACGATCTCCAACCTCATTTGAATGATGTCCTTGAGAGAAGAGCATCCGAAATCCAGCGGTCTCACGGAATGCTCCGCAAAGTAATCAAGCAGAAAAAGGTTCGAGTAGAGCCCCAGACCCCGCCGGACCTCCTCGGCGTTGTTGTCCTGCTTCCCGTTGCGGGGGGTGTAAGGGTGTGAGCTACACATGCATCCGAATCGAAGGAGGCCTCATCTCCCCCGACTTCCTCTTCCACATCCATGAGCAGGAGGGACAGAAGCCCGCCGACTTCGGGCTGGAGGGGAAGCGCTCCATCATCGACGAAGTATCATCGGTCTGGTCCGATTCCCGGGTCTACTGGAGCGCCTGTAAGCGCCGCCTCGACCGAAGTCACGGGGAGTCGGAGACCACCATAACCAGGGAGCAGTGGGTCATCCCCCTACTGGAGGCCCTTGGCTATGAACTGACGTATCAGCGGAAGGCGCCCGTGGTGGACGGGCGGACCTACGCTTTCTCCCACAGGGCGGGAAGTGATGACTCGGGGCCACCGGTACACATAGTGGGTTCCTCGCAGGACCTGGGTAGCCGCCCTCCATCGGGGCGCGGCACCATGTCACCCCACGCCCTCATCCAGGATTACCTCAACCGCACCGAGGACCTCTGGGGCGTTGTAACTAACGGGAAGGTCTTTCGCCTGCTCCGGGACTCATCCTATTTCACACGACCGACGTACATTGAGTTCGATCTGGAGCAGATTCTCGAGGGCGAGCACCTGGACGAGTTCATCCTCTTCTACCGCCTTGCCCACAGGACGCGCCTGCCCGAGGGCATCGAGGACGCCCCACACTGCTTACTGGAGCGCTATCACCAGGATGCGATAGAGCAGGGCGGTAGAATCCGTGACGGCCTCCGTGATGCCGTTGAGACCGCGATCAAGACCCTTGGAAACGGATTCCTGTCTCATCCCCGCAACGACGCGCTCCGCGAGAAGGTAGAAAGCGGGCAGCTCGCGCCAGGTTCTTACTACAAGCAGTTGCTCTACCTCATCTACAGGGTTCTGTTTCTCATGGTCGCCGAGGATCGCGGTCTGCTGTCAACCAGTAGCCAACGTTCACAATCCAGCGCTGCCCGCGCCACCGACCTTTACGCCGCCTATTTCAGCTTCTCGCGGCTCCGCAGGCTGGCCGATACGCCACTGAGTGCGCCCGGCCGCTTTGATGACCTGTATCTTGGACTGGGGAGCCTCTTCTTTATACTCCGTGACGAAAAACTCGCCGCGCTACTGGACCTACCGCCGCTCAACAGTGAGCTCTTCAACGTCCTTCCCGACCTCGAGGAGGCCTTCATCAGCAACGAGGCCCTCCTCGACGCCATCGCTTCCTTCTCCTATTTCACCCCCAGGGATGATAGGGTTCGCCGCCGTGTGAACTACGGTGCCCTCGACGTCGAGGAGCTCGGCAGCGTTTACGAGAGCCTGCTCGACTACCAGCCGGTCTTCAACAGTTCCTCGGGCACGCCGGAGTTCGATTTCGTGGCTGGAACCGAGCGCAAGACCACCGGTTCCTACTACACCCGCCCGGAATTGGTGAAAGAGCTTGTAGGCTCCGCGCTCGTGCCGGTGACGGAAGACCGACTCGAGAAGGCGGGCAGGTCGCTGGAGGAAAAGGAGAAGGCACTTCTCTCAATACGAGTCTGTGACCCCGCCTGCGGTAGCGGCCATTTCCTCCTGGCCGCAGCGAGAAGGCTGGCCAGGGAGGTCGCGAAAGTACGGACGGAAACAGAGGAGCCGCCTCCCGACGCGGTGCGAACCGCGGTCCGCGACGTCATCACCCACTGCATTTACGGCGTGGACAAGAACCCTCTCGCTGTTGACCTTTGTAAGGTTGCCCTCTGGATTGAAGGCCACGGTGAGAACAAGCCCCTCACCTTCCTTGACCACCGAATACGCTGCGGGGATTCACTGGTGGGCGTACTTGACATGAAGGTACTGGAAGACGGGATTCCAGACGGCGCATACAAACCGGTTACCGGGGACGAAAAGCAGCTCGCCCGCGATATCAAGAAGCGCAACAAGCGCGAGAGGGAAGGGGAACGCCCGCTTCCATTCGGGGCGAAAAAAGAGGAAGCGGACCTTCACGAATTGATGAAGTCCGTCCTCGAGCTTTCAGACGACACTCCGGAGGCGGTAAGAAAGAAACGAGACGCTTTCGAGGGGCTTCACAGCGAAGGGACGAGACTCTGGCACGACCAGGCCGCCTGCAACATCTGGACCTGCGCTTTCTTCACTCAACTGAGCCGAGAAAGCGATGAAGCCAAGCATATCCCAACCACCAACGACCTCTGGTCCTTCATGGACAATGAGAGTACCGTGGATGCCCGAGTCCCTGCTCACGGCTGGCAGCTCCAGGCCGACCACAAGTTCTTCCACTGGCCTCTCGAGTTCCCGGACGTATTCGATAGCGGCGGGTTCGACGTCGTCCTGTGCAATCCGCCCTGGGAAATAATTGAACTTGAAGAGCAGGAGTTCTTTGCGGATAAAGACCAGGGAATCGCCGATGCTCGGAATAAGGCTGAGCGCACTGTGCTTATTGAGCGATTGGCCGACGAGAACCCTTCTTTATGGCGATCATACCAAAATACTCTCCATGGCTTCGCTGATCAGCGGAAGTTCCTGCGTTCTTCCATGCGATATCCTTTGACTGCAAGGGGACGGATTAATAACTATTCTGTTTTCGCCGAACTCATCAGGAACCTGTTGAACCATGTCGGTCGCGCTGGAATTGTGCTTCCAACGGGGATTGCCACTGATGATAGCAATAAAGTGTTCTTCGGAGACATCGTTCAAGAACAGAACCTCATTCGTCTTAATGGCTTCGAAAATGAGGCCTTCATTTTCTATAACGTTCATCATGCTTACAAATTTTGTGCTCTAACAATTGGTGGCACAGATGAAAAAACCGAAACAGTGGATTTCTCGTTCTTCTGCAGAACATTTGACCAGGTCCAACAAGAAGAACGGCATTTCGCTTTATCAAAGAACGACATTGCATTAATCAATCCCAATACTCATACATGCCCAATCTTTAGAACAAAGACTGACGCTGAGCTGACCAAGAAGATATACGAGCGGGTACCGATTCTGGTTAACGACAAGACGGGAGAGAACCCTTGGGGCGTCTCTTTTCGTCAAGGGTTGTTCAATATGGCGAATGACTCTCACCTCTTCCGCACCCGCGAGCAACTCGAACACGAAGGATTCACACTTGAAGGCAATCATTTCATTAATGGCAAAGATGTCAGTCTGCCACTATACGAAGCAAAGATGATATGGCACTTCGACCACCGCTACGCCACCTACGAAGGTGCCACCCAAGCTAACCTGAACTCGGGAAGCCTCCCCAAGACAACCCCCGAACAAAAAGCCGACCCCAACTTCTCAGTAATGCCCCGCTACTGGGTCTCAGAACAAGAAGTCGATACTCGTTTGTCAACCACCAATTGGACAAACAATTGGTTAATTGGCTTCCGAGATGTAACCAGCGCAGTTGTTGAAAGGACAGCGATATCAAGCATCCTGCCGGATGTTGGAGTCGGCCACAAGATTCCCTTGATGATGCTCGGTGCAACAGTGGCACCTCAGATATTGTGCTTTTTTAGCTGTTTCGACAGCATGGTTCTTGACTACATAGTTAGGCAAAATATAGGCGGAACGTCGCTAAGTTATTTCATTCTTAAGCAATTACCTTTCCTTCCGCCAAGTGCTTTTAACGAGAGTGATTTGTTATTCCTTGTCCCGAGGACGCTTGAACTTGTCTACACCTCTTGGGACACCAAACCACTTGCTGACGATGTTTGGCGGGATGCCGATGATGAGCTCAGAGATGGTATCCACGGACAATGGAATGAAAACAAGGGGAGTGTGGGAGGTCATGAATCAAGTACATCTGATTTGGACAAGGTGGAAGAGGATGGCATTCCTCTTCCACCGTTCAAATGGGACGAAGACCGTCGCGCCCGCCTCCGCGCCGAACTCGATGCTTACTACGCCAAGCTCTACGGTCTAACCGAGGAAGAGCTCCGCTACATTATAGACCCCACCGACATCTATGGGGATGACTTCCCCGGCGAAACCTTCCGTGTCCTCAAAAAAAAGGAAATCAAGCAATATGGAGAATACCGCACGAAACGTCTTGTCCTGAAAGCATGGAAAAGAATGAAATGAGCTTCAACCATGAGAGTTCTTATTGATACAAACATAATCATTGCACGAGAAGACATGCGCGCCTTGCCAGAAGATGTCCAAGGCTTGTTGAAGGTCTTAAGCAACCTCGGTGTAACTCTGACCGTTCACCCTGCATCAATACAAGATATCCAGCAAGACAAAGATGAAGAAAGAAAGCGAGTTCTGTTATCTAAGGTAGATGCATACATCTTATTAGAACCACCGCGGAGAGGAAAAGAAGATACTTTTTTCTACAAGGCAGTTGGACCTCCAAAGACCAGGAACGATATTGTCGATAACGACCTTCTCTTTTCCGTGTACAAGAGGGCCGTTAGTTACCTTCAAAGTCCAATTCAGTTAAAAACATTGCTGGAGCTTGGATTGCTGTCAGGGCCACCGCAATCAATCACTGAGGTTGATAATGATATCTTCCAACAGATTAGTGATCTAGGGGGCATCGATGAACGTATTATTATCCGTTAGGCCCAGATATGCCAAAGAAATTATAACAGGCAGAAAGAAATATGAGTTCAGAAAGACTATTTTCAAGAACGAAGAAACTCGAAAAGTACTCATCTATGCCACTTCAACAATCAAAAAAATCATCGGTTGTTTTGAAGTTGGAGAAATCATCGAAGGATCACCTCACGCCGTTTGGAAACGATGTAAAGAGTATGCAGGTATTTCTTGGGAAGAGTATTATTCGTACTTTGCCCAAAGCCAAACTGCTTACGCAATAGAGATTGTAAAATTCTTAACCTTTGAGCCATATATAGACCCCTACCAGATACTTGCCGGATTCGCTCCCCCTCAATCTTTCTATTACCTCCAAGATAATGATATTTTGGATCTTATGAAAAGAGTGGAGGGCGTGAGATCATGATAAAGGCAAAGTACGTCCCGGATGTTCCGCGTGAGCAGATAATCGATGCCCTGGAGAGATTTGACATTGAGCTACGGGAATCACCAAAGTGGAAAAGCTGGGAGGACAAGAGAAACCACAAGTACGCAATCAAGTATGAGGACAGGCTTTATCCAGAGAAGGAGATTATAATTCTGGCTACCGGCGCTTCCCGTAACTCGTTCGCGGGCGGACCGGAAGCGATCAGTTACCTCGAGGACCGTGGGTTCACGGTTGTCCCTCTTAGACCTGACAAAGTCTTCGAGTTCAGTGAGGACGATTTTTCCGAAAAAGTAGACGGTACTACCTGGCGCGGTCAACTATCCAAGATATTAAGACAGGACCTGTCTGAGATCACCGGTGAAGTTATTATAGGACGCTATTGTCGACGCTCAGGATGTCTGGATTCTGTACCCCGGAACCGAGTTCCGGTTCTACGAGGAAGGTCGTGGCCGCGTCAACTATCCAGATGGTATTGAAGAGCTGATTGGTGTCGGTGCGATTCCATTGAAGCCTATGGGAGATATTGTTTCGCTCAGCAATGTGATTGAAAGGGTAATAGCTCCACTTGAAAAGAAATCAGGCAATACTGATACGGCGAATACAGCAGCAAGCGCCTGGTGTTGGAAGCATGGCACCGTCTTACGGGAGGAAGAAGAACGAGAACAGCCATATGGAGGTGATCTTCGTGATTGAAAAAGTAAGCGTTGAGTATTTCAAGATGTTTGAAAAAGCTGAATTTGACCTTAGCGATCCGGTGGTCCTGGCCGGCCCCAACAACAAAGGGAAGACTACGCTTCTCCAGGCTATCGCGGCGTGGAACTTCGCCTTCCGCAGATGGCGTTCAGAACGGGGTCCTCAAACCAGGTCCACGGCAAAAGAACGGACCGGCATAGGCATATCCAGGCAGAGCTTCTCAGTAATACCGTTGCGCTCCATGGATCTACTCTGGAAAGACCGGTCCACGGCCTTCAGGAAATCAGAAGGGCAGAAACCAGGTGCTCCAAGACCGTTGAGAATACTGGTAGAGGGAAGCACGGATGGAAAACACTGGTCGCTTGGGATGCAGTTCTACAATCCAAGCTCGGAGCTTATGTACACGAGACCCGTTGATACTCCGGATGATGAGACCGTCGAGATTGTTCAGAGCATGCAGGTTGTACATGTGCCCCCTTTCTCCGGCATAGAAGTAGAGGAGACCCGGTACGATCGTGACTATCAGGACTACCGGATAGGCCAGGGCCGGCCGGGGGAAATACTCCGCAACCTTCTGCTGGAAATACATAGAGATCATCCCGACAAATGGAACCAGCTTCAGGAGGATATAGAAGAAATCTTCGCATACAGGCTCTTGGATCCGGACTACGCGGGAAAGCCTTTCATAGTCTGTGAGTACCAACCTGTTGCGGTTGATAAGAGAAAGCAGCGGCGCGAGCCGAGACTCGACATTGCTTGTGCCGGCAGCGGATTTCTTCAGGTGCTAATGATGTTAGGCTTTTTCTATGCACGACCCGCATCTGTGTTGCTATTCGATGAGCCCGATGCACACTTGCATGTTGTCCTTCAGAAGCAAATACATGAGAGGCTTAGGGATACCGCGAGGCGAAATGATTGCCAACTTATTATTGCTACCCATTCCGAGGTTCTAATTGAGAGCACTACGCCCGAGAAAATCCTCTCTTTCTATCAGAAACCACATATCCTGGAAACTGAGACGGACAGAAACCAGGTTAGGGAAGCGCTGAAGCGCCTCGGCAGCATGGAACTTCTTGCCGCGGAGCAATGGCCCGGAATTCTGTACGTGGAGGGTGAGTCGGACTTCAACCTTCTCAGGGAATGGGCACGAGTCCTTGATCATGAAGCGTTTAGCTATCTAAAGGAAGAACCGCTGTGGCATAGTATCAGAGGTAGTAACCCGAAGGAGGCAAAGGGTCACTTCTTTGCGCTTCGGGCGGTAAAACCTGAGATTAGGGGAATACTCCTGCTTGACGGGGACAACAGAGGAAGACCTGATCGTGAGGTTTCCACAGCTGGCCTAGCGATCCTGAAGTGGAAGCGATACGAAGCTGAGAATTATCTGGTGCATCCGGATGCTCTTATTAGATTCGTGAGGGGGAACCAACCTGACCTCTTCAAAGATGCATCCGCAAGCAAGGGTGAGGACTTCCTGAGAAGTCAGTTACCCCCTGTTGTCTACCAGAAACCACTCTCAGACCATGAGTTCCTTGAATCTACGCCAGCCAGTAAGACTTTGCTACCGGGTTTCTTCAAAGCCGCTGGCCTCAATGTAACAAAGAACGAATACTACCAGATAGCCGCTCAGATGAAACCCGAGGAAATACCCGAAGAAGTGGTCGAGAAGCTGGATGAAATCGCCCGGCTTTATGAGGAGGTGATTTGACATGGAAGCAAGACAACGACTTGTCCGCGACTGGCTAACAAAGGCTCGAATGAGGCAAATATTATTGCCCCTGTTTCAGCGCTACGTGGCAAGAGATGTGGAACCAAGGACTTGCCAGGACCAAAACTCAAATGAGACACCCCTCATTTCAGAGCCCCGGACATACCCCGAGAATTATTGCGACCCTGGTGCCGCCTGAGTAGCCTCCAGTACAATCCGGAGGGTGGTGCCGGGGTAGCGGACTTTCAGGTCGCCCGGCACGGCGCACAGGGCAGCCAGGGCGCGGTTGTCGCGCGGGGTCGTCATGCTGTGCAGGCGCACGACGAGTGTTCCCTGCTGGTGGTCGGGAAGTAGATCCGCCGGCAGGTTGAAAACCTTCCGCATAAAAGTCCGAGCCTCGTCCTCCCGATAGGGAAGCAGCGGCCCCACCAGGTTTGCCAGCTGCGTCTCGGCACGGTAGGCCACCATCTTGAGCGTATCGGTGATGATCTTGCGCTCACGCTCGAGCCGGACGATCGGCTCCCCGTCCATCACCTCGCTCACCGGCACGCGGGGAGGGAGCGCTCCCATTTCGGCTTCGAGTCGCATGCGGGTCGCGCGCAGCTCCTTGATCTCCCGTCCCAACTCCGCGTGGGAGATCTTGAAGCCCCGCACCGTTCGGCGCTCCTTCTCGGGGTTGTCGTGCGCCTTCCGCCCGTAGGCCTGCTCGGCCTTCGTGAGTTTGGCCTTGACCCGGCACAGCTCACGCCTTTTCTCCTTCACCTCCGGGTTGGGCACGCTCCTCCCCGGGTCCGCCGGTTCCACCGCTGTCGTTGGCAAGTGATCGAGCGCGAACTCGTGCCGCATGTAACGGAAGAAGTTCTCCTGCTGCCAGCGAGAGAATATCCGCAGGGCCACCGTCTCAAGGGAGAGGTCGCGTCGTGTCGTCACTACCGAGGTCTGGTGGCCGTCGTCGCACAGACGCCTGACCTCACGCATGCGGAATCCCTTGGCCACGAGGACCAACAGGTGTCGCTGAACACAGGGCGGTGAGTTCGTTGTCGCGGTGGCATCTCCGGCTCATCGTTCACCCTCTATGGACAGGGCTTTTCAGCAGTCAGCACGTCGCAGGACTCTCTTTCCCCACCCCTACGCATAGCATCTAACTGAATTTCCGGCACGGCAAAATCAGATTTCCCTGTTCTCGGACTGGCGGGACCAGGTTCAGGCCTGATCACAAGCCCGAAACCGCTTAAGCGGAACCCTGTGGCA
>JAHIMR010000097.1 GCA_018896525.1 Actinomycetota bacterium
AAGCGGTATTTCTTCTTTTTCAGCGACTATTTGCGTGGGGTAATCTGCTGATTTTATGCTGTCAGGCAGGCTTCTTGCTGGCTTGTGCGTGAGCGAATATCCCGAAGAGAGTCAGAGGGTATGTCCGGGGCTCTGAAATGGGGCTATCGCGACGCCCTGTAACTCCAGGGGGAACTCGTCGGGTGAGTAGTGGAGGTTGAGCCCCATGCCCAGGACCAGGGCGGCCCGGCCCCCGCTTCCGGAGACCTCCTCCGCGATGACGCCGCCGCATTTCAGCCCATCGAACATGATGTCGTTGGGCCACTTGATATACGCCTGTACGCCGTGTTCCTCGAGCGTGGCGACCGCCGCCTCCGCCAGGAGTACGGTCACCCGCTGGGGCTCGAGGCCCGGGCCGGTTTGGTTGACAAGGAGGGAGAACAGGAGGCTTCTTCCCGGGAGCGACCACCAGTACCGCCCACGCCTCCCGTGCCCGTCCGTCTGCTGGCGGGAGACGACCACGCACTCCGGCAACCCTACGGCGAAAAGCCTTCTTGCTTCCCGCTGGGTGGAGTCCAGAAGTTCGTGGTGGAAGACCGGTGTTCCCCCGAAACGGCCCGGCAGGGGGCAAGGCGGCGGTGATACCGCGCGGTCAGGGGCGCGCTTATCGTATGGCCACGCAGAACGCAATGGCGTGCTCCCCGTCGTGGGACAGGCTCAAGAAGAGCTCCGTATCCCGGTTTTCCTTCAGCGTGCGCCCCAGCAGGCGGGCGGTGGGGATGCCTTTCCCGTCGTGGGTTACCTCCACCTCCGACGGGCGAAAAGAGGAACCGAGCGCCTTGGACACCGCCTCTTTTGCGGCGAAGCGGGCGGCGATGTGTTTGTGTTGGGAGGCCCTGGACAGGCAGTACTCCAGTTCGCGCTCGGTGAAGTTGCGCTCAAGGAACACGCCGGACGTCTCCGACGCTTTCCTGATGCGCTCAACCCTGATGATGTCGACGCCGACCCCGGTGATCTCTCTGCCTGCCAGCACGTTCCCGCTTTCGTCCGTGTGACCTCTCAACAGTTAGTACGGCGACGCACCGGGTCCGGTTTCGCCAAGTGCCCCGCTGGATGAATACGGTTAAGCACCGAGAGCGTCGAAGCGCCGCTCCGGCAAGGCGCGCGACCGAGTCGTACTCTTGGAGTACTTCGAGGGAGCGGAACGCGGCCGGAGTGGATGCAGCGGCGTTCGAATGCAAGCGTATTCATCCAGCGGGGCACTAATCCGCGTGAAACCGTCCCGATGGATCTGTCGTATGGAACCTGTAGTGCCAGTGCGCTGGAACAGAGTTGGGCGCTCCCGGGGGGGATGTGACTCGGTGGCGCTGTTTCGGTCTGTAACCGGGAAAAGGAGCCGGAAGTGAAGCTTGCGTTTATCTTCCCCGGCCAGGGGAGTCAGTATATCGGGATGGGCAGGGCGCTCGCCTCCCGTTTTCCGTCCGCGCGAAAGGCGTTCGACTCCGCCGGGGAGGTCCTGGGCTTCGACGTCTCCTCGGTCTGCTGGGATGACCCGGACCGGCTCCGCTTGACCGAGAACACGCAACCGGCGGTTCTGGCGGTGGAGCTCGCCTGTCTAGCCGTCCTTGACGACCTTGGGGTCTCGCCGGCGGTGGTGGCGGGGCACAGCCTTGGAGAGTACGCCGCGCTGGTGGCCGCGGGCTCGCTGGACGCGGCGGACGCGCTCCGCCTTGTTCGCTCGAGGGGCGAGATCACCGGGAAGGTGGCGGCAAGGGGAAACGGGGGAATGGCGGCCATCCTGGGAATGGACCGTGGTCCGCTCGGCGAACTACTCGCCGTCGCCGGGACCGAGGGGGTCATCGCGGTTTCCAACTACAACTGCCCCGGCCAGGTCGTTGTCTCGGGGGAGGCGCCCGCCATCGAGAAGGCGCTGGAGGTCGCCCCATCCCTGGGCGCGAAGCGTGCAAGGAGGTTGGCGGTCGCGGGGCCGTTTCATTGCCCGTTGATGGAACCCGCGGCGCGGGAGTTCGAGCCACTGGTCGCGGATGTCGAGATAGGGGTCCCACTGGTACCGGTGATATCCAACTACGACGCCCGGGCCCATACCGGCAGCGAGGCTATCGCCGGCAACCTGGTGAGGCAGCTCTGCAACCCGGTAAGGTGGGAGGAGAGCGTGGCGCGGATGTCCTCCGGGGGGATCGATCTGTTCGTTGAGGTGGGTCCCGGCAACGTACTCTCCGGCCTGGTCAGGAGATGCTCACCCGGTTCGGCGACAGCCGGAGTCCAGGACCCTGATTCCCTGGAAGGCCTGTTGGACCTCACGGGTGGGTGTGCCGGTTCGCCGGCGGCATCGGCGGGTGGAAGATGAAGCTCGAGGGGAAGTCCGCGCTGATAACCGGTGCCTCTCGCGGCATAGGCAGGGAGATCGCGCTCCTTTTCGCGGAGGAGGGCGCAGACGTGGCGGTCAACTACCGCTCACGCGACGACGCGGCCCGCGAGGTAGCGGAGATGATCGAGGGTATGGGGCGAAAGGCGCTTCTGTGCCGGGCCGACGTGTCGGATAGTGAGGATGTGCGATCCATGGCCAGGTCGATCGTGGATGGGTTGGGAGGTGTCGATATCCTGGTGAACAACGCGGGGGTCGTCCAGGACGGGCTGCTGTCCCGGATGAGCACGGATAGCTGGAACAGGGTCGTGGAGGTGAACCTCACCGGCGCCTTCAACTGCATCAAGGCGGTCCTGCCGGTGATGATGAGGCGGCGGTGGGGCAGGATAATCAACATGACCTCGGTGGTGGGCCAGGTCGGCAACCCCGGACAGGCCAACTACTCGGCGGCAAAGGCGGGCCTCATAGGGCTCACCAGGACGGTCGCCCGCGAGTACAGCTCGCGCAACATCCTGGTAAACGCCATCAGCCCCGGCTTCATAGACACCGACATGACCGGTGGGAGCGACAGGCTGGACCGGATCGAGGCGATGATCCCCCTGGGGAGGATGGGTACCCGCCGGGAGGTGGCGCAGGCCGCCCTGTTCCTGGTTTCCGACGCGACATACACCACCGGTACGGTGTTGAACGTCAGTGGAGGACTGGTGATGTGAGTTGAAGCAACTGGAGACAGCAACGTGCGAGGGAACGAACGCGCCGACGGTGATGGATGATGTGGGTACCTCCGGCATGCCCGCGGGTGTTGTGGCGGTAGGCGCCGCGGTCCCCGATGATGTTCTCACCAACGCCGAGTTGGAGCGCATGGTGGAGACCAGTGACGAGTGGATAGTGAAAAGGACCGGCATACGGGAAAGGCGAATCGCGCCGGAGGGAATCGCGGCATCCCACCTGGCGGAGTCCGCGGCACGGGACGCGCTGGCGAAAGCGGGAATGAAACCCGGAGAACTCGACTTGATAGTCGTAGCCACGGTGACCGGTGACATGCCGGTTCCATCCACCGCCTGCCTTCTACAGGAAAGGATCGACGCTCCCCGGGCGGCCTGTTTCGACCTGTCGGCGGGCTGCACCGGTTTCCTCTACGCGCTATCGGTGGCCGGCCACATGGTCGCCTACGGCAATTATTCCCGCGCTATGGTGGTGGGGGTCGAGGTATTGAGCCGGGTGACGGACTGGAGCGACCGCGGCACCTGCGTCCTCTTCGGGGACGGGGCGGGAGCGGTGATAGTGAGGCCCGTCTCCACGGGGTCCGGCATCCTGTCAATACACATTGGTTCGGACGGCGGCACGGCGGACCTGCTGAAGATGCCGGCGGGCGGCTCGCTGTACCCGGCCAGCGCACAGACCGTTCAGGACGGGCTGCACACCCTCAAGATGAAGGGTCGCGAGATATACACCCTGGCGATAAGGAACATGGCACAGTCGGTGAACCAGGTGCTCCAGGACGCGGGGTGCGCCCTTGACGAGGTCGATTGCCTGATACCACACCAGGCGAACGCGAGGATCATCAAGTCGCTGTGCGACCGGTTGGGGTTTCCGATGGAGAAGACCGCGGTGAACATAGGAAAGTACGGCAACACGTCGTCGGCCTCGATACCGCTTGCCCTTGTCGACGCCGAGGAGTGCGGCATGCTGGCGGCCGGTGATCTGGCGGTCCTGGTTAGCTTCGGTGCGGGGCTGACCTGGGGCGCGGTACTTCTTCGCTGGGGCGGGACGGATGGCGGCGTCGGCGGGGGAAGCGGCGACGGAGAATCCGCGATAGGGGAGGGTTAACAAAGTGCCTCGTTCCATGAATTCGGTTAAGCACCGAGAGCGTCGAAGCGCCGCTCCGGCAAGGCGCGCGACCGAGACGTACTCCTGTAGTACGTCGAGGGAGCGGAACGCGGCCGGAGTGGATGCAGCGGCGTTCGAATGCCAGCGTATTTATGGAGCGAGGTACTAAGGTGGGAGGCCGCAGAGTCGTCATAACCGGAATCGGTGCCGTTACACCCATCGGGGTGGGGAAGAAAGAGTACTGGGAGGGGCTCAAGGCCGGTACATCGGGGGTAACGTACATCTCCGGGTTCGACCCCACGGGCCTCCCGTCGCGGATCGCCGGGGAGGTGAAGGAGTTCGACCCCTTGCTGTTCGTTGAACGGAAAGAGGCCCGCCGCATGGACCGTTTCTGCCAGTTCGCGGTCGCCGCCTCACGAATGGCGCTCGAGGACGCGCGCCTGAACACGGACGGGCTGGGTCCCGGGTTCGGGGTGCTTGTCGCAACCGGCATAGGTGGGCTCTCCACGTTCGAGAAGCAGTACAGGAATCTCCTGGAGAAGGGGCCCGCCAGGGTAAGCCCGTTAACAATACCGATGATGATCCCCAACATGGCAAGCGCGCAGGTGGCAATCGTCACCGGCGCGAAAGGCCCCTGCACCACCGTGGTCACAGCCTGCGCCTCGGGGAGCCACGGCATTGGCGACGCATGCGAGATTATCAAGCGCGGCGACGCCGACGCCATGATAGCTGGTGGTGCCGAGGCTTCGGTCTCGTCCCTGGGGGTAGCGGGCTTCTGCGCGATGGGGGCTCTATCGAAGAGGAACGACGATCCCGCCGCGGCCAGCCGGCCGTTTGACCGGGAGCGGGACGGCTTCGTTATCGGGGAGGGAGCCGGTATCGTCATCCTTGAGGAACGAGTAAGGGCGGTTGCCCGTGGGGCGCATATCTACGGGGAGGTCACCGGTTACGGTATGGCCGGTGAGGCCACCCACATAGCCGGCCTGGCCCCCGACGGAGACGGCCTGGTAAGGGCGATGGAGGCGGCGTTGAACCGGGCGGGCAGAAGGCCCGATGACATCGACTACATCAACGCCCACGGCACCTCGACCCCGCTGAACGACCCGGTGGAGACCCTGGCGGTCAAGCGGGTCTTTGGGGAGCGGGCCTACCGGATGCCAGTAAGTTCCACCAAGTCCATGACCGGCCACTGCCTGGGCGCGTCGGGGGGCATGGAGGCGATAGCCTGCCTCCTGGCCCTGGAGGAGGGTGTCATCCCGCCCACCATCAACTACGAGTTTCCCGACGAGAGCTGCGACCTCGACTACGTGCCCAACGAGGCCCGCCGGTCGCAGGTGCGGGTTGCGATGACCAACTCCCAGGGGTTTGGGGGCCATTGCGCCTCACTGGTGATAGAGGCCCACTCCGCTTGAGGGCAGGTTCTTAACCTGCCCCGTGGTGACGTTAGGAAGAAGAGACGACGGATACGAGCGAAAGGGTCAGGTTGGCAAGGACACATGTACGGCTGCCGGGACGGAAGAACACCGATGTTGCCCGGGGGCTATGGTTCAAGTGTAACGGTTGTGAGCGCCTCATCTTCTCCCGCGACCTGGAGGAGAACGCGCGGGTTTGTCCGCACTGCGACCACCACCTTATGGTCGGAGCCAGAAGGCGAGTGGAGATGGTGTTCGACCGGGGCAGCTTCGTGCCGACACCCACCCGGCTTCTGCCCCTGGACCCCCTCTCGTTTGAGGATTCCCGCGGTTACCGGGAGCGCCTGGAGGAGAGCGGCGCCAGGAGCGGCCTTGACGAAGCGGTGCTCCGGGGACACGCGCGGTTGGGGGGCATCCAGGTCATGGTGGCGGTCATGGACTTCACCTTCATGGGGGGGAGCATGGGGTCGGTGGTCGGCGAGGCGATCTCCCGGTCCGCGCTGGAGGCGGCCGGGAGGGGTATTCCCCTGGTGATCTTCTGTGCCTCGGGGGGCGCGCGCATGCAGGAGGGGATGATATCACTGATGCAGATGGTCAAGACCGCCGCGGCGGTGGGGGAGTTACAGGAGAGCGGCGTGCCGTTCGTCTCCGTGCTCACCCACCCCACGACCGGGGGCGTGGCGGCAAGCTTCGCGATGCTGGCCGACGTCATCCTGGCCGAGAAGGGGGCCCTTGTAGGGTTTGCCGGGCCGCGAGTCATCGAGCAGACGGTGCGGCAGCGGCTTCCCGAGGGGTTTCAATCGGCCGAGTTTTGCCTTGAGCGGGGAATGGTGGACGCGGTGGTGCAACGCCGGGACCTCCGGGGGCGGTTGATAAGGATCGTGCGGTTCCTCACCGGCTTAGTGCCTCGTTCCATAGATACGGTTAAGCACCGAGAGCGTCGAAGCGCCGCTCCGGCAAGGCGCGCGACTGAGACGTACTCCTGTAGTACGTCTGAGGAGCGGAACGTAGCCGGAGTGGATGCAGCGGCGCTCGAATGCCAGCGTATTTATGGAGCGGGGTACTTAGTGAAGGCGGAGCACAGGGCGGGTCGCGTACCGGTCCCCCGGCCCGACAGGCAAGGCAGGGGCGGACCGGAGGCCGTGGGTGCTTCCAATACCGATCCCTGGGACGTGGTCCGAATGGCCAGGCACCGGGCGCGGCCACGCTTTCTGTTTTACGTGGAGGAGATCTTCGACGATTTTCTCGAGCTCAGGGGCGACCGGCTGTACGGGGACGACAGCGCTATCGTGGGCGGGTTCGCCCGGCTTGACGGGGTCCCGCTGATGCTGATAGGGCACAACCGCGGTGGCACGCCCGGTGATGGAAGGGCAACCAACAGCGGGATGCCTCACCCTGAGGGGATCAGGAAGTCCCTCCGGTTGATGAAGCTAGCGGAGAAGTTTAACCTCCCGGTGGTAACGATGGTGGACACACCCGGTGCCTACCCCGGCGTGGGCGCCGAGGAGAGGGGGCAGGCGCTGGCGATAGCGGAGAACCTGAGGGAGATGGTGTCGCTGGGGACCCCGGTACTGTCGGTGGTAATCGGCGAGGGGGGAAGTGGCGGCGCCCTGTCGCTCGCGGTCGCGGATACGGTCTTGATGATGGAGAACTCGACGTTCTCGGTTATCTCCCCCGAGGGCTGCGCCGCGATACTCTGGAGGGACCAGTCGAAGGCGCGGCAGGCGGCTCGCGCGTTGAAGCTTACCGCACCGGAGTTGCTGGAGATCGGCCTGGTAGACGAGGTGGTCCCCGAACCTCCGGGTGGAGCCCACCAGGACCCGGCCGCCGCCGCCGCTGTCCTTCATGACCACGTTGCGGCGCACCTGGGGAGACTACTGGGCGCCGATATCGACGGACTGGTCGAGGCCAGGTTAGATAAGTACTCGCGGGTCGGGGTATTCGAGGAGGTGGTGTAAGTGTCCGTTTCAGCCGGGCACGCCGTGGCGGGCGTGAGGAGATCACCGGTTGTCGACATCCTGGGGAGGGCCTGGTACAGCGCCGCCCGCTTACTTGTAGCCCTGGCGTTGCACGTGGTCTTCCGCCTTGAGGTGGAAGGGCGCGAGAACATCCCGGAGAGAGGCCCGGTGATTCTGGCCAGCAACCACAGCAGTTACCTGGACCCGCCGGTCGTAGGAGTGGGTTGTCCCAGGAAGGTTTACTTCATGGCCAAGAAGGAGCTTTTCTCCTCCAGGCCGATTGGCGCCCTGCTCGGTAGCCTCGGCGGCTTCGCGGTGGCGAGGGGTTCGGCCGACCGGAAGGCACTGAGAACGGCGCGCCGCCTCCTGGATGACGGGGAGGTCCTCGGCATATTCCCCGAGGGAGAGCGCGGCAGTGGGTCGCCTGGGAAGGGTGAGGCCGGCGCCGCCTGGCTGTCGATCGTCACCGGAAGCCCGGTTGTGCCGGTGGCGGTGATCGGGACCGCGGGGACAATGGCCAACGGCTTCCTGTCGTTCAGACCCCGCCGGATAAAGGTCCGATTCGGCCCCCCGATTCTGCCGGAGGATTTGAGCGAGGGATCGTGCCCTGACGGAAGGCGGCCGGCGGCAGGTAACTCACGCCCCAGAGAGAGGATGACGCTCATGGTGATGCGGGAGGTAAGCCGGCTTGTCGGCCGGGAGGAAGAGTGCTCCGTTCTATGAGTACGGTTAAGCACCGAGAGCGTCGAAGCGCCGCTCCGGCAAGGCGCGCGACCGACGCGTACTCCTGCAGTACGCGGAGGGAGCGGTACGCAGCCGGTGTGGATGCAGCGGCGCTCGAATGCCAGCGTATTCATGGAGCGGTGCACTTAAGAAGTGAAGGAGAGACCATTGTCTAGGCGCCGGCCCGTCAGGAGGCTGTTCACCGGGAAAGAGGCCGGGCTCCCGATCTCGGAACTCGAGGGCCTGGTGCGCATCATGGACGAGAACCGGCTCACCGAGGTTACCGTGGATGACGGATACCGCAGGCTCGCGCTCAAGAGGGACGGGGGGCGGCCGGTTGGAGGGCTCACGGCTGAAGGGGACGTCGGAGGCGACCCGCTGTCCGCCGGCCTGGTGACCGTCCAGGCTCCGGCGGTGGGTATCTTCTTTCGCTCCCCGAGCCCGGGCATGTCACCTTTCGTGGAGGTGGGGAAGGTGATCGAACCGGGCCAGGTGGTTGGCCTGATCGAGACATTGAAGGTAATAAGCGAAGTGACGTCGGATGTGCGCGGGCTCGTTATCGGAATCGAGGTCGATGACGGAGGGATGGTCGAGTTCGGGCAGACATTGCTGGTGTGCGAGGAGATGGACCAAGGGCAACCCTGAGGAGGTTTACATGTCGCAGTTCGGCACGATGCTGGTAGCAAACCGGGGAGAGATCGCGCTCCGCGTCATAAGGACGTGCCGGGAGAAAGGCATAGGGACAGTGGCAATCTACTCGAGGGCCGACGAGGGCTCACTTCACGTCCGGCACGCGGACCGCGCCTGTTGCGTGGGGGAAGCCGACGCGCGAGACAGCTACATGAACGTGCCTAACATCATTTCCGCCGCACTGGAGTTAGGAGCCGACGCGGTCCACCCCGGCTATGGTTTCCTGGCCGAGGACGCCCGTTTCTCCGAGATATGTTCGGCGCATGGGCTGTCTTTCATCGGTCCCTCCGCCGACGCGCTGTTGCTGGCGGGGGATAAGTGCCGGATGAGGGCGGTAGCCGAGGGCTGCGGAGTCCCGGTGCTGCCGGGGACCGACGGGATCACCTCACGGCCTGAAGCGTTGCGAAAGGCGGGGGATATCGGCTATCCCCTGGTGTTGAAGCCGCGCTGCGGGGGAGGCGGGCGGGGAATTCGCTACGCCGCCCACGAGGATGCCTTCCGGGGACTCCTGGAGGAGCGGGAGGTGCGTGCGTCACTCGAATCCGGCAGATCTTTCCTTGAGCACTGCCTCCAGCGGCCGCGCCATATCGAGGTCCAGGTGCTGGCGGACCGTGAAGGTGACACCCGGGCGGTCGGCTTGAGAGATTGCTCGGTCCAGAGGAGCAGGCAGAAGATAATCGAGGAGGCGCCGCCGCCCCGGCTGGACCGGGCGATGGAGGCACGGCTTACCCGCGACGCCGTTCGTGTGTCAAAGGCCTCCGGGTTCTCTACCGCGGGGACGGTGGAGTTTCTGGTCAAAGGAAACGATTACTACTTCATCGAGTTGAACCCCCGTATCCAGGTAGAGCATACGGTGACCGAGGTGCTGACCGGTCTGGACCTGGTATGGGAACAGATACGGCTGGCGGGCGGTTCCGTCCTGGGAAGGCATTCCCCGACAGGGGCTCCCGGCCACGCGATCCAGGCACGGATATACGCCGAGCGCCCCGGGACAATGGTAGGGGACCTCCGGTTTCCCGGTGGACCCGGCGTGAGGGTCGATACACACCTGCGCCGGGGATGCCTTATTCCTTACTTCTACGATCCCCTGCTGATGAAGGTGATCGTTCAGGCCCCGACCCGCGCCGGGGCTCGCATCCGACTGCGAAGGGCGCTGGGCGAGACGCGCATCGGGGGGGTCGAAACGAACCTGCCACTGCTCAAGGCGCTCCTTGCGAGCGCGGCGTTCGAGGAGGGGCGCTATCACACCGGACTGGTGGAGGAGTTGGAGGAGGGCGGGTGCCCCAAAAGGGAGGCACAGTCTCCCGCCGGAGGGATGGTCAAAGGCGAGGTCGGTAACCGGGCATCGGGGGGAAGACGATCCCTGACGGCGGTTGCGGCTCGTGATGGCATTAAGGGAGCACAATGGGCGTAACGATCGCGTTGGACGCGATGGGAGGGGACAGGGCCCCATCGGAGATCGTCCGGGGCGCGATAGATGCCGCCGGACGTGATGACGGGCCGGAGCGGATACTCCTGGTGGGGCGCAGGCGGGATATCGACGCCCAGTTGGAGTCCCGGGGGATACCTCCCGGGGGCAACGGCGTCCTGGAGCTCCGGGACGCGTCCCAGGTGGTGGAGATGGACGAGGCGCCGGCGCTGGCACTGCGGCGCAAGAGGGATTCGTCGATAAAGGTGTCCACCCGGCTTCTGGCTTCCGGTGAGGCGGACGCGCTGGTCACCGCGGGAAACACCGGGGCCGCGGTGGTCGCCTCCTGGCTTGTCCTGGAGCGTGCCGAGGGGATCGACCGCCCCGCGCTCGCTGCCTTCCTGCCCGCCGGTAACGGTTACTGTGTCATGGTTGACGCCGGGGCCAACGTGGACTGCAGCCCCGGCCAACTGGTGCAGTTCGCCTTGATGGGCTCCGATTGCGTTCGGACGTACCTGGGCCTGGACCGGCCCCGGGTCGGCATCTTGAGTAACGGAGAGGAGAAGGGAAAGGGGAACAGCGTCACCGTGGAGGCGGCGGAGATTCTGGAGGAACTCGGCCGGCGTGGAGGCGTACGGTTCGTGGGAAACGTGGAGGGGCGGGAGATCCCCCGCGGTGTAGTGGACGTTCTGGTGACCGACGGGTTCGTGGGAAACATCGTGCTGAAGACCGCCGAAGGTGCCGTCCAGGAGGTTTTCAGGGCGCTCAAGGAGAGCCTCTCGGAGGGGTGGGCGCAGCGACTGGCTCTGGCCCTCCTGGCTCCGTCGCTCAAAGGGCTCAAGCGGCGGTACGGGCACTCGAGTTACGGAGGCGCCATGCTCCTTGGGGTGAAGGCGCCGGTGATAGTCGCCCACGGAAGCTCGGAGGGCGAGTCCATCAGCAGCGCCATAAAGCTGGCCTGCAGTTGCGTGGCGTGCAAAAGGGGCCAGGCCCCAAACGAACATACTTTACCCCTAAACAATGTGCAAAAGGGGCCTGGCCCCTTTTGCACGCCGAGAAGCGATGGAAGTGGCAAGACGTAGAAAGGAGAGACAATGCCTGTTCTGGAGGGAGTAAGGTCTGTTATCGCGGAGGTGCTCGGGGTCAAGGAGGATAAGATCGGTGCCACGACCGACCTGGTGGCCGAACTGGACGCCGATTCGCTGGATATCGTTGAGATCGACGGCATCCTGGAGGAGAAGTACGGGATCGAGATAACCGATGATGACCTGGAGGAGATGAAGTGCCTGCGGGATATCGTCGACTACGTCGAGGGACGCATCAAAGTCAAGTAGGCAAAGTGGTCGGGAGTGATCGATAGTGAGAAACAAGGTGGATGGCGGCGCGATACCCCGCGGGTTGCCCGGGGCCACTACCGCCGACCGCGGAGGCCCGGCCTCCCTGGCGTGGCCGCTGGCGGGTGTCGCCGCGTTTGCGATCCTCACGGCGGTGGGCGCCCGCCTGGTGGTCTTCCGCGAGCCGGTGCCGGTTACCCTCCAGGTGTACTTCGTCCTGGCGGCGGGGATGGTGCTGGGTAGCAGGATGGGGGCTCTGAGCCAGCTTGCCTACCTCGGCCTGGGGCTGTCCGGTGTGCCGGTGTTCGCGGCCCCCCCGCACGCCGGCGTCGGCTGCTTCCTGGGTCCCACCGGAGGCTACCTGGTGGGCTTTGTCGCCGCCGCCTACGTTGCCGGGTTCTGCGTAGAGAGGTGGGGGTCTCCCCGGGAGGGTTTGCCGCGGGTGATACCGCTCACGGTGGCCGGGCTTGCCGGGCTCGCGGCACTGTATGTTCCCGGCCTGGCGTGGCTGACCGCGTGGATGGCGCTTCGCGGAGGTGGCTTCAGCGCGTCGCTCGCCTGCGCCTGGGCGTCGGGGGTGGCCCCGTTCCTGGCCCTGGACTCGTTGAAGGCGGCCGCCGCTTCCCTGTCGGTTGTTTTGTGTAACCGCCGCTTGTGTGACAAAACGCAAGATGGTGACAGGCACCAAACGCAACATTCTTGCAAAAGGTGACAGGCACCAAACGCAAGACCCGGTTTGTTTGGGGTGATCATGCGTCAGTGGTGCCTGGCACCGTTTGGGGGGGATTTTCATGAAACCACTTGACTCCCGGGTACGTATTGTAAGAATAGAGCAGTACTGCCGATTGACATACGAAAAGGACGGGCATGCCCGGTAGAAAGTTGTCCAAGGGTGCGCGCGAGGATACGCGCCTCGTAAGAAGCTGCCGACAGGGTGACATTGAAGCGTTCTCCCAGTTGGTAAGTAAGTACCAGGACTCGCTCTACGGTATCGCCTACCGGATGGTTGGAGACAGGGAGGAGGCGAGGGACATCGCTCAGGAGACGTTAATAAAGGCGTACAAGGCGATTGATACGTTTGATCTGAAAAGACCTTTTCGGTCGTGGCTATACGGAATCGGCACGAACACCGCGATAGATCACCTGCGCCGTGGCGCGAAGGTGAACGACATCTCTATCGACGCGGCGTTCTCCCCGACAGTGAGGGAGGACGGGGCGGTGGCTACGGGTGTGGGCGCGGAACCGCCCGACCTCCGCGCCGATAATCCGGAGGACGTGACGGTAGCCAGGGAGATACAGGAGATCGTACAGGGGGCCATTTGCCGGCTTCCCGAGAACTACAGGGCGGTGATCGTTCTCCATCACCTCGAGGGGATGACGTTCGGGGAGGTAGGAAAGGCGATGGGGGTACCGAGGAACACCGCCAAGACGTGGGCTCACAGGGCGAGGGGGATGCTCTGCGAGACCCTGGAAGGAGTGATGTAGCGTGAAGGAAAAGAGGTATTTTCGAAGGTCCAGGACGATGAGGGCCGTCGTCCGGGCACTGGACGATATGCAGCGGATACCCGCGCCTGACGGCTTCCACGAGGCGGTGATAGCCCGGTTGATGCTTGGAGTGCCTGTCGAGGTCGAGGTCGAGGTGGAGGAGGAGTCACACGGGCACCGTGGGCTGCTCATGTTCGCGGGGGCCGCCGGTGTGGGCGTCGGGGTGGCGATAGGAGTGGCGGCCTGGAGGTACATCGCCGGTCACGACAGAGATGAGAAGATGGCCGCCATCGGTTCCGCGTGATGCGAGGATTATGCGCATGAACACCAGGACTACATGGGACACCGGGAAAGACGGATGCCTCGCGGTCATAGGGGCGGGCGCCTGGGGAACGACGCTGGCCGCGGTCCAGGCGGCGAACTTCCACCGGGTAAACCTCTTCACAGTGGAGACGGATGCCTGCGAAGAGATCACCAGGTTTCATACAAACGAGCGGTATACGGACGGGTTTCAGATACCGGTAAACGTGATAGCGACAACGTCACTCGCTCGGGCGCTGGAGGGCGCGTCCTGGTCAATAGTCGCGGTTCCGTCACACGCCGCGCGGGATGTCGCCGCCCGACTGAGGGGCGTTCTCGCCCCGACGACGCGGGTGGTGCTGGCAACCAAGGGGTTGGAAAAAGATACCAGCCTGCTCAGTTTAGAGGTGTTCAGGTGGGAGTTCGGCGTCGCGGGCAAGCGCGACCCTCACGAACCGCTGGTCCTCACCGGCCCTAACCTCTCCGGCGACATACGGCGCGGCCTCCCGTCGGTGGCGGTCCTGGCGGGAGTGGATGCCGGGGCGGTACGACGCGGCGTTGACCGGTTGACCCACCCGTTGCTGTCGCTCGCTCCGTACCACGACCCACTGGGCGCTCAGGCGGCGGGGGCGTTGAAGAACGTCTACGCGGTTGGCTGCGGCATGTCGTACGGGCTGGAGTGGGGTGACAATGTGGCCGCGGCGATAATCTGGAAGGGGATGGAGGAGACCGCCAGGTTCGCGGGGGCGATCGGTGGAGATCCCGCGGTCGCGATGACCCCGGCGGGGATCGGTGATTTCGTGGCTACGTGCACGTCGCGCTCGAGCAGGAACCACGATATGGGTCGACGGATGGCCGGGGACATCTCGGGAGGCGATGGCGTTCGGGGCGTACAGGAGGGTGCCGGCACGGCACGGGAGGCGCTGAATCGAGCCCGGTCCCTGGGGCTGAAAGTACAACTGCTGGAGGCGACGTGGTCCGTCATGGCCGGGGTACGGCCGCCGGAGGCGATTCTCCAGGCTTCCTGTTGTACCACACCCGGCGGCGTCATCATGGAGGACACCCGTATGAGCAGGCGGGCCGAGACATGGGCCACAGCGCGTGGCCTGCGGTGTGGTTTGGAGGTGGCCGTGGAATGAGGGTGGGCATTCCCAGGGCGTTACTGTTTCACCATTACGGCGACTGCTGGCTTTCCTTCCTGGAGGCCCTGGGAGTCGAGGCGGTGCTGTCCGGGCCTACGTCCAGTGACATCGTCAACGCGGGCGTGATACACGCCGATAACGAGACATGCCTTCCGGTAAAGGTTTTTTCCGGGCATCTCCTGGAACTGAAGGACAACGCTGACGTGATCCTGGTGCCACGGGTGATAAGCCAGGGGTACGGCACGTGCTCGTGCCCCAAGTTCCTTGGCCTGCCCGACATGGCCCGCGCCCTGGCACCCGACCTGCCGCCGGTGCTGTCTCCGGCAATGGACCTGGGAGACCGCCGTTTTCTGTGGTTGCGAGACTGGTACAAGGTGGGGCGCGCTCTCGGATGCGGCAGGCTCGCAACGGCGGTGGCGGTTAGGGGCCTGGTGGAAAGCCTCAAGGCGCACGACGTGGAAACCGGTTGTGAAAGCGAGAACGACGGCGCGCTGTCGGTGGGAGTCGCCGGCCACTTCTACAACGTGAACGACCCCCACGTGTCGCTCCGGATGCTGGAGCGGCTCCAGGGGATGGGGGCGAGGGCCCTTACCATCGAGCAGTCCAGCGAGCGCGAGGCGAGGCGTCAAGCCGCGTCTCTGCCCCGGAAGGTTTACTGGGGGTTCGAGCGGCGGCTGGCGGGGGCGGTGCTTCACTGGAGCAGGACCGCGTCGGTCTCCGGGATAATATTCCTCACCTCTTTCGCCTGCGGCCCCGGGTCGTTCATTGGCGCCCTGCTGGAGGACGAGCTGTCCCGGGAGGGGTCCGTACCGTTCATGACCATAACCCTGGACGAGCATTCGGCGGAGGCGGGGCTGGTGACCCGGCTGGAGGCGTTCACCGACATGCTCCGGCGTGTCCCGGCGAGAAAACCGGCCTCTGCCGCACTCGAAAGGGGTGCCGTCCTGTGAAGGTGTCTACTCCACGCATGGGGAACCTGCCGTTTATCGTGGAGGACCTGGCCCACCGGTTCGATATCGACTACATAGAGCCCCCGGTGTTCAGTGAGGAGACGGTGCGCATAGGCGCGTCCCTCGCCCCCGAGTTCGCCTGCCTGCCGCTCAAGGCGGTGGTTGGAACGTTCGTGCAGGCCCTCGAGGCGGGGGCGGACACTCTCCTTATGGGAGGCGGTTCCGGGCCGTGCCGCTTCGGTTACTACGCCGAGTTACAGCGAAGAATACTGGAGAAGGAAGGGTACCGTTTCAACCTGATAGTGCTTGACCCGCCCTCGACGTCGCTCAAGGCCGCCTACTCCGGCCTTCGCGGAATCGTGGGCCCGGATGTCGCGCGATTAGGAACGCTGGTGCGCGAGCTCAAACGTGCGCTGGCCAAGGTCGTCGTCTTCGACGAGATAGAGAAGTGGGTTCTGGCCCTCAAAGGGCGGGAGGCGGAGGAGGGATCGGTCGCCCGCGCCGCCGAGGAGGCACGCCAGGTGACCTCCGCCGCTTTTACCGGGAAGGAGATACGGCGGGCGCGCCGGGAGGCCCAACTGTTGTTCGAGGAGGTACCCCTGGACGATAACCGACAGCACATGAGGTTCGGGTTGGTGGGGGAGATATTCGTGGTGCTGGAGCCGTACTTCAACTTTGACATCGGGAACTGGCTTGGCAAACGGGGCGTGGTGGTGGAGCGCTGTGTGCACATAGCGGACACGGTGTACCCGGGCGGGCGTAACCCGATCTTCGGCTACAGCGATCGCCAGGTGGCGCGTGCCGCCAGCCCTTATCTCACCCACGAGGTGGGAGGCGACGGATTGCTCTCGGTGGGGGCCACTGCTATCTTCGCCAGCCGTGGCTTCGATGCGGTCATACACTTCCTGCCGTTCACCTGCATGCCCGAGGTTATAGCCAAGAGCGTACTTTTCCGGGTGTCGGAGGAGATGGGCATCCCGGTGCTTTCTTTGACAATAGACGAGCAGACCGGGCGGGCGGGAATAGAAACGCGAATGGAGGCGTTGCTCGACCTGGCCCGGAGCAGGAGGAGAAGAGCCTGTAGAGAAGTCGCCGGACTGTCAGTGGCGACCTAGGTGCCCCGTTGGATAGATACGGTTAAGCACCGAGAGCGCCTCCGCGCCGCTCCGGCAAGGCGCGCGACCGAGACGTACTCCTGTAGTACTTCGAGGGAGCGGAACGCAGCCGGAGTGGACGGGAGCGGCGTTCGAATGCCAGCGTATTTATGGACCAGGGTACTAAAGGGAGGACGTAAGTTGGAGAGGACAGTGGAGCGCAAGGGCGGTACTGACGAGGCCCGGCTGGAGTACCGGGAGGTCGCCGGCCTGGTAAACGCCATGTTCGCCTGGAAGCCGAACCCGGCCACCGGCATCCTGGTGAGGGTACTGTCGCGGTTTATGAAGCCGCTGGAGCAGGGGTCATCCCATGGGAAAACCCTCAAAGGTGAGCCGCACCACCCGAGCTGGGTCATAGCCGGTAACCTGACGGTGTTTGCGTTGCCAAGCACCCGTTACCGCCACAGGGTTGTTCTCGCCGCAAGGTTGAGGCATCACGGTGACATCAACATAGTCGAGATGAGCCGGCATAGCGGGAAAGAAGCCGGGAACGGTAACGGTAATGGGAACCGGAGTTCGCGGAAGCCCGCGGGCAACCGCGGAAGCCGGCGTGGCATGACCCGTGAGCTTGCCTCACTGGGCCTGTCGACGATAACAGAGTACGAAGGGGCGGGGAACGGCGATGGCCTGGAGGCCCTGATAGCGATACAGCGGCAGAGCAGATCAGCGATCGTTGTCGTACCTGTCGCCAGGACATCACACCAGTTGACGCCGGATGCCCCGCCGGTGTCGATCGCGTCGCGCCTGTCTCGCGTTGCCCCCTGGAGGCTTTTCAGGAAGATCACCTCGATGTTCCGCACCGTACGTACCGCGCGGGTCAAGAACTGCAGGCCGCTGGTGCTCTCACAGTGGCTTGAGCGCACCCGCGGGGACGCGGTGGACCTCGCCGGGGATAGCGCCGCGCTTCGGGTAGATCTCAGGGGGGCGGTCGAGTCGGAGCGCCGGGCCTGCGCGGGGCCGCCGCTGAAGCCGGTGAGGGACGTCAGGCGGAGGGTCCTGTCCGACCCCATGCTGACCGCGTACATGAATCAGTACTCACTAGACGTGGGGCTCTCCCGCCAGGAGGTTTCAGACGAGGTCCAGGGATACGTCGATGAGATCGCCTCGGATTACCGGGTGGGCGTTGTGCGCTGGTTCGTTCGCGCCTTCGATTTCATCTTCGGTCGTTTCTTCAGCGGGCTGGAGATCGACCGCCACGGGATACGGTTCCTTTCCGAGTGCGACAGCCGCAACCGCATTGTCCTGGTGTGCTCCCACAAGAGTTACGTTGACCCGCTGCTCATAGGGTACGCGATGTTCCGCTCGGGGATGGTCCCCCCCCAGCAGGCTGCGGGGCTGAACCTCGACTTCTGGCCGGTGGGGTGGCTGCTCAGGCACTCCGGGGCGTTCTACCTGAGGCGGTCGTTTCGGGGTGAAACGCTGTACCGTGAGGTGTTTAGCGCCTACGTTCGGTACCTGCTTGCCGAGAATTACGTGACCGTGGTCTATCTCGAGGGCACCAGGAGCAGGGACGGAAAGCTCGCCAGTCCCAGGACCGGCTACCTGGGGATACTGGAGGAGTCGCTCCGCATGGGGGTGTGCTCCGACGTGACCCTGGTCCCCGTGTTTTTGGGTTACGACAAGGTCCCCGAGGAAGGCTCGCACATCAAGGAGATGGCCGGCGGCCGAAAGGTCGGCGAGAGCGTGAAGGGCTTCACCAGCATCTACAGGTCGGTGAACTCCAAGCTGGGGCGTGCCTACGTGAAGTTCGGAGAACCGTCGAGCATGCGGTCATTGTTGGAGCATCATGATATCGATGGTGTTGCCGGCCTTCTATCCGAGGGTATCAACAAGGTGACGCCTCTTACCGAGAGGTCCCTGGCCGCCTGCGCCCTGCTTTCCGGTGGGGAGGAGTGGATAGCCGCGGGTGACGTCGACGAGGTGGCTGGCATGCTCTTGCGCTTCGCGTCCCGACGGGGGGTCCCCCTGTATACAGACATGAAGGGGGCACGGAAGGCCGTGGAGCGTCTTGTGGAGGAAGGGTATGTCGTACCCGAATCCCGCAGCGGCGATGACGGGTACCGCCTGGAAGGGGGCGGAAGGCGCTTTCTCGAGTACAACAAGAACACCCCTGTCCATCATTTCATCACCGAGGCGCTTGTCGCCACGTCGCTACGGGGCCACCCGGATGATCTCACGATGCGAAAGTCGTGGATATTGGACGACATGGAGTTCCTCAGGGACATCCTGGGGCAGGAGTTCATACTGAGCCGGGGCGGCGAGTGGGATGCCGCGGTCGAGCGCGCCATCGGTGAACTGCGGGAACCTGCCGCTGCCGCTGTTTTCGCTTCCCTCATCGAACCACAGCTTGAGGGTTACGCAGTGGTCGCGACCGCGGTGGGCCGCCTGGAGCCGGGAAGCGAGATGTCCCGTGACGAACTGGTCCAGCTGTGCTTCAAGGAAGGGTCACGCCTGCTGGCCGAAGAGGCGATAAGGCGCGAGGAGTCGATCTCCCGGGTGACGTTCAAGACGGCCATCAGGAGGTTCACACAGATGGACTTCATCACTGAGCGCCGTGAGCGCGGCGATGACGGCAAGGAGACCGTAACGGTATCCCCCGGCGAACGCCTGGACTCCGCCGAACTCGCCTGTCGCCTCCGCTCCTTTCTCCCCCCCCGTCCGATCGCCTAACCAACAACAATAAATGACACGCTGGTGCCTGGCACCAGCGTGTCATTCACCAGCGTGTCATTCCAGGCACCGTTTTGTCATTTTGTAAGAAATATTTCGTCTTCAGCGTAGTACGGTGTGATGGAAGGGAAGAACCGTGGCTCAATCATACGAGGGCCCACGCGGGGAAGGAGTTGTCTGATGAGACCTGGAACTGTCGCGATTTCACGCACGTCGCGCCGTCTTATTAGCTGGCCGGTGGTGCTGGTGACCGCGCTGGTGCTGACGGTGGCCGTAGCCCCGGCAGCAGCGGCGTTCACTACACCCCAGCGGATAACCAACAACGACAAGGTTGATAACGACGCCCACATCGCGGTGGACTCGAACGGCTGCTCTCACGTGGTGTGGAGGGAAGAAGTGTCGTTAAATGACAGCAAGGTATTCTACGCCGACAACACCGGCGGCTCGTGGGAGCCGGTGCAGATATCGAGCGGTGGTGACACAGACCGGGAACCCAAGATAGTGGTTGACTCCAACAATGTTTCCCACGTCATCTGGATTGATGGCAATAGCTACGATATATATTACAGGAACAACCAGGGCGGAACCTGGGGGGCCACCACGGACGTCAGCCAGGACATTGCCGGGAATAACTTCGATCTCAATATAGCCGTCGACTCGGGCGACAACGTGCACGTGGCGTGGTACGACCCTGACGGTATAATCTACTACAGGAAGCGCACCGCGGCTGGTACCTGGGTCGACTTCTTCTGGATAGACCCTGTGGGAAGCACGATCAACGAGAAGCCCAAACTGGCGGTCGACCCCGCCGGTCACCCGCATATCATATGGTGTAGCCTGTTGGGTGACTGGTGTGTCTACTACTGGACGTACGATGGCGCACACCACCTGGCGCAGGTCAGCAACTTCGACGAAGGGGAAGTGATCGACTCTGGCTATGAGATAGTGGTGGATAGCAACAGGAAGGCCCACGTGGCTTACTCGCAACATGACGTGGGGGAGAGTTCGGATGTGTTCTACGCCAACAACGCCGCGGGAGGCGACTTCTCCAGTACCAACATAAGCGACTCCAGCACGACCGATGATTATCGAGCCACCATAGGAGTGGACTCGAACAACAAGGTCCACATCGCCTGGGTAAAGGCATCGCCTTTGTGGGATCTCTACTACACGGATAACACCTCCGGGTCGTTCTCGACACCGATCATCATCTCGGATTCCTCCGACACTATAAGCAAGCTGAAGCCACAGTTGGAGATGGACTCCACAAACGTGGTACACGTTACCTGGCACGAGAGGTACACAGTGGGCAGCGACTCCGGGTCTACTTACGTTGACATCACTTACACCTACGAGGCAAAGTACACCAACAACTGCGGTGGGAGCTTCGTCGGCGTTACGGACCTCGGGGGTGGTGTTCTGAAGGGGTACAATCCGGACATGGCGATAGACTCAAACGACAACGCTCACATCGCCTTCACGGTGCTGACCGGATCCGGTGATATCTACAAAGAGATATTCTACACAATGGGAGGAGGCCCGATAGGCGGCGGCACCACCTGGTACCTGGCCGAGGGGTCCACCGGTGGCACCTTCGAGACCTGGGTCCTTGTGCAGAACCCCAACGACACCGAAGCCACCGTGACACTCACCTACATGACCGGCTCAGGCGAGATAGCCGGCCCCAGCGAGACGGTACCGGCCAACAGCCGCAAGACGTTCAACGTGGCAAACCACGCGCCGGGCCAGGACAGCGTTTCCACCAAGGTGACCGCGGACATGGGCGTGATAGCCGAGCGTGCGATGTACTGGAACAACCGCCAGGGTGGACACGACTCGATAGGGGTGACCTCCCCGGCAAACGAGTGGTACCTGGCCGAGGGCTCCACCGGTGGCACCTTCGAGACCTGGGTACTGGTACAGAACCCCAACGACACCGAAGCCACCGTGACACTCACCTACATGACCGGCTCAGGCGAGATAGCCGGCCCCAGCGAGACGGTACCGGCCAACAGCCGCAAGACGTTCAACGTGGCCACCCACGCCCCCGGTCAGGACAGCGTTTCCACCAGGGTGACCGCGGACATGGGGGTAATAGCCGAGCGCTCAATGTACTGGAACAACCGCCAGGGCGGACACGACTCAATAGGTTACAAGTAGGCGACTTGACAACCGGCGGCCTGCGGGAGTAATAATCGGCGCATGGACAACTACGACGGCCGACAGTTCAGGATAGGTTGAGCCACCAGTGCGGGCGCTGAGGAACGCCGTTTCCCGGGTGATAGGGGTTTCCTGGGTGATGCTGCAAATAGCGGCGTGGTTCGGGTACATGCGCCGGGGGGCCTGGGTCGTCCACCGCGACGACCACCGCTTGATGGCGAAGCAGGCGGTGGGCTACCTGCTGCGGGAGGGGAAAATAAGCGGCAATTCGGGGCTGGGCGCGTCCCGGGAAACGGTCGAGAGGTCGTGTGGACTCCTGGACGTGATGGAGACCGAGATCGGCGGCAGGGTGCCGGGTAAGCTCAAGTGGGAGTGCTCTCACATGTACGACCCGATTGCCGGCCACGGCGCGGGCGACGGGCACCTGGTCAACGCCTTCGAGGAGTTCAGCGATTTCTGGGACCGCTCGCTAATCCACTTCCGTATCGGCAGCCGCGCCAAGGCGTACCGGTTCCTCGGCTACTGCTGCCACCTGCTGCAGGACATGGCGGTGCCTTCGCACACGTTCTGCGTCCCCCACGGCCTTCGGACACGCACCGCCGACAACCTCGAATTGCTGTCGCGTTCGCGACGGTTCTACCTGCGTGAGCCGGTCGGCCCCCCGTACCCCGGCGATGATGACGCGCACCTCGATCTGCTGGTGGCGATGGGGACGGAATCGCGGGGGCGCGAGGCGTATGACCCTGACGAGAAAAACGAGATATCCGGTGTCCTCGAGAAATACTATGTAACCCCGGAGTGGACCGACGACGGGTGGTACGGCCGCTATATCGGAGAGTTTCACTACCCATACCACCGGCTTCTCCCATCGACCCCGCACATCAGGTACGTCGACATGATTACCCTTCGTAACTACTTGATGGAGCGTGCCGCCTCCAGGACCGCCCAGTTGATCTTGCACTTCGTGAGCATCACCGGAGCCGGAGACGACGGAGCGGGGAACGAAGTTGAAGGTTGACCTGCACATCCACACGAATGCATCTTCCCCCTGTAGCTGCATCGACCCGGAGAGGATGATCCGGCGCGCTATCGCGGTGACACGCTGGTGCCTGGCACCAGCGTGTCATTTTGGTAACGATTATTCCTTTAGTGCCCTGTTGGCGGTCGATCGACTTATACCCAGGTAGGTGGCTATCTCCATAGGCATGTAGCCGTGATCGAAGTAGGCGATGCGTATAGCTTGATTTCTTTCTTGCTTGTTCTCTACTCCTTGAAAAAGGGTCTGCAACGTTAACCGCTCTTCCTTTTCTGCCAGCCTTTCGGCGATGAAATGGAAGTAAGCCTGCCGGGCCGTCTCGATGTCATCCGAGAAGAGGCTGAGGGTGTAGCTGATATTAAGGAAGACTGGAGGGGGAGTGAAACCGCTTATCGCCCGGTAACTGCTCCACCTCCACTGTCCCGGATCACTGACGAGTCCTGCTTTGACGGGATTCAGGGCTATGTAACTGATGGCATTATACAGGTGCCTTTCTTTCTC
>JAHIMR010000098.1 GCA_018896525.1 Actinomycetota bacterium
CAAACGGGCGCGACGCCGGTGAACTCCAGTCGCCTACGGCTCCTTTCGTTCACCGGCAAGCCCCGGACAACTGGATGTTTTCGTCGGAAAGTGGACAAATTAGACCGTCGAAAAGAGGACAGATTAGTTTGGCCTTGACACCATTTCCTGTCCGTCATGTACTCCATGATCCGGTAGATGTCGAGCGTCTCCGATCCGAACGCAATGACCCATAGCGGATCCCCGATAACATGGAGTTCCGGGATCTCCCCTATCCCCTTCTTGATTGTCAGGGCCGTTTCAAGGATTTTCCCGGTCGCTTCCAGGTATCCGCTTTCTCCCATCGACACCAGGGCCGCCCAGCACACCGCGCTCAAGGCTCCGGGCCGGCTCCCCGCGAAAGTGGGAGTGAAGTAGATGCCTCCCGGCCACTCCGCGGTTTTGAAGTACTGGTAGTGGCGCAGTTCCAATCCCCGGTACAAGACTACGGACGTGCCCTTGGAGGCGTATCCGAACTTGTGGGTGTCCACCGACATGGAGGTCACGCCCGGCAACCTGAAGTCGTAGGGCGGAACATCGTACCCGAGCCTCTCGGCCCAGGGGAGTATGAATCCACCGAGGCAGGCGTCAGTATGAAAACCTATGCAACTCTCCCTTGCCAATTCGGACAGCTCTTCTATAGGGTCGATGATTCCATGTGGAAACGAAGGCGACGATCCCACAATCACCATCGTGTTCTTTGTTATAGCCTTCCGGGTGGAATCAACGTCCGCCCTATGGTTGGAGTCTACCGGCACATGGACCGGCTTGATGTTGAAGTACTGGGCCGCCTTGTCGAACGCCGCGTGGGCCGTGGAGGGGATGATCATCTCCGGAGAGGTGATCCTCTTTCGGTCTCTCGCCCGGTCCCGGTATGACTTCATGGCGAGCAGGATGCTCTCGGTTCCACCGGAAGAAACGCTCCCGCATATCTGCTCGCCCGGACCCAAATCGGCGTTTTGTCTGTTCGCTCCCAGCATGTTTGCCGCCATCGAAATCACTTCAGCCTCGTACTTCACGGTGCTCGGCCACAGATCAGCGTGGAGGGGATTGCTCTGTGAATTAATGGTGTAAACCCTGTTGAGGAAATCAACGTGCTCCCTGGCTCCGTGATAAACCGCTCCTGACGCAAACCCGTCTTTCCACCTCGGCTCCTCCATTGATTGTAGTTCTTCCATTTCCCTCAGTATCTCGTCCTTGTCCAGGCCGACATCGGGAATTCGCGGGAACGCCGCATACCCGTCTTTGTACGGCCTTACGACAGCTTCCATGTCTTCCGCTATCTCTGCGTATTCCTCCTCGATAATCTTCTTTACAAACGGCACGGCTTTGAAGTACTTGGAGAACCTCGATACGAAACTTGCCGGCAACAGGGTTGCGAGCTTCAGATAAGCATCTATCAAATCCATCTCTATTCCCTCCCGAATAGTCCACTGGAATCATCGAGGCCATTAAGGACGAGTTCTTGGCCATGATACAGTTTATATCCGTTATCTACCAACGGGCGCGGTTTCGTGGGCTTTTATCCTTGACGCGCCACGCGTACCTTCCACCGGCGGGGACGCAGCCGACTTCACCCGCTGGTGGTATCGCGTCCGTTGTCTATACCCACTGGTTCCGCAACGCCTGTTGACATCAAGTGATCATCCTGTCACCCATGCCCGGCCCGCCCGTTGACACAGCAGGGCTGGCACCTTAGACTATCCCACAACGTAACGGTAGAGGCCCGGACGGCTGGATGTCAGCCTGCCGGGGCGCCGCGTGAGAGGTTCAATCGGGCGTTTCCTTTACTTTGCGACATATGAGCATTCAGGTCCGGTCGTACTAGTGCCTCTGGGAGTGCGGTTTCGGGAGTGAAGGCTGAATCATCGTTATCTGTTATCAATATTCAGCCTTTTTTAGTTAGCAACACGCGGGCGGGATCGGATAGAGCGAGAGGGTTATTGGTGGCACCCAAACGTTCATAAAGGGAAGGATATGAATACTAACTTTTTTACAAAACCGTTACCCGGGTCTAGACATGCGGCTCTTATTGGCTATTATATGATAATAATTACTTATTATATTGATAAGGTTTGCTTATATCTTCAGCCGGGATTCTCCTCGGGGAGAGAGATCTCAGAAATTGCCATTTAGGGAATCGCGAAATGACAAGCAGTACCAGTAGCACACGCTCAACTCAACAAGTTATCTTGCGAGGAAACTCCCCGCGGTCCCTACGCCCGCGGGGAGCCCCCCTCGCTGTCAATAAACGCGTAAACGGCTGATAACAGGAGGTGATGTCCTTGCCAGGCAGAACAGTAAGCAGGCGCCAGTTCCTTAAGCACGCCGGTGCTACCACGGCATTGCTTGGCCTTTCGGAAGCGCTTGTGCCCCAGTTGGCCAAGGCGCTCCAGGAGCTGGAGAGCGGAAAGCCCCCGGTAATATGGATACAGGGCCAGAGCTGTAGCGGCTGCTCGGTTTCGTTCCTGAACTCCAACTACCCGATGGTGGCCGGGCTCGTTCTGGATGAGCTTTCAGTCCGCTTCCATCCAACACTGATGGCGGCTTCCGGCTACAAGGCGATCGAGGCCATCGAAGAAACCGCGAGGGAGCTCGAGGGCCGGTACGTCCTGGTGGTGGAAGGGCCGGTCCCGACGAAGGAGGGTGGCGAGTACTGCACCTTCGGGGTCGAGAAAGAGACCAGGGACCTGATGGGACACACGGTCCCGAAGGATAAGCCCATCAATGAGTGGATGAAAGAGCTTGTGCCCGGGGCGGCCGCGGTCATAGCCCAGGGCAACTGCGCTTCGTTTGGGGGCATCCCAGGAGCGAACGCGGGAGTAACCGGTACTACGCCGGTAATGGACATCGTGGCGAAAATCGATGCCAAGAAACCGGTGATAAACGTCGGCGGGTGCCCTTCACACCCCGATTGGTTTGTCGGCTCGGTTCTGGACGCCCTGATGTGGATCAAGGGAAAGAAGGGCGCGCCGGACCTTGACCGGTACAAGCGGCTCAGGACCTTCTTCGGGACACTTATCCACGAGAACTGCGAGAGAAGGGCCTCCTTCGACGCCGGCCTGTTCCTGGAGGACTGGAACGACCACAGCCCGGACATGAAGCTGTGCATGTTCAAGATGGGGTGCAAAGGCCCGGTCACCTACGCGGACTGCCCCACCCGCCGCTGGAACTCGGGCACCAACTGGTGCGTGGGGGCCAACGCGCCGTGTCACGGCTGCGCCGAGCCGACCTTCTACGAGAAGCTCGCGCCGCTGTATGAGCCCCTGCCTGACGTCAACTTCATCGGCCTGTCCCCGGCCGTCGATACCCTGGGATGGGTCGCCGCCGGAGCTACGGCGGTCGGCGTTGGAGCGCATTATCTGTACAAGCAGTTAGGCAAGAAGCCTGAGAGCCCATCTGAAGGTGGTGACGAATAGTGGCGCGAGTAATAACGATTGACCCGGTAACAAGGATCGAGGGCCACCTGCGAATCGATGTCGAGGTTGAGGGTGGAGTTGTAAAGGACGCCTGGTCTTCCGGGACCATGTTTCGTGGCATCGAGATGCTACTCAAGGGCAAGCACCCGTTCGACGCCCAGCAGGTCACAGAGCGCATCTGCGGCGTGTGCCCGCTGGCCCACGGGACCGCGGCATCCTACAACCTGGACGACGCTCTGGGCGTGGAGCTCCCGGACAACGCAAGGATCATCCGCAACCTCTGCCTGGGGGCAAACTTCATCCAGTCGCACATACTACACTTTTATCATCTTGCCGCCCTCGACTACGTGGACATAGCCGCGGTGGCGAACTATGAGGGAAAAGACAGGGCGCTCAAGATCCTCAAGAACAAGATCGTGAACCTGGTTGAGACGGGGGACGTTTACCCGTTCCTCCCCAGGCACGAGTCGGAGGATTACGTGAGCGACCCTGAACTAGCGACAACCCTGGTGGGGCATTACGTGGAGGCGCTGGAGATGCGCAAGAAAGCGCACGAGATGTTGACGATCTTCTACGGTCGCGCGCCGTCATTCGTCGGCACCGTCCCCGGCGGAGTAACCACGGGACCCACCATCTTGAACATCCTCACGTTCAAGGCAAACCTCGCCGAGCTTCGCAACTGGATAAACGATGTCTATATCCAGGACATCCTCACGGTCGCGGGCTTCCCCGCCTACGCCCCGTTCATGGCGGCGGGTGATTCAGGGGGGAACTACCTGGCCTACGGCGGGTTCGACGAGGACCGGAAGGGAACGAAGAAGTTCCTTCCCCGCGGGCTCATCTACGACAACGAGGTCATGAACGTAAAGGAGTTCGACGAGGAGGAGATAACCGAATCGGTGAAGCACTCCTGGTACACGAACCAATGTGAGGGTTTGAACCCGAGTGAAGGCGAGACCAAGCCGGACGTGCACAAGGAGGGCGCGTACTCCTTCGTTAAGGCGCCCCGGTACGACGGCGAGCCAATGGAGGTGGGGCCGCTCGCCAGGATGCTGGTGATGAAGCCGAAGCCGCTGATGGACCTGGTAGGCAAGCTCGGTCTCCTGGATAAGACCCCCCTCAAGTTCGGGATACTGCCCAGGCACGCCGCCCGCGCCATCGAGTGCAAGTTGATCGCGGACGAAATGGACAAGTGGCTGGACCAGCTCAAGCCCGGCGAGCCGATCTGGGACAAGAAGGACATCCCGGGCGAGGCGCACGGGCGCGGCCTGTTGGAAGCCCCCCGGGGCGCGCTCGGTCACTGGATACACATAAAGGGAAAGAAGATCGAGGACTACCAGTGCGTGGTACCCACAACCTGGAACGCATCGCCCAGAGACAAGGAAGGCAACAGGGGCCCGATCGAGAGATCGCTGCTGGGGATTCCGGTTCCAGACCCGGACAACCCCATTAACGTGGTACGGTGCGTCCGATCGTTCGACCCCTGTCTTGCGTGCGCGATACACCTCGTCCACCCCGACCACAACGGCGTGAAGGAATTCCGCGTAGTATAAAGGAGGTGCCCGGTATGAAGGACAGAATCAATGTTCCGGGGCCGGCCAGGGTGATGTACCGCACCTACCTTGCGGTGCTGGCGTTGGTCCTCTACACCGGATTCGACACGTTCCACCCGTTCCTGTCAGGATGGAGGTACCCCTGGAGCATGTCGCTTGCGGGGGTGTTCAACTTCTACCTGTGCTGGATACTGGTTCTGGTTGCCTTCGTCTACCTGTACTACGCGATTCTGGGAAGGCCGAAGGGATGGAATGAACCGCTGGGGATATTCAGGATATTCATCGGTTTGCTGACTATCTGGTTCTTCCTACTCACGTTCGCCGCCTACCGCCCCAATGGATGGCTGAACGGCCTGGTTCATGTGCTTGGCGGGCCGGTGGGCACGTTCAAGCTGTACGAGTTGTTCCTCTGGGTGATGTTGCTGGTCAACGTGATCTACATATACGCCCGCTGGGTCAAGTCCGAGAGGTTCCCAAGACTGACCTCCGCAGGGCGGACCAAGAAGGTGGTCTGATTGAGAAAAACAGGATTCAAGACCTTCAGGAGAGGGGGTATACACCCTCTCTACAACAAGGAGCTCTGCTCGGGGAAAGCCATTGCTCGGGCTCCCATCCCTTCCAGGCTCATGGTGCCCCTCAGGCAGCACATCGGCGCGCCCAACGAGCCCCTGGTCTCGCCGGGTGACAGGGTGGCGGTGGGCCAGAAGATAGGCGATGCTGACGCGTTCGTATCGGCACCCGTGCACTCTCCCGTGGCGGGAATAGTAGACGCGATAGAAGATATCAAGAGCTTCAACGGGGAGACGGTGACAGGTGTTATCATCGCGGCTGACGCCGAACAGCCTCCGTTCGAGGCGCGCCAGGGGAAGCCACTGGACGAGCTTACCGCTGAAGACATAAGGGAAATCGCCGGGGAAGCCGGCCTGGTGGGCATGGGCGGGGCGGCGTTTCCCACACGGGTCAAGCTGTCCCCGCCAGAAGACAAGCCTATCGAAAGCGTGATAATCAACGGTTGCGAGTGCGAGCCGTTCCTGACCTGCGACCACCGGTTGATGGTCGAGCGTCCCGACGACCTTGTTCAGGCGCTTGAACTAATGATTCGCGCGGTCGGGGCGGACAGGGGCATCATAGGTGTCGAAGCAAACAAGATGGACGCGGTTGAGAAACTACGCGCGGCGGTATCGGACCGGCCCAACCTCGATGTCGAGGTACTGGAAGTGAAGTACCCCGAGGGGGCTGAAAAACAGCTCATCTCCGCCGTAACCGGCAGGGAAGTGCCCCCGGGAAACCTACCATCCGAGGTAGGTTGCCTGGTACAGAACGTCGGTACTGCCATTGCACTCTACGAGGCGGCTTCCGCCGGCAAGCCGCTGTACGAGCGGGTCCTGACCGTTACCGGACCCGGCGTGAAAGAGCCCGGGAACCTGATCGTGAAAGTCGGCACTCCCATCTCCATATTAATCGAAGCCTGCGGCGGGCTCACGGGCGATCCCGCGAAGGTGATCATCGGCGGGCCCATGACCGGGTGGGCGCAGGAGGACCTTGACGCCCCGGTGGTCAAGGGCACCTCCGGCGTTGTCGCATTGACTCCGGAGTTGATCGATATACGCGAAGAGCATGCCTGCGTTCGCTGCACCAAATGCGTGGAAGCCTGCCCCATGTCTGTAATGCCCAACTTCATAGTGGAAGCCGTACAGAACGGCGACTGGGAGAAGGCGGAGTTGTGGGGAGCGCTCGATTGCTTTGAGTGCGGGTGTTGCACCTTCACCTGCCCGGCCTACATCCCGCATGTGGAGTACGTCCGGAAGGCCAAGGCCGAAATCGCGACCCTTAAGGGATAGAGGAGGCGATGATACGTGGCGAATAATAAACTCATGACTACAGTCGCTCCCCACCTGCACGAGAAGGGCCAGACCATTGAACGTGCTATGAGGGACGTGCTTCTCGCGCTCACGCCCGCGGTCGTCATCGCCATAGTCGTCTACGGCATGAACGTCGTCTACATCATAGCGGTGAGCATGATAACCGCCGGCCTGTCCGAGGTGGTGATGCGCAGGCTACTGCGAAGGAAGGTCACGCTAGGCGATTTAAGCGCTATGGTCACAGGCCTGATATTCGCGTTTCTGCTTCCCCCGACGACGCCGCTGTGGGTGGTAGCCATCGGCGCGTTCCTGGCTGTAGGAGTCGCCAAGGAGCTCTTCGGGGGCCTGGGCAAGAACGTGTTCAACCCTGCGCTTCTCGCGAGGGTGGCGCTGATGATCTCGCCTCTTGCCCTTTATACCACCAAGTTCGTCGAACCGTTCTACTGGAGGTCGGTCGGTTTCTTCACCCCTGTAGCAACCAGTATCGATAACAGTGTCGTGGGCAGGGTCGTCTACAAGGGCCTGGCGGGGAACAACGTCGACGCCGTGACCAGCGCAACACCCCTTTCCCTGCTGAAATCCGGGAGGTTGCTTGTCGACACTGTTGCCGGGGCGACCCCTGTTGGCGCGACCTGGGTTACCGACGCGGGGAGGCCGAGCTTCTGGTCCACTTTCCTGGGGTTCAAGTCCGGGTGCATCGGCGAGGTATGCATCCTGGCGTTGCTCATCGGCGCGGCCTACCTGTTGTACAGGAGGACCATAGACTGGAGGATACCGGCGGGCATCATCGGCGCGTTCCTGGCTGTCATGCTCGTTACCTGGAACCACCCAATATATCAGCTGTTTGGAGGGGGGTTGTTCCTGGGCGCGTTCTTCATGGCGACCGACTGGGTAACCAGCCCGATGACAAGACGCGGGAAATGGATTTACGCCGTCGGGATAGGCGTGTCCATCGCGCTCATCAGGCTGCTTGGCCCTCTACCGGAGGGAGTGGCGATCGCGATCTTGCAATGGAACGTTCTAACGTTGCTGATCGACCGCTACATCGCTGAGCCCAAGTTCGGCGAGGTCAAGAAGCCGTGGTTCAACAGGCTACCGGTGTTCCAGAAGCGCAAGTCCGCCGAGGGAGAGACTTGACGCGCATAGCCCCCTCAGTGTAATCCGAAGGACTCAGTCGCGCCTCCGGCGAAAGCCGGGGGCGCAACACTCTCGCGTGCTAGACTATTCAAGTACTAGTCCCGAGCGAGACGTTAGGAACGGATTATGTCCGGATGTGCCGTTATAGGGATAGGCAACCCGCTGATGCGAGATGACGGGATCGGCGTTCACGTCATCAGGCATCTGGAGGGGGAACTGCCGGGTGACGTTGAGTTGGTCGAGGGAAGCATCTACAGTGTTGACCTCCTCCCGGCACTGGAGAACCGCCGCAAGGTGGTATTCATCGATGGTATCGACGCCGGGGAGCCGGGGGGCGAGATATTCCGGTTTTCGCTGTCCGACGTGCCACAGAGAAGAACGGGGGTGCCGCTGTCACTCCACGATTTCGGCATATACGAGCTGGTCGCCGCGGCGAAACTACTTGACCAGTGTCCCGAGTCTGTAATCCTCATCGCGGTACAGGTTAGCAACGTGGAGTTGGGAGAGCGGCTCTCGGATCAACTCGCGGAGTCGATCCCTCGTATATGCCGGGTTGTTCTCGACGAGGTAATCGATACAGGGAAGCCATGACATACTTGAGTATCAAAGTTAGAGGGATAGTCCAGGGAGTTGGCTTCCGCCCGTTTGTCTATCGGGTTGCACAAGAATGGGGAGTGAAAGGCACTGTTTCAAACACTCCCGCGGGGGTTGACATCAGGGTGCACGGCGACAACGGCCAGGTAAGGCTTTTCCTTGACGCGCTCAGGGATGAGGCACCCCCGCAAGCGGTAATCGAAGAACTGCGGGTAAGTGAAACCGAACCCTTCGAGGCCGATTCCTTTGAGATAGCGCCGAGCGGCGGTGACGGTGAGAAGTCAGTCCTGGTGTCACCGGACCTCGCGACCTGCGAGGACTGTGTCCGGGAACTGTTTGACGAGAACGACCGCCGTTTCCGGTATCCTTTCATCAACTGCACAAACTGCGGTCCACGTTTCACCATAATCGGCGATACCCCTTACGACCGCCCGCTGACCTCGATGGCGGGGTTCACCATGTGTCCCGACTGCGAGCGGGAGTACAACGACCCTCCGGACAGGAGGTATCATGCCCAGCCGAACGCGTGTTCTGCGTGCGGACCCACCCTGTGGCTTGCAGACCGGGAGGGAAGGAGGCTGGAAGGGGATGCCATCCTGGAAGCGGCGAGGCTACTGGGGAATGGAAAGATCGTTGCCATCAAGGGACTGGGTGGGTTTCACCTGGCTTGCGACGCCACCTCCGACCTGGCTATCGGAGAACTCCGCGCGAGGAAAAGGCGATACGCGAAGCCCCTGGCCGTCATGGTGGGGAGTATTAAGCAGGCAAAAGGGTACTGCGAGGTGAGCGTTGATGAGGAGGCGCTGCTTGCCTCGACGAAGAGTCCGATCGTTCTCCTTCCGGAAAAGGAGGACTCGCCAATATCAAGGCGAGTGGCGGGCAGGCTGGGTCACCAGGGCTTGTTCCTGCCTTACACCCCCATTCACCATCTCCTGATGGCGGAGGTGGACTTCCCCCTGGTCATGACAAGCGGGAATGTCTCCAGCGAGCCCATCGTTACCGGTAACAGGAAAGCACTGAGAGAGCTATCCGGCATCGCCGACGGCTTTCTGCTGCACGACAGGGACATCCTGGTCAGGTACGATGATTCCGTTACGCGAGTGTTCGAGGGAAAAGAGTATCCAATACGGAGGTCAAGGGGTTACGCGCCCTACCCGATCAGGCTAACGCCAGCTTCAAGAATCGAAGTTCTTGCGCTTGGTGCGGAGCTGAAGAACACCTTTTGCCTGCTCCGGGGGGACCAGGCGTTCGTCAGCCAGCACATAGGTGACATGGAAACGCTCGAGGAGCTGGGCCATTTCAACGAGGCACTCGCCTCAATGAAGAGGCTCTTCTCGTTGAATCCGCAGGTTGTATCGCACGACCTTCACCCGGATTATCTCACGACACAGATGGCCTTGGACGTCCCCCTTCCGGCGGTGGGCGTACAGCACCACCACGCGCACATCGTGAGCTGCATGGCGGACAACCGGGTAGAGGGTGAGGTCATCGGCGTAGCCTGGGACGGCACCGGTTACGGCGAGGACGGGACCATCTGGGGCGGCGAGTTCATGCTTTGCGACGAGAAGGGCTACCGGAGGCTCGCCCACCTCTATCCTTACCCAATGCCTGGTTCCGATGCCTGTATCTATAAACTGCATCGCATGGCGATGGGAGTCCTCAGCGAGACGTGGGACAACCCGGAATCCGCCCTTGCGCGCTTGAGGGGGTTGCGGGATGTGGGTGACGAGGAAGGCGCGGTGCTCATCATGCAGCTCGAGAAGGGGCTGAACTCGCCGCTTACGTCCAGCGCCGGCAGGTTGTTCGACGTTGCGGCTTTCATGGCCGGTATCAGGAGTATCGCCCAGTACGATGGGCAGGCGGCGTGCGAACTGGAAGCGGTCGCACTCGGGACGCGGGAGCACTATGAGTTCATACTCGACCAGTCAAACGAGCCGTGGGTTATTGACACCCGCCCACTGTTCCGGGAGATAATGGCTGACCTGGAGACAGGAACCGACCCCGGGGAGATAGCCGGCAAATTCCACCGGACAATGGCACTGGCAGTGGTTGAGACCTGCGTGGAGTTGAATAAAGAGACCGGCATCGGCCGGGTCGCCTTGAGCGGGGGCGTTTTCCAGAACAAGCTACTTTTATCCGAGGTGGTGCAGGGCCTGCGCACCAGCGGGCTTGAACCTCTGGTGCACTATAGAGTGCCGTGTAATGATGGCGGCATCTCGCTGGGACAGGCGGTAGTCGCCGCTAATACTTACGCGTCCTAGAACAGGGAGGCGAAAGACAGGGAAAGGAAAACATGTGCCTTGCGGTTCCGGCGGAAGTGGTCGAGATACTCCAGAACGATGTGGCCTTTATTGATGTCGGCGGGTTGAGAAAGAAGATCAACCTTTCGCTGGTGGAGGGGGTCCGGACGGGCGACTTCGTTTTAGTCCATGCCGGCTTCGCGATTGAAATAATCGACGAAGAAGAAGCGAGAAAGACGATGGAGCTTTTCGAGGAGATGGCGCGCCTTGATGAAATACGTTGACGAGTTCCGCTTGCCGGGGACGGCGAGGAACCTGGTAAGGAAAATCAGGGAGCTTGGAACCGGTGCGGCTTTCATGGAGGTGTGCGGCACGCACACCATGGCGATCTCGAAAGCGGGGCTCGGCCCGATGTTATCCCCGCAAGTGGAACTGATATCGGGTCCCGGTTGCCCGGTTTGCGTAACCTCGGATGTGGATATAGACACCGCTGTCGCCGTTGCTCATATGCCGGGGGTGATACTCGCCACTTTTGGAGACATGGTGAAAGTCCCGGGATCCCACGGTTCCCTCAGCGACGCCTCTGCGGAGGGCGCCAGGGTGAAGGTCGTCTACTCTCCGCTCGAGGCGCTCGAGCTTGCCGGGAGCGAAAGCGGCAGCAAAGTGGTCTTCCTGGGGATCGGGTTTGAGACCACCGCTCCAGTCGTCGCGGCAACCATACTCGAGGCAAGGAAGCGAGAGCTGCGTAACTTCTTTATACTATCCTTCCACAAGCTGGTCCCTCCAGCCCTGCGAGCGCTTGCCGCCACGGAGGATTTCAGCGTTGACGGCTTCATCCTTCCAGGGCACGTCAGCGCCGTGATAGGGAGCCGGGCCTACTCGTTCCTGCCCTCGGAGTTCGGAATCCCTTGCGTCGTCGCGGGTTTCGAGGCTACCGACATCCTGCAGTCGGTCTTCCGGTTGATGCAGGCGCGCACCGCAACGCCGTCTGTCGATATTGAGTACTCGAGGGTTGTCAGGCCTGAAGGGAACCAGAAGGCGCTATCAGTGATGTATGAGGTATTCGAGCCGGTAGATGCCGAGTGGAGGGGCCTTTTCCGGCTACCAGCGAGCGGTCTTGGGCTGAAGGAAGAGTATCGTGAGTACGACGCGGGAGCCTGGCCTATTGAAATCCCTCCACCTGCAGTCGATAAAGGCTGCCGGTGCGGTGAGGTGCTCTGCGGGAAAATCAAGCCTTTCGAGTGCGGTTTGTTCGGAGGTGCTTGCACTCCCGACAACCCGGCAGGGCCCTGTATGGTCTCCACGGAGGGAACGTGCGCTTCATACTTCCTGTATAGCTACGACGAGGAGGATTGAGGTTGTCCGGCAAGTTCATAACCATGGCGCACGGAGGAGGGGGGACACGCATGCAGGAACTCCTCCGGCAGACGGTGTTCCCGCTACTCGATGAGGACTTATTGCTTGACCAGGAGGATGCGGCCGCGTTTTCCGTTGATATCGGGCGGGTCGCGTTGACCACGGATTCGTACGTGGTGAAGCCCCTGTTCTTCCCCGGCGGCGACATAGGCAAGCTGGCCGTGTGCGGGACGGTAAATGACCTGGCTATGCGCGGCGGGGAACCCCTATACATTACCCTCGGTCTCATCCTGGAGGAGGGGTTACACCTTGATGTGCTTGAGCGCATACTCTCTTCGGTCGGCTTCTGGGCGAAAGAGGCGGGTGTCCGCGTTGTCGCGGGGGACACAAAGGTGGTTGAGCGCGGAATGGCGGATGGCATCTACATCAACACCTCCGGTGTCGGCCAATTGCGGTCGGGCCGGGAGGTCTCGATCGCGGGCGCAACCGATGGTGATGTCCTGATGGTGAATGGCTTCATAGGTGACCATGGGATGGCGGTCTTGAACGAGCGTGAGGGGCTTTTCACCAACTCCGACCTAACTTCCGACTGCGCGCCGCTTTCCGGGCTGGTTCGGGCGATGCAGGAGGCGGGTGAGGTACACTCGCTCAGGGACCCCACTAGAGGTGGACTTGCCGCCGCGCTAAAGGAGATGGCGAGAGCCTCGTCGTGCGCCTTTGAGATCGATGAGGGAAGCGTCCCGATCAGGGAGCGGGTGCTGGCCGCCTGTGAGATGCTGGGGCTGGACCCCTTGTACGTCGCCAACGAAGGAAAGCTACTTGCCGCCGTGCCGGAACGAGACGCGGGGGCTGTGCTCGAGGCGATGCGCGCGAATCCACGCGGCAAAGAGGCGGGAATTATTGGGCGCATCATAGAGGGGCGAAGAGGTGAGGTCAGCATGATCACATCTCTCGGATCGCACCGCCTGGTCAGGGCGCCCTCGGGTGAACAACTCCCGAGGATCTGTTAGCGAAAACGGGATGTGCCTTCCCGGCCAACCCGGCCGCCAACGGGGCGCTGATTAGCCGGCCTGATCTATTCGGACACCGTTCCGTCGTTAGGTAAGGGCTCAAGGCCGTTACATCCCGCAAGGTAGAGATCGGCCACGGCTGACACAGCGTATGCTTCCCCGCGACTTCCCGTATCAACCTGTCGACACGCTCATTACCATGGACCATGTTATACAGAATCTGGTATAAAGGGCTGTGCAAACCGGGAGCGGTCAGGGAGGGACGACCAACCGCTTGCAAGGTCCACTAGCTAGAAGAGGAAAGGCTGTGACGAAGAAGACCAAGGGACAGATCGAGGCCGAGATCAGCAACGCCATTATCAAGTTCGAAAAGGAATACATGGGGCGCGGACCCGTTGAGACCAAGACCTACATCATTGATGACATGGTGCTGGTCCGCATGCAGGGTTTGATCACAAAGGCCGAACACCACCTGGCCAGCACCGGGAATGCGGTTAAGGGTAGGGAGCTGCTCAAACAGACGAGGATAGAACTCATCGAGAAGGCGCGCCCGTCGCTGGAGCCGGTTATTGAATCGATTGTAGGCGAATCTGTCAAGAGCCTGCATATGGATATCAGCACTAAGACCGGAGAAAAGATCATCATCTTTACACTTGAAAAGCCCCCCAAGTTAAGTTGAGTAACACGGAGGTCCCACCGATACTACATACGTCGATCCACGAGAGCCCCCGACTCCACTCTTCCTCTTGACAACGGTAGCCAGGCAGCAACTCAACAGCTTGACAGTTGAAAAGCCCCCTGGCGTGCCTTCGTAACACCGGGTACGCCAATCATAAGTTATGATATCCATTCGGGACAATGAGAAAAAACAACACTGAAAGGGGGCTTGCTTGAAAGGGCTGGACGAGTTTTTCCACCCGGGCTCGGTGGCGGTGGTGGGTGCCTCGAGGACGCCGGGCAAGGCCGGCAATACGGTCGTATCGAACATCCTGGAGTTCGGCTTCGAGGGCCGCCTGTACCCGGTGAACCCTGGGGCCGGCGACGTGCTTGGCTTGAGGTGCTACGAAAAACTTTCCGATGTTCCTGAGACACCGGACCTGGTGGTTGGAGTGCTTCCCAGGGAGAAGACGCCCGACCTGGTTCTGCAGTGCTCCCGGGCGGGGGTTCGTCATCTCATACTCCCAACCGCCGGCTTCAGCGACGTGGGCGAGGAAGGCCGGCTCATCCAGGAGGAGATACTATCTCTGGCGCGGGAAGCGGGCATCCGGCTGATGGGCCCCAATAGCATCGGGACGGTGTGCACCTCCGGCAACCTGGCAACCTCGATCGTGACCCTGGACCGGATAAGGGAAGGCGGCATCTCCCTTTTCGGCCAGACCGGCATGTTCTCCAGCGGCATCGCCCGCTGGATAGACACCTCCGAGCACTTCGGCATAAGCAAGATCGCCTGCCTGGGAAACAAGGCGGACGTGGATGAGAGCGACCTTCTGGAGTACCTGAGCGGTGACGTCGAAACCCGGGTCATTGGCGTCTATACCGAGGGGGTCCGGGGCGGCGCGCGATTCGCGCGGGTGCTGAAGGACGTGGCGTCGAGAAAGCCGGTGCTGGTGCTCAAGAGCGGCCGCACCGAGACCGGGAGGAGGGCGATAGCCAGCCACACCGGGGCGCTATCGGGCAGCGAGGGTATCTTTGCCGGGCTGATAGAGCAGGCCGGGGCGGTGCGGGTCGGCGATTTCGAGGAGATGTTTGACTGCGCCAGGGCGTTCGAGTGGCAACCGCTGCCACGTGGGAACCGGGTCGGGGTGGTATCGATAACAGGTGTGGGGTGTGTGCTGGCCGCGGACTGTGCCGGGGAGTTCGGGCTGGAGATGCCGATACCGGCGTCCGCCACCGTCGCCCGGATGAGGGAGTCGATGCCCCGGTGGGTGCCGGCCGCCAACCCGGCGGACATCTGGGCGGCCATAGAAGCGTTCGGCCCGGAGTCCGCGTATACCACCGTATCGCGGGCGCTCCTGGACGACGACGCGGTGGACTCCCTGGTAGTCATCTTCACCGTGATACCGGAGGCAGAGATGGATGTCAAACGGCTGTTCGAGCGGCTCAAGGAAGACCACCCGGAGAAGCCCCTGGCCGCGGTGTTGATGGCAGGCGATGCCGGGATGCGCTCGCAGTGGAAGAGGTCGCTGGAGACGTCGGGTTTCCCCACCTATACCTCCCCGGAGCGAGCCCTCCGGGCGATAGGAGCCATGTGGCGGTACGCGTCGTAACGCCCCGGTCTGTTGAATAATGACGCACTGGTGCCTGGCACCAGTGCGTCATTCCGGGGCCAGGAACCGGCGGGAGGGCGGCCGTTGGTGGCCGCCCTCATCGCTTGCTCGCTACTCTATCGGCTTGAAGTGCTTGATGTCGAACAGGTCGCCCTTGCGCTTGTCGGGGTCTTCCCAGACCGCCTTGACACGCATTCCCATTTGGATGTCGTCAAACTCGACTTCCTTTATCATGTGCGGGAACATGGTATCGGCGCCATCGAAATGGATGTAGCCGTAGCAGTAAGGTGGCTCGTTGGGCTGACCCGGGAAAGGCAGGTACACAACGGTGTACGCCACCAGCTCTCCCTCGTCGGGGACGTCAAAGAACTCGTCGACCTCGCAGTAGCATCGCCCGCACATATGGACAGCGGGTGCCATGACCCCCTTGCAGACCGGGCAACGAGAGGCCAGTATCGCCCCCCGCTCCTTGGTGGCCTTAAAGAACTCGGTAAACGAATCGCCGTAAGACCAGTGGTACGGAACGAGACGCCGTCCGAGGTTCTCCATTACAGGCTCGTTTTCCGCCAAAGCTCTCACTCCTTTCTACAACTTGCGTCCGATCTCGAGCGTCGCACCGCTAGAGCGGCTTGAAGTGCTTGAGATCGGACAGGTACCCGTAACGCTCTTCCTTCCAGACCGGCTCCACCCGCATCCCGTGCTCCACGTCGTCCGGGTCGACATCGCCCAGGAGGTAGACCAGGTTGGTGTCGGCGCCATCGAGGTTAATGAGCGCCAACGTGTACGGTGGCTCGGCGGGCTGGTCGTCGTTGGGCAGGTGGATGACCGAGAAGGCCACCACCGTACCCGCGGGTCCCACGGTTACATAATCGTCGTTCTTGATGAAGCACTTGGGGCATACGTCCCTGGGTGGGCACACAACCTGCCCGCACTTGGAGCACTTGACCCCGACCAGCTTCATGTCGTCTCTCATTCCGGTAAGGAACGCCCCGATCGCCGGACCGGTTGTCCAGCTGTATGGGACGGTGATGTTACCGTCCATGATCTTGGCTTCAGCCAATATCCTCACTCCCTTCGTAAGTCGTGCATGGGAAGCTTACAGTCTATTGCTCACTACCATCACGGTCTGGAACTGGATGGCCCCGCCCCAGCCGTGGGCGAGAGCGGTCTTGGCGCCGGGTACCTGTCGCTTGTCGGCTTTCCCCATGACCTGCAGGCAGGCCTCCACCTGGCGAACCATGGCGGTGGCGCCGATGGTGTTGGCGCTCAAAACGCCTCCCGACGGGTTACAGGGGATGTCCCCGTCCATGTACATCGCGCCGGAGTCTATGAGCTTCCCGCCGTCCCCGCGATTACAGAGGCCAAGCCCCTCGGCCCATATGAGGTCCTGCACCGCGAACGCGTTGTACATCTCCACAACGTCGAGCTGCTTTCTCGGATTGGTGATGCCGCACTGATAGTAGGCCCTCTGCGCGGCGGTGAGCAGGGCTATCGGCTCTGCCCAGGAGCGGTAGGTGTACATGGTCCCCTCGGCCATCGCCGAGACACCCTTTACCCAGGCCACCGGCCGGTCCGCGTACTTCTTCTTGACGTTGTCCTCGCTGGTGAAGACCATGGCCGCGGCGCCGTCGGAACCCGGGCACGCCTCCAGCAGCTTGATGGGAGTTGAAATCGGCGGCGATGAAAGCACCTGCTCCACCGTCAGGTCGAGCTGAAGCTGGGCGTAAGGGTTGTTCTGGGCGTTCTTCCGGTTGTAGACGGCGGCCTTTGCGACCTGCTCGTCGGTTATCCCGTACTTGGCCTGGTACTGCCGGGCCTGCATGGCGACCGCGCTGGGGGCGCCGCAGGCGAAGTCCCTTCCGAATACCGGGTCGTAGACCGTGGAGAGGCATAGCTGGAGCTCTCCCTCGGAGAGCTTGTCCCCGGTTATCGCCAGGACGGTATCGTACATGCCCGAGGCCACGTGGTAGTAACCGGCGATGCCGGTCGACGCGCCGACCGTGCCTCCGGTGTGCACCCTGAAGTGCGGCTTGAGATATCCGCCGGAGGCCTCGAGGCACCACTTCTCTGGCGCGTTCACCCCCTCGAAGTACTCGGGGGCGCTGCCGAATACTACGGCGTCTATGTCCTCCAGTGTCACACCGGCGTCCTGAAGGGCAGCGCTGGCGGCTTCGAAGCAGAGCCCGGGGAAGTCCACGTCCTCCCGGCGCATCTTGACGATCGTCTGGCCGGTCCCTATGACTGCAACGTTTTTCTTCAAATCACTCACCTCCTGCCTTAAACTGAGCTAGCCAATATGATTACGGTGTTTGTCTGAAGGGCCATGCCGTCTGCGCCGTGGGCCAGCGCGGTTCCGGCGCCTTTCACCTGGCGCTCACCGGCCCTTCCGGAGACCTGCAGCGACGCCTCGGCCACCCTGTTGATGCCGGTCACCATCCAGGGGTTTGAGGCGAGGCAGCCGCCGGACGGGTTGACCGGAAGCTCCCCGTCCATCTCCGTCTTGCCCGACTCGATGAGCTTTCCGCCCCCGCCGTCACCGCAGAAGCCGAGGGCCTCGTAGAGCATGAGCTCGTGGTAAGAGCAGACTTCGGTTATCTCCGCTACGTCGATGTCCTTCAGCGGCTTCTTTACCCCGGCGGCCTTGTACGCCTGCTCGGCGGCCTTTCGCGCCGAGGCGAGCTCGGTGAGGTCCCGCTGCCCGGGGTAGTAGATGTCCCCGCAGCACCCCAGGCCGGTTATCCAGGCGGGGCTGTCGGTGATCATCTCGGCCCTGCCTTCCGCCGCCAGGATAACAGCGGCCGCGCCGTCGGAGGACGGGCAAAGGTCAAGCTCCCTCAGGGGAGTCGCGAGCATCTTCGAGCCCAGGACGTCCTGGACGCTCAGGTCCATCTTGCGCTGCGCGTACGGGTTGTTCCCGGCGTTCCCCATGTTCTTGACCGATACCAGCGCGGCCTGCTCCGGGGTAATGCCGTACTTGCTGGCGTAGGAGTCCGCCTGGAGCGCCGAGACCGACACGTAGTCGAGCCCCATCGGCGTCATGCAGAACGGCTCCGACATGAGGCCGGTGTAGTAGTGGGGATCGGACTCGCTGGTCTTCGAGTACGAAGTCACCAGCGCGGTGTCGAAGGCTCCGGACATGATCCTCATAGCGGCGTAGTAAACAGCCTGGGTTCCGTCCCCCTCGACCTTGGTCTCCTCCTTCATGAAGCCCCCGCAGGCCTCCAATGTGAAAACGCTCGAGATGCTCCGGCCATCCATCATGTCGCAGCCGCAACCCACCAGGGTGTCTATGTCGTCAATGGTCAACCCCGTGTCGTCGAGAGCCGCGTGTACGGCGTTCCGGACGAGTTCAGCCACAAATGACTCACGGTAGGCCTCTTTGGATGCCACCTGGCCACTGCCCACGACCGCCACCTTTCTTAAACCTTGCAAAGCTTTCACCTCCAGAAACAATAGTCTCCTTATGTGCTGGTCTGAACGTCGGTTGCTATCACCTCCATTCGGAGCAACTAGCCACTCTCCGGTCCGTCTGCGTCCTGCCTTGCTCTCTCCTCCTTCCGACTGACTGTCCGGTCAGTCGATGACGATAGACAGTCTATCAGTTATCCGAACCGGCAGGCGGCGGTTCGGCGATTTCTCCACTGATAAGGCCCATTGCTTGAAAGACGATCTCCTCGAGGTCATAGCGGTCGTCGAGAGTGGAACGGTAGGCGAGCATCTCCCCGGCGCCGACCAGGGCGTAGGACAGCAACTCCGTGTCGACCGCGGGGTTTTCAAACCTCGAGGCGACCTCCTTCACGTCTTCGGAAAGAGTTGACGTCAACGACTTGTACATGTTGCACAGCTCGCGTTGGAAACGGGTGTTGCCACCCACCGCCTCGCCGTAGAGGATGAGTATGAGGTCCCGGTAGTTCAGGTAGCCGCGCATGTAGGAGAGCGCCCGCCTCTTAAGCCGGTCGACGGGAGCTACGCCGTCGAGTGCTTCCTCGAGGTGCTCCTCGAGGGACCGCACCGCCCTTCGCAGGACCTCCAGGAACAACTCCTGCTTGTTGTTGAAGTACAGGTAAAAGGTGCCTTTGGCGACGCCCGCTTCGCTGACGATGTCCTCGATCGTGGTCTCCCCGTACCCCTTTGCGCGCAGCACCCTGTCCGCGGCCTTCACAAGGCGGGCCCGTCGGGACTTCTCCTCGTGGGGCGGCGGCGCGTGGTCGGTGGGACGTCTCTCGATGAGCAGGGAGGATGTTTCCGGTGGTGGATGCTCCCCGTCCCCCTTCTCCAGGAGATGGTCGATGGCGGCCAGGGAAAGGTCGTACTCACGCTGGAGTTCTTTGATACGAACGATCCTCTCGACGTCCCCCGCCGGGTAGAGCCGGATGCCGCCGCTGGACCGGGGAGGCTCGGCGATAAGCCCCTTGGACTCGTAATTTCGTATCATCCGGGGCGTACACCTGATGCCGCCGGCCTCGGTCACGGCCCGGGCAAGCTCTCCAACGGTTACTGTCTGTGGCTCTTCGCTCAAGGCTTTCTCCCCGTTTCACCGTTGCGCATTCTCTTACATGGGATGTTAGATGTCAAATGCACGCCCCGGGATATAATGACAAGAGGGGTAAGAAGGCCGGACACTGTCCGGGTGATCATGGGGGTCAAGGCGATGTATATATCCGTAGTGGGTGCGGGTGAATGCGACGGCGCCACCAGGGAGGTTGCTTACCAGGTGGGCCTGGAGATAGCCGGAAGAGGGCACGTTCTCGTTTGCGGGGGCCTGGGAGGGGTCATGGACGCGGCGGCGAACGGGGCGCACGACGCCGGCGGGATCACGGTGGGGATACTGCCGGGAGGCCGCGAGAGCGCCAGCCGGTGGCTGACCGTAGCGTTGCCGACGGGTATGGGTGAAGCGCGCAACGCCCTGGTTGCAGGGGCGGGCGACGCGCTCATAGCGGTGGGCGGGGGGCACGGGACGCTCTCGGAGATCGCACTCGGCATCAAGATGGGGAAGCCGGTGGTGGGGCTGGACAGCTGGAACCTGGAGGAGCGTGGGCGGGGGAGGATGGAGGTTGCCACGGGGCCGGTAGAGGCCGTAGCACTGGCCGAGAGGTTGGCGTCGCCGGGGAAGGAGTAGCCGCGCTATCCGTGCTGAGGAGGCCCCCCCTTTCCGGCCAGGCGAGGGAACAGGGAGGCGAAGAACACCGCGCCGATGAGACTGACACAGCCGATAAACAGGAAAGCGTATCTGAACCCGAGCCAGGAGACAACAGGCCCCATGGCTATCGCGCCAAAGGCGATGCCACCCTCGAACGCGGCGGTATATATCCCGAAGGCGCTACCAAGCTCGTCGGCGGGGGCGTGGTCGATGAGCAGCGCCGAGAGCGACGGCGAAAGGAACGCGAAGCCCGCACCCCAGAGTACCGCCGCTACGCAGAGCCCGGCGAAGTTCTTGACAAACGCCAGGACCACCATGGAAACCGCGAGCGTGACCAGCGCGCCAGTACCGGTGAGCCTTCTGCCCAACCTGTCGGGGAGCGAGCCGGCGAGCAGGCGCAGCGTCAGCAGGAACCCGGCGGAGATCGTGAAGAAAAGCGCGAAGCGCCCGATGCCCTCCGCCTCGGCGAAAAGGGCGAGGAAGGCCTCCAGGGAGCCCAGCGTCGCCGTGCCGGCGAACACCGCTATCGAGACCAGCACGATAAGCCCGCGAATATCTTTTACACCTCGGCGGATGGGCGCCTCTCCCAGCACGTCCGGGACCTTGTGCTCGCGCACGGTCAGTATCATGAGCAGTGAAACAGCGGCGGAGATCGAAGCGGTGACGAAGACGGTCGTGTAACCAAAGCGGTCCATCAGGTACTCGCCCAGGAACGGCGCAAACATGATACCCACGTTAAAAGACGACTGAAACCATGCCATCGACTGGCCGCGGCGGGACTCCGGGGCCGCGCCGCCGACGAAGGCCAGTGAGGTAGTGTGGTAGCAGGCTATGCCGATGCCCTGGAAGACCAGGACGAACGGCAAAGACAGGAGCGACTTGCTCCAGATGTAGAGGAGCGACGCGATAATGAAGTCAGCCGCGCCGATAATCAACAGCGGCTTCATGCCGAACGTGTCCGCCTTGCGCCCAACGTAGGGGCGAAGCAGGAACGATGACACCGTAAGTGCACCTATGAGCAGACCCACCTGGGTCGTAGTCGCGCCAGCGATGTCTTTCATGTACAGAGGGAGAATAGGCAGCACAAGATAGAGGCTTCCTATGAAAAAGCATGAGGCGACGAACAGGAGGACGAAATCCCTGGTCAGGACCCCGGGTTCAACAACGCCTTTTCGTTCATCCCCCTCGATTCCCATGGGCGGATTATACTATGTCCCGTCTCATGGGTACGGAGCCACCATGTTTATGGAACGGGGCATTAAGGTATAATTGACGGCGAGTGCGAACGGGCGCCGTTACCCGGAGTAATATTGAGCACGGGTAACGGGCCGGGTATCCAGGGGGACATGGAGTCATATTGAGCGACGAAACGTCCGAGAACGGCAGTAGTAACGTAGAGGGGCTTTCACCGGAGTTCGTGAAGAGCGCTGTGATGTTTGTCATCAACGCTCACGCCACCACGGTCAACCTGCGCCTGTACCCCCCGACGAGCTCCATGGTAACCGATACGCTGGAAAAGGCGGAGGAGTCCCTGGAAGAGCTGTTCAAGGAATCGGACACGTTCAGCGTCAGCGCCGTTGATAAGAGCCTGCTGATCAACGAGGTCCGGCTCGAAGGGCTCGAGCAGCAGAAGGTGCCGGTAAAAGCTTTCCTGGCGTGGATGGACGAGCGGGGGCTGAGCAACATCGAGTTCAGGTCCGGGGTCACCTCCGACGAGCTCAAGGCGACGTTCGAGACAATCGGTGAAATCATCAACGACCCCGACCTGCGCGCACGGCTCGCCGACGAGCTCGCCGGGAAGGGTGTAGAGAACGTGCTTGTGAACCAGCGGATCTACGTCGCGATAAAACCGGGGGAGGAACCCGGGGTGGCGGGCGGCAGGAAAGACACCCCTATGGATGCTCTAAAGGACGAGTTGCTGGTCAGGTACCTGATGGACAAGGTGGATATAGGTGAGGTGGAGGACCAGGACGTCGCCGACATTCTTTCCAACCCGGCAAAGGTCGGCGGGCTGATGTCCGGTTTCATCGCCAAGGAGGGTGATGAGGGTGGAGTCCTGGTAAGGAGCCAGCGGGCGCAGGACGCCCTGGAGCGGCTCTCGATGATGGTCGGCCAGGTCGAGGGCGATGGCATGAAGGAGATGCTGTCCCAACAGATAACAAGTATCGTCGCGGAGATGAGCCCCAGGGAGATGACCGGAGTGCTCTCCAGTCACGGGATCAAGGCGATGGATATCGGCCATGTTCGGGGCAACGTGATTAAGATGATGGACGACTCCAAGCTGATGGATATTGTTGACGCGCTCATGGAAGAGTACGCCGATATGCAGAAAGAGTCGGAGGACCTGGACGGCGATTGGGCGCGCGAGAGGCTGAAGGAGCTGAACGAGCTCCTGCTCGAGGTGAAGAAAGGAGAGCGCGGGGAGAGGGTCGCGGAGCAGATCGACCGTAAACTTGACGAGGCGGGCGTAGAAGAGGAGCGAGATCCACACACCGGAAAAAGAGTGCTCTCTGTTTGCCAGATGCTGGGAGGCCGGCTGGAGGAGGAGGATATAGACCTCGGTGAGGGACTGGACCAGACCGTTTCCCAGCAGGTAAGAAAACTGTACGGGATGGAGGAATCCGATCTGGCGGCGGGCATCCTGTTGAAGCTTGTAAATAACCTGAACGCCGACTCTGACAAGATAAGGCGGTATACCGCGTCGCTGATCAAGCAGACCCTGGAGGATCTCGAACCGAGCGAGAGGATATTTGCCGCGAACGTGCTCCTGCCGAGGGTAATGGACCGGATTTCAGTAGAAAAGGATTACCAGACGTACATATCGCTGGTTGACTCCCTTGCGACCGTGGCGGAGGTTTACGTGGACCGGGGAAGGGCGGAGGAGGCCTCGGGGATATTGGAGCTGCTGGGAGCCCAGGCGACATCCGAGGGGGAAAGGGGAGTCGAGCTCACCAAGTATGCGTCGGCGGTGCTGGAAACACTGATGGGTCCCGAGGGAATATTCGACCCCGAGGAACTCCTTTCGGAAGATAACGACGAGAAAAGGCTCAACGTGATCCGGGCGCTGGCCAATCTTGGCCCGGACGCCCTTGCCCCGCTTGTCGGCGTCGTGAAGGACAGGGGCCACCTCGAGCTTCGCGAACGCGCGCTGGAGGCCCTCGAGTGCGCGGGAACAGTCGGAGTGGACGCGCTGCTGGCGGAACTCAGGAAAGAGAACAAGTGGTACATATACAGGAATGTGCTCAACGTTATCGCAGACCTGAAATTGGTGGAGGCGGTGGACGAGGTTGGTGGAATGGCCAGCAATCCCGATGAGAGGATTCGGAGAGAGGCGGTAAGGAGCCTTGCCAGGATCGGGTCGGCCGACTCCCTGTCAGTGGTTCTCGCCGCGGCCAACGACCATAGCACGGCGGTAAGGCGGACCGCGATAAGGGTGCTGGGGATGTTCGGGGACAGTGGGGTCGCCGGGCAGTTGCTGGACATTATCAATGACCGCGGGCCCCTGGGGAAGGACGAGGACAGGGGCGTCAAGGAGGCGGCGTGCCTGGCGCTTGGAGACCTGCATGACAGCACCCTGATCCCTGAGTTGGGGGAGCTCCTGTCGAAGGGCGGCATATTCAGAAAAGGGAAGCCCGACGAGATAAGGGCGGCGGCTTGCATTGCGCTGGGGAGTATCGGGGATCCGGGGGCAGTCCCGCTGCTGGAGAAAGCGAGAGATGATTCCGGCATAATGGTGAGTTCCAGTGCCGATAAAGCGCTGCGCAAGCTCAGGGGGGAGGTCACAACGCCCGAGCCGGCGGGCGAGAAAGAAGAGCCCGCGGCTTCCGGGGGGCCGGCGACGGAGCGACCCGTCGAACCATACGCCCCGATGTTTGACGCACCGGAGGGGTTACCCGCCGATACTACGGAGCCACCGGAACCGGCAGTTCCCGAGGCGCCGATGCCGCCGGAGGTACAAGTTCCACCACCACCGGAGCCACCGGTTGCGCCACCACCACCTGCGCCACCTGAGCCGGCAGTTCCCGAGGTGCAGGCACCGCTGGAGGTACAGCCCTCGCCACCTGAACCACCGGTCGCACCACCACCACCTGAGCCAACCGAGATAGAAAGCCTTGAGGCGTTGTCGTCACCGGCAGAGATGGATGTACAGCTCCCGTCAACGGAGCCACCACCTGCGCCGCAGTACACACCACCGGAGCCACCGGTTGCGCCACCACCACCAGTGCCGGCAGTTCCCGAGGTGCAGGCACCGCCGGAGGTAGAGCCCCCGCCACCTCAACCACCGGTCGCGCCACCACCGGTTGAACCGCCGCCACCGTCAGGTTGGAAGTAGCCGGAGATCAACCGCGGTAATCAGACATTATCAAGTTGGCCGACCGCTAAGTGCCTCGTTCCATAGATACGGTTAAGCACCGAGAGCGTCGAAGCGCCGCTCCGGCAAGGCGCGTGACCGAGTCGTACTCCTGGAGTACGTCGAGGGAGCGGAACGCAGCCGGAGTGGATGCAGCGGCGTTCGAATGCCAGCGTATTTATGGAGCGGGGTACTAAGCCCGGAATCTACCATGAACCGTGTCTCGCCTGGTCACTACTTGACCCAACCAACCTTGATAAACCACTGCACGGTGTCCCGAAGGCCCAGACGGAAGTCGGGATACTCCCACTCAAACCCGAGAGACTTGAGCTTGTTGCTACTTATCCAGTAACTGCAGGAGAGGTAGCGCGCGCTGGACTCCTCCCAGATGCGAAGACGCTCGTACATGGGGAACTTCCTGTCGAGCCACCTGACGTATCGCGATGACCAGATGCCCAGGGGCATGACCCAGGGCATACGCAGGAAAGGCATGACATGGATCTTCCGCCCAACCAGCAGGGCGGCGGCCCTCAGGAACTCGAGCTGGCTGATAACGGTGGGATCGGAGACGTTGTAGTCCTCACCCACGGTATCTTCCCTCCGGGAAACGAAATAGGCGGCCCTGCCGATATCCCTTATGTGACAGTTAACCATCAGGTAGTTGCGCAGGTCTAACGGCAGCACCGGAGCCAGCCCCTCGGAGAGGGCGATTACTATACCACCGATCCCGTAGTCGCTGCCGGGACCGTATAACGGGGCGGGCCTTATGATGGTGTATCGGAGGCCCTTCTCCCGACCGTATTTCTGGATCAGTTGCTCCTGGTCCCACTTGGTTATCGAGTAATCGTTGACCAGGAAAGAGCCCCTCGGCTGGCCTCCCTCGGTGTTGAGCGGCGTGCTGCCCTCCTCGGTGAACGGCTGGTTAGTGGGGTGCTTCGCCGGCCGCCGGTACTCCTTGTCTGAAAGCCAGGGCCTTATACCGTGACCCCAGAAGAGCTCGAAGAGCATGCGGAGAGGGTTTATCGAGCTACGGGGCATGTTTGGGTGCCCGTAGACCCCGGCGGTAGACCAGTGGACCATGCGGTCGACCCCTGCGTCCAGCATCGCTTCGCAGAGGTTGATGGTCCCGTCTATATTCACCCGCCGGAGTGCCTCCATGGAGGCGGAGTAATCGTAGAGGCTGGCAGTGTGGTAGACAATGTCAACATCTTTCAAGACCTTCGACAGGGAGTCACGGTTCAAGAGGTCGGACGCCACGAACTCTACGCCGTCAGCATTCCAGTCGAGACCGATATTCTCCTGGCATTTCCGGACGTGTTCACTCTCCCAGGCGCTGGAGAGGTCGGTGCCGCGCACCGTGACGCCTTCATCGTGGAGGATCTTTACCATGTGCCCCCCGGAGAATCCGCACGCACCGGTAACAAGCGCAATTTTGCTCATCGAAGAGCCCCCTTTTCTTAGTACCTCGCTCCATAGATACGCTGGCATTCGAACGCCGCTCCCGTCCACACCGGCTGCGTTCCGCTCCCTCGACGTACTACGAGAGTACGCCTCAGTTGCGCGCCTTGCCGGAGCGGCGCCACGCTCTCGGTGCTTAACCGTATCTACGGAACGAGGCACTTAGGCCTATGATATTTATCAGTAAAATAATAACACAGGCCGCGCCGGTGCTCACGCGGGCTTTCGCGGCTTCTTTCTGCGCCGCTGGCGGAGCAGGTCGGTGAACGCTTCGAGCCGGGTTTCGACCCCGGTGGGCGAAGCGTGTTCATCGAGGCAGAGGTTGAGCACCGGGATGTCGTACTCCCTCTCAATTTGGGGAAGGATCGCACGGCAGACGCTCTCGGGCATGCAGGTGAACGGGAAAACGTGAATAACGCCGTCGTACCCTTTTCGTGCCGCGTCTATGGTCCCGGCAATAGTCTGGTGCTCTTCACCGCCAAGAACGTAGGCTATGTACGGGCGGGTGACCTTCCTGGCCCGACGCTCCTCGAAGAGGATTGACGGGTCCGTTTTCAACGGCCTGAAAAGCCACTTGTAGACGGTCATGACCGGATGGGCCATGACCCCCATGTCGCCCAGCCTTCGTTCGATATCGAAGTTGAGCGCCGGTTCAAGGACCGCGTAGATCTCGCCAAGGACCGCGATGTGCAGCGGCTCGTCCTTCCGCTCGACGTCCACGGCGTCCATGAGTTCCAGGCCATGGTCCAGCGCGGAGCCGGTGGCCTTGACGCTTCCAGAGTCGTGCACCAGGGAAAGCGAGTTGGAGAGCGCAGCGGTTGTTGCACCCGCGTCCCTCTCGAACGGTCGGATCTCCCTGGCCTTTGACTCCAGGGCGTCAACCGCCCTGGCCTTGGCCCCGAACGACCTGTAGGCGCGGAGCCAACCCAGGGCGAGGTTGCCGTCCACGGTGTCGGCGAACTTGTTGTAGACGGCCCCGACGCCGTCACGCCCCAGCAGGATGCTATCGAACTCGTATCCCGCATCCCTCAGGATCTGGTGTTGAACCCTGCCGTAGTAGCCGAAGCGGCAGGCCCACGTGCCGCTGACCATGGCCAGCGTGTCCGCCCCCATGGACAGCGCCTGAAAGTTGTCGCCAAGGTTCACCTTGAACGGCAGGCAGACAAACTCCGGCGCGTGGAGTGCGCCCATTTCGATGGTCTTCCGGGTTGGCCGCGGGGGAACGATCACCTCGGCACCCAGGTTGGAGAGAAGTGCGGATAGGGCAATGTAAGCGTTTCCCATGTGGGGGAAGGAGACCTTCATGGTTTCCCGCGCGACCGCCGGATGAGATCAACGAACGCCTCTACCCTGGTGGCGACGCCGGCCTGGCCTGTATGCTCGTCAAGAACCAGGGTTGTGAGCGGTGGACTGCTTTCCGTCCGGACTTCCCTCTCGATTATCTCACCGACGATGGAGTCCGGCCCGCAGGCGAAGCACACCACAAGCATGACCCCGTCGATGTCCTCGCGGTGGAGGAAATGCGAGGCGGCGCCGAGCAGTTCCTTCTCGTAGCTCCAGGATATCCCGGGATACCGTGCGAGTTCGGACTCTATCACGTCAGGCGGTACCTGGGTTATGTACTCGACGTCGCACCCGAGCCTGGACAGGCGGCCGGGGAGGTTGTGGCTGATAAAATGGTCGTGCAGGAGGTACTCGTGACCGATAAGCGCTATGTTAAGGTCCGGGGTCGGGCCATCGCCTGAACCCGCCGGCACGCCGTCCGAACTGCCGTTTCCCGAGAATACCGCTTCCATCGCGTCCTCGGGGGTAAGCCCACCGAGAAGCTTTTCGTCGTATCGGGCCTGGACGTCGAGAGATCGGCTGAACGCTTTCTTGATAAGGGATGGTGAGGCATTCAAGGCTTCGCCTAGGCGCCTGGTGCTTGAACGAAGAGAGCGGTTCTGTACGTCAATCACGAACTCGATTACGGGAGGCAGCCCTTCCACGGAGCTCCTTATCATGTCGGGAAGGCCGATCAGCTTGGGGCAGGTATAGGTGTCGGAGTCGCTCTTCTCAACCGACACAAGCCGGGTAATAAACAGCCGGTCGACCCTGTCTTTGAGCTCGAGCACGTGGCCGTAGAATAGCTTCACCGGGACGCAGATATCGTCAACGCAGTGGCGGACACCATCCTCAAGGAGACGTTTGCCCGTGGGCCTGGAGAGGACGACCTCCGTTCCCAGCCCCTCGAGCAGCGTCTTGAAGAACGGGAAGTACCTGTAATATGAGAGCGCTCTTGGGATACCGACCTTCAGCATACGGACAATTATAAGGATAATTAATATATTATGTAAGCTGTGGCGGATAAGTCCGCGCACGGAAGGCGACGGAAGTGATTAAACCAGGGGGAGTATCGTGAAAAGAAGAAGAGGGCTTATGGCGGTGTTACTAGCGGTCGTGCTGCTGACAGCCCTGGCGGCGGGCTGCGGCGAAGGCGGGCAGGAGGCGGTTACGACTCCCGAGAATCCACCGTCAAACGGGACGACGGCCCCGGTGGCGGAGGAGTCGGTCCAGGTGTACTTCATGGTGGGTGAGAAGACGGCCCCGGTGACCCGTGAGGTGGAGGGGGGAGCGCTGGAGGCATTGGAGGAACTGCTGAAGGGACCGTCGCCGGAGGAGGAGGAGAAGGGGTTCGCTACCGCGATACCAGGGGGAACCCGGCTCAATGGTTATACCGTCGAAGGGGAGGCCGCGACGGCGGATTTCTCCGCGGAGCTGGCAAGCTACGGGGGTGGCTCGGCGATAGTTCAAGCGATTACCGCCCAGATAACGGAAACCGTCACGGCGAATGACCCCAGGGTGACCACCGTTGCAATAACGGTTGACGGTGTTCCATCAGACGAGGCCCTCCAACCGTAACACCCACCCCCCACCCAAACGGGGACTGGCCCCGTGGGTGTCGTTCGGCTTTCCACCAAAACCGCTCTCCATAATGCACCGAAGGGGCCTGTCCCCTCCCGTGTACACAATCATCGGTGAGACAGACTTGCCATCCCCGGGCTGGTGTCGTTGGAACCTTCACATAAACGGCGTCTGTTATGCAACATCCCGGGGCGTGATCCAGGCTGTTGCAGAAAAACGCGCCAACGGTGCCTGGCACCAATGGCGCGTTCCGATGCCGGCAAGATGCCGACTCTACAAGGGAAGTGTTATGCATCAGCCCGGGTCACCAGCCCGGGGCGTTAGAGCCTCTTCGTCATCGTTACCCACGTACCATCCCGGCCGGTTTCTATATCCACGTTGTCCATAAGGGAGTAGATGAGGAAGAGCCCCCATCCGGTAGTTGCCTCCGGGTCCGGCGGCTGTGGCGGCAGGATGTCGGGGTCGAAGCCGTTTCCCCTGTCGGAGACTTTGACAACCACGACGTCCTCGAACACCTTGCAGGCGACATCGACCGGGTGCCGGGCGACGGGGTCATGCTCGATCGCGTTCTTGCACGCTTCGTGGGTAGCCGACAGTATGTCGTAGACGTGTGGCTGAGCAGGCGGAAATGGCATCAGCGTCGCCTTGAGGAACTCGCGGACAAGGGCAAGGCCGGAAACGGAAGGCTCAAGGACATAGCGGCTGACCTTGAGTAAACGGCTCGGGTTGTCCATCATCCTCCTTTCCGCCCGGGTCCGGGGCACAGGCGATCTGTCCCATAACTGTCATACTGTTTGATTCTACGCGATTATTCTATAGACTCTAATCCATACAAGAATAGACAAGATGCCGAGGCTGGTCGATGCGAGGGTTTGACCCCTGGAATTTTCATTGGGGTGGAGTGTCGCGGGTGCCATGCCGGAGAAGTACCGTTAAGCCGGGCGAACCAGGAGGTGCGACGTGGGGTTCTTTGACAAGATCCAGGAGACGATTACAACCGCCGCCGACCAGACCAAGGCAAAGACGCAGGAGTCCCAGCTGAAGAAGGACCGCAGGAACAAGCTGGAGGCCCTGGGTGAGCAGGTATACAACATGTACTTGAACGGTGAGCTCCCCGATGAGAGATTTGCTGTCGCCTGCCAGGAGGTTTCGCAGGTTGACCAGAGTATCGCCGCGGCGCAGGCGCAAGCGCAGGCGGCGCAGGCCGCCAGGCAGCAACCACAGCCCCCGGTGGCGGGAACCCCTGGAGCGCCCCCAGGCGCCCCCACCCCACCGCAGGCACCCGCCGCGGGTAGCCCTATAGTGCAGGCCCCCCAGCCCCCGCAGCCCCCGCCGCCACCGGCGGCACCGCAGCAACAGGCACAGCCCCCGGCGGCACCCCCACCCCCGGCGGCACCCCCACCCCCGGCGGTAACCCCACCCCCGGCGGCACCCCCACCCCCGGCGGCCCCCCCACCCC
>JAHIMR010000099.1 GCA_018896525.1 Actinomycetota bacterium
GAACTGCCCGTCCGGCACTCGCTTCCGTTACGAGGCGTACTACGCACCGGGCAAGCTGGAGATAGCCCGCTGCCTCGACCTGGTGGAGATCGAGCCGGACGACCGGATGCGGCACGCCCTGTACACCTGCATGCTGTGCGGCTCCTGCGACGACCGCTGCTACCCCGTCAAGCAGCTCCACCCGATGTGGGTGATCCAACTGCTACGGGAGCAGGCGGTCCAGGACGAGTGGGCCCCGATGGAGCATTTCAGGGAGATGCTAGGCAATATAGAGAAGACCGACAACCCTTACGGGGTTCCCGCGGAGAAGAGGGTCCAGTGGGAAGAAGGCCTGGACATCAAGAACGCCCTGGATGAAAAGGTCGAGCACCTTCTCTTCGTGGGTGACGATTACGGCAGCTTCCCGGAGCTTGCGCCCCGCATGAAAGCGGTGGCGAAGGTCCTGGAGGCGGGAGGCGTTGACTTCGGGACACTGGGCGCCGGGGAGGTCGGGAGCGGCAGCGCTCTCCTCATGATAGGCGACCGGGACTACTTCGAGACACTGGCCGCCGCCAACGTAGAGAAGATCGAGGAATCCGGCACGGGCAAGGTTATAACCGCCGACCCCCACGCCTACACTGTCCTCAAGGAGGAGTACACCAAGGCAATTGACATCGAGGTCTACCACTTTTCCGAGATCGCCGCCGGGCTCATAAGCGAAGGCAAGCTGAAGCCCTCGAGCGAGGTTAAAGCCAAGGCCGTCTACCACGACCCCTGCCGGCTGGGCCGCCGCCGGGGGGTATTCGACGCGCCGCGCAAGGTGCTCGAGGCCATACCGGGACTAGAACTGCTGGAGTTCGAGCGGAACCTCAAGAACTCCCTGTGCTGCGGCGGAGGCGGCTCGGTGTTCTTCTGGGAGCCGGAGTACACCCGATTGGTAACAAACGAGCGTCTGTTCGAGGCCGATTTTGTCGGCGCGGACGCGATCGTCACCTCCTGTCCTATCTGCGTCAGGATGTTCGAGAGCGCCGCGGGTGAAGGCAAGTACAAGTTGGACATCTACGACCTCGCCCAGTTGGTCGAGAAATCACTCGAAACGGGAGGCTTCTCATGTCAAAGAGCAGGATAAGGGAGGAACGGAGGGAAAGGCGGGTCGTACACAGGCCCCAGGTGATGGAGAAGGACCCGGTCCACAACCGGGTAGAAAACCTCGGAAAGGCCCTCTCCGCCCTGCAGGAGGCGCTTGGCTGTGAGTGGGCCACCGACGCCCCTTCAATCCTGTGCGGCTACGCCCGCGACCAGAGCTTCACCCCCGCTTCCTACCCGCATATCGTCTGCCTGCCCGCTTCCATCGAGGATGTCCAGGCGATCTATAAGGTCGCCAACGAGTACCTCATCGACGTTATGCCGTTCGGCACCGGCCTGACCACCGCCGGCATGGCGCTTCCTACCTTCGGCGGCATCATCTGCGACCTGCGCCGGATGGACAAGATAGTTGAGGTGGACGGCGAGAACATGTTCGCGGTGATCGAACCGGGGGTGAACTACCTGGTGCTGCAGGTCGCCGCCCAGAAAGCGGGCTGCCGGGTGCTCAACCCGTCCACCAGCGCTACCGCCGGGGTTATCAGCAACCACGCTTTCTGCAACATCAACACCATGGCCTCCAAGTATGGGTTCGGGATGGACAATATCATCGACGCCCTGATGTTGCTTCCAAACGGGGACATCCTGAAGACGGGGCCGAACTCATACGGGGCTGTCAAGGGGCACGTACCCGGCCCCGGGCCTGACATCTCCACCATGTTCCGCTACGCGTTCGGCACCCTGGGGATAGTCGTCCGGATGACCGTCCGTCTCTACCCCGAGGCGAAGTTCCACCAGCAGATATTCCCGTCCTACGAGGAAGACAAGCTGGAGGTAATAGCCGAGGCCCTTGAGCTGGTGGCCCAGGACAACCTCTGCCTCGAGCTGGCCCACATGATGGACTCATTCTTCGGGATATTCATGGGCGAGACGAACAAGGAAGCCAGCAAGGTCACCGAGCTGATGCCCAGGCATAACCTGGTCACCATCTACGGCGGAGAGACCCAGGAGGAGGCGGACCTCAAGGCGGAGGTCACCCAGAGGATGCTGGAGGAAGGCTTCCCGTTGTTCGATTTCCTCCCCAAGGAGGCGCTCCTCGACCTCACCGAGGAGAACGAGTACGTGAACTTCGACACCTGGGTCAAGTACTTCAACGTTACCGTCAGGGTGCAGAGGGTGCGCGGCTCGTTCATGATAGGCGCGCTTATAGACAAGCTGGAGAACATGGTGGGGATAGAGAAGACGATGAGGGAGGCGTGCACCAACCAGGTGGGCACCACCGACGACGCCTTCCCCCCCGACGACGCCTCGACCTACCTCCAGCCGTACCACATGGGACGCTCCGCCTACATGGAGTACGACATGTACACCAACCAGAGCGACAAGGACGACCTCATCAGGATACTCATGGGCTACGGGAGGGCGACCATAACCGCCATGAGCCAGGGCATGATAATCGCCGCCGGCGCCGGCGCTCTCATTAAGGGAATGCCGATGATGGACATGGTGATGCCGACGGCACAGCCGAACCTGGTGCAGTTCATGGACGCGTTCACCAAGATGAAGATGGCACTCGACCCCAACAACATATCCAACCGCCGCTGGGAGTACGATACCGGCACCATGAAGAAGGTCCTTTTCTAGACCTTTTCCACCGGGGAGAGGTACTGGATAACGATGCAACTGGGGGCAGAATGCTCAGGCTGATAAGGTTCGCGTGGTGGCACCGCAGGGGTCTCGCCGCGCTTATCGTTTTACTCACAGGCGTGCTGGCCGGACTCTACCGGGCATCGAGCCTGGACGAGGGTCGCGTCAAGCACCTGAAAAAGCAGTTGAACGAGGCCCGGCGGATGCCGCGCCGCTTGCTAACCTAGCTCAGGGGATCGCTTCCCCCCCCTCCCCCTCGTAGGGGGAGGGTTAGGGTGGGGGAGCTCAAAAGTTCGATACACCGACGGAGGTGCGCAAGATGGCAAAAGAATCCTCGGAAGTCATAGTGGTGGGAGCGGGCCTGGCCGGGCTCGTCGCGGCGCTGAACCTGGCGCACGACGGGCACGATGTCCTGGTCCTGGAGAAGTACGACCGTGTCGGTGGCATGCCCGAGATCCATCCCGCGGTGGACGTCACCCCGATGGAGCCCGGCCCGCTGGGCAGGTTCATAGGGGTCGAGCTGGGAGAGCCACAGGTCACGCCCGCCGAGAACTGGAACATGTACACCTACGGCCGGCGGGTCACCATGGACCTGACCCACGTCAACCTGCACTGCGTGGAGAGGGGCTCCCGGGACACCGCCCTGGACAGGCTCCTGTACGACCGGTGCCTGGAGGCGGGGGTCAAGTTCGAGTTCGGCAAGGAACTGGTGAGCCAGGGGGACTTCGCCCGGTTGCCGCCAGGCTCCATCATCGCCACCGGTCTCTACTTCGAGGCGTTCGAGGCGTTCAACATACCTTACCAGCGGGTCTACGGTTACATGGGGCGGGGCAAGACCGACAAGGGCGCGATATGCGCGGTCTGGTTCCACGATTACATCCTGGACTACGCCTACTACGGCGCCGCCAACGGCGTGGTGTTCTCCCTTTACTTCGCAAGAGAGCCTATAAGGGATAGCGAGTGGGAGGCATACAGGGAGAGACAGCTCGAGGGCCAGGAGGGAATGAGCTGCGCCAGCTGGAACTACCTCGAGGGCCTGGTCCCCACCGGCGCCTACGACACCCCGCAGTTGTTCGTGGGAGACAAGATCCTGGCGGGGACGCTGGGCGGCATGATGGACCCGTTCGCCCTGTTCGGCGTGCACGGCTCGCTGGTCTCGGGGAAGATAGCGGCGATGGCGCATCGGGACAAGCGGGAGGCGTTCGAGCTCTACACGCGCTACAACAGGTTCTACAAGCGGAACCTGTTAATGAGAAGGTTCTTTGACAGCGTGCCGGTCGGGCTCAAGAAGAAGATACTACCGGCTCAGTTCCAGTTCCTCCAGGACCACGCCGACATCTTCAAGGGCTTCATGGACAACTTCTTCAAGGCGCTGCCCGGGTACAAACAGCTTCCATAGTAACGTACGACCCGGAGGTGGGATTATGTCGAAAGTCACGATCGTAGGCGCCGGGCTGTCGGGCCTGGTGGCGGCAATAAACCTCGCGCGAAGCGGCCATGAGGTCAAGGTCCTGGAGCGGGAGAACCGCATCGGCGGGATGCCGGAGTTCCGGCCCGACCCGGCGGGAAGCCCGTTCGACCTCGAGGGCATCAAGCGCTTCACCGGGGTTGACATCACGCCAGCGGCGAAGCTGTTGGACGAGGCCACGTTGTGGGCCTGGGGCAAGCCGTACCATCTGCCGATGCAGGCTCCCATCGGCATGTACATGGTGGAGAGGGGGTCCCGCTCATCGTCGGTGGACAGCCTGCTCCTCGCCGAAGCGGAGAAACTGGGGGTGGACGTGGAGTTCGACCACCCGGTCATCACCCAGGGCGACTACGCGCGGCTGCCCGCCGACACCATCGTAGCCACCGGCCTCAAGATCGAGCCGTACGAGGCGCTGAACATCCCATACTCCCCCCTGTACGGTTACTTCGCCAAGGGGACGGCGGACCACGACCGCACGACCGTATCCCTGTGGATGGACACGTTCACCAAGGATTACGCGTTCAACTGCGCGGTCAACGGGGTGTCGTTCGCCCTGCTGTTCCAGAGGGACGTGCCCCTGACCCGGGAGAGCAAGGAAAGGTTCACTACGATGTTGGCCGAGCTGGAAGGCCTCGAGTTCAACCAGTGGAACGACCTCATGGGTGGCGCCTGCCCGGTGGGCAGCTTCAGGAACCCCCGCCTCTTCCACGGCAACAAGATACTGGCCGGAACGTTTGCCGGCGTGATCGACCCGTTCCTGTTCTTCGGGATGCTGGGGGCCCTTGTCACCGGCCGCGTCGCCGCCAAGGCGATCGAGGACAAGGCGGAGGCGTACGACGACTTCCGTAGGGCGGTGATGACGTTCTACCCGTCGTACTTGATGAAGAAGGTCTGGAACCTGCTGCCCACCGTCGTCAAGCGGCCCCTGGTGCGCGCCGGTATTTCCACGATGCCCCGGATCGAGAACTTCGCGATGCGGCGCTTCGCCAACAACGTCCCCGGCTGGCGCCTCACGCAGTAACAGCCCTCGCCGTAGACCGGGAGAGGTGACGCATTGTACGACGTGATTGTGATCGGGTCGGGGATCGGGGGGCTTACCTGCGCGGACCTCCTCTCGAAAAGGGGCAAGAGAGTCCTCCTCCTGGAACAGAGCGAACGCCTGGGAGGCTGCTGCGCCTCCTACGACCTGAACGGGCACAAGTTCGACGTAGGCGCGATCTTCATCCTCTACAAGGAGCTCTACCACCGCTTCTTCGAGATGATGGGGCTAACCTTTGAGGATTACATAAGGATGGACCTCCTGGACCCTGTCTACGATATGCGCTTCCGGGATGGGAGCAGCGTGCTGGTGCCCATGGACCCGGTCCAGACGGCCGACGTAATAGCGGAGTTCGCCCCCGGCGACCGCGAGGGGTGGCTGGAGTTCTGCCGGGATATGAAGACGGTGTGGGACGCCGGTAAGGTCATGGTTGACAAGCCGTTCCCGCCGCTTGAGCAGTTCGGCACGCCGGGTCACCTGCTGAAGATGGCGGCCAGCCTTAAGCTGATGAGGGCCATCCCCACCATCCTCCGGGTGATCACCAACACCCAGGACGCCGTGAACCGGCGTTACATGAGGGACCGCAGGGCGCTCACCATAGTGTCGTTCGAGAACCTGTTCGCGGGCATCCCGGCCGACCGGATAAACGGGATATTCGCGGTGATGAGCTACCTCTCACATGAGGGCTACTGGTATCCACGAGGGGGCATGGGCGCAATCCCCGAGGCGATGGCCCGTATCGCCCGGGACAACGGGACGGAAATACGCATGAACACGCCGGTGACCCGGATACTCATCGAGAACGGGCGCGCGGTGGGTGTCGAGACAGGTGAAGGTGAGATTATCCGCGCCCGGGTGATCCTGTCCAACGCCAGCGCTATCCCCACCTACCTTGACCTGGTCGGCCGCGAGCACCTGCCCGCCCGTTTCGCCCGGGCCATTGAGAATTACACCCTCTCCATCCCGGCGCCGATGGTCTACTTCGGGCTTTCGGAGAAGCCGGAGGAGATAAGGTGCCATTTCACGGTAATGGTCCCGCCCCCCGACCAGTTAAACGCCTACTGGGACGAGTACTACGCGGAGGGGCTC